>JAPPPX010000134.1 GCA_028817305.1 Gammaproteobacteria bacterium | reverse complement strand
CGCCCTCGAGCCGTCATGAAGGAGCGCGAAGCGCGCGCTTTATACGCTGGATTCCTGCTTTCGCAGGAATGGCGAGGTAAAGGGCAGGAATGGCGAGGTGGGGGACATGGGAATGGCGGAGTAGGCTTTATTCGCTGGATGCCCGCAGGGTTTCTGCACAGACTGTTTTTTTCTGTCATTCCGGCGAAAGCCGGAATCCCGCGCAAATACAGCGCGGTACGCGCACATTCGCGCAATGGCGGCGGCGGGCGGCGGCGCGAGTTTATGGCCGCCCGCCGCGCCCTCGAGCCGTCATGAAGGAGCGCGAAGCGCGCGCTTTATACGCTGGATTCCTGCTTTCGCAGGAATGGCGAGGTAAAGGGCGGGAATGGCGAGGTGGGGGACATGGGAATGGCGGAGTGGGCTTTATTCGCTGGATGCCCGCAGGGTTTTTGCACGGCCTGTTGGGGCTTGCGAGCGCGGCGCCGCGGTTATCAAGTGTCCCCGGATACCTTAGAATGTCTCCCGTTCCGTGCCGCCGGCGTGGTTCGGGGGCGATTGGGGGAGGCCGCTTCGGGAGGGCCGGGGGTCTGGACGGTCTGGACGGTCTGGGCATCGCCGGGGGGTGGCGGCAGTCATGGAATGGCGTAGTGGAAATAAAGATATTCAACACCCTGCAGGGCCGCAAGCAGCGTTTTCGGCCGTTGCATCCCGGGCGGGTCAAGATGTACGTATGCGGCCCCACCGTGTACAGCCATCCTCATATCGGCAATGCGCGGGCCGCCGTGGTTTTCGACGTGCTGTACCGTCTGCTCCGGCGGTCCTACGCGGAAGTGATCTACGTGCGCAACGTCACCGATGTGGACGACAAGATCAATGCGGCGGCGGAACGGGAGGGGGTGTCAATTCGGGAGATCGCCGAGCGCTACAGCCGGATTTACGGCGAGGACATGAAGGCGCTGGGAGTAGAGCCCCCCGTGAAGGAGCCCCGGGTCACGGAGAACATGCCCGCCATTGTCGGCATGATCGAGCGGCTGCTCTCCCGCGGGCATGCCTACCAAGCGCAGGGCCACGTCTTGTTTCACGTGCCCGGGTTCCCGGAATACGGCCGTTTGTCCGGCCGCGACCGCGGGGACATGATTGCCGGCGCCCGGGTGGAGGTCGCCCCTTTCAAGCGGGATCCGGCGGACTTCGTACTGTGGAAGCCCGCGGCTTCCGGCCAGGCCGCCTGGGAGAGCCCCTGGGGACGCGGGCGTCCGGGCTGGCATATCGAGTGCTCCGCCCTTGTCGCCGCCCATCTTGGGGAGACGATAGACATTCATGGCGGCGGGCAGGATCTGGTGTTCCCGCACCACGAGAACGAGATCGCCCAGAGCTCCTGCGCCCACGACGGCAGGGAATTTTGCCGCTACTGGGTGCACAATGGCCTGGTACGGACGAAGAGCCGCAAAATGTCCAAATCTTTGGGCAACATATTGCTGTTGCGGGAGGTGTTGCGCGAAATGCCGGCGGAGGCGGCGCGCTACACGCTGCTCAATACGCATTACCGCAGTCCCCTGGATTGGACGCCGGAGGCGACGGAGTTGGCCGGTCGCAACCTGGACCGGCTTTACCAGGCATTGCGCCGCGCGGCGCCGGGGATGGCGCCGGGGCCCGCGGAGGAAGCCGCGGCCGCGGCGCCGCTTCCTGAAGGATTTCTGGCGGCGCTGGCCGACGATCTGAACACCCCGCTGGCGTTGCGCGCCCTGCAACAGGCGGCCCGTCGTTTGAATTCCGATACCGACGCCGCAACGCGGGCGCGGGAGGCGGCTTCCATTCGCGCCGCCGGCGAATTGCTCGGTCTGTTGCGACAGGACCCGGAGGCCTGGTTCGCCGCCGACACCGAGTCCATAGACGAGGCGAAGATCGAGCGGCTGTTGGCCCTGCGCGACAGCGCCCGCCACAGCGGCAACTTCCGCAAGGCGGACGCGGTGCGCGAAGAGTTGCGGGAGATGGGAGTCGTTCTGCAGGACGGTCCGGGGGGCACCCTTTGGCGGCGCCGGCGGTGACCGGCGCCCGCCGGGAGGCGCAGGGCAGGCATTTCGAGCGCCGGCATGGTGTATGCTGTATGCAATAACGATGCGGAAACCGCCCCGGCAACCGGGGCCGTTTCCGGACGGAGGCGACCCATGAGACGGCAACCCGCCGATGCTGGATATTGCCCGCGGCGTCTTTCCCCGCCCCGGGCGGCAGGGCAGGCATCGTAATGCCGGCAAGGCAGACACAGACGCGCGCCGCGACGGCCCGGGAGTCGCATGCCGTGCTCGATTTCCTGAGATTCATCGAGACGCAGCCCCGGCAGTCCGTCGGGCGCCTGCTCGACCGCATTCTGTATAAAAGCAGAATGATCAGCCGGGCGGAGGCGGGCACGATCTTCATCGTCCGCAAGCGCGGCAAGCAATCCTGGCTGGAGCCGGTCAGCATCCAAAACGATGTCCTGCGGGTGCGCCGCGCCGATTTCATCGTGCCGGTGGGGCCCGGCACCATCGCCGGCTATGTCGCTCATACGGCGCGCACCGTGACCATCGGCAACGTCTATGCGATCCCCGGCCACAGGCCCTACCGCTTCAACCCGGCGCACGAGCATAAAAGCTACCGCACCCGCTCCATGCTCTGTTTCCCGCTAAGGAATCTGCGGGGCGACGTCATCGGCGTCGTCCAGTTGATCAACGCCCGCGCCAGGGGGCAGCAGCGGCCTGTCCCCTTTGACCGGGACGCCAGGAATTTGATGGTTAACGTATCCGCGATCATCGGCCACTTCGTCGAACGCGCCAACATGCTGGAACAGATCCGCAAAAAGAACCGGAGATTGCGCGCGCGCAACATCGAAATCGCGGAACACCGGGACCGCATCTCCTCGTTGCAGGAGGAGACCGAAGAGGCGTTCCAGCTCTCCATCCGGCTGCTCTCCAAGGCCTCCGAGATTCACGACGAAGACACCGGCAACCACATCTTCCGGGTCAACGAGTACAGCGCCCAGTTTGCCCGGCTGGTGGGTCTGCCGGAGGATCAATGCCGGCAAATCGGCTATAGCGCGCAGCTGCACGATGTAGGCAAGATGAGCGTGGACGCCTCGGTGCTCAAGAAAAAGGGCTTGCTTACCCCGGAAGAGCGCGAGGAGATCAACCGCCACACCGTATATGGCCACCAGATCCTCTCCGGCGTGCCGCGCCTGGAGATGGCGGCGCAAATCGCCCTCAATCACCACGAGAGATGGGACGGCAGCGGCTATCCGCGCGGCATCAAGGGCGAGGAGATACCCTTGGTGGCCCGGATCGTCCAGATTGCGGATATTTACGACGCGTTGCGCTCGCCGCGCTCGTACAAACCGGCCCTGAGCCATGCCGTGGCATTGCGGATCCTGAGCAAGGGAGACGACCGCATAGACGCGCGGAATCACTTCGACCCGAACCTGCTCGCTTTGTTCAGGAAGCACAATAAGGAATTCCAATCGATCTGGGCGCGCCTGCAGGACTGAGGTCCCGGCGCGGCGAGGGGTATGGCGGGGGCGGGAGACTGCCGGCCGTTCCGGCCAATGGCGGCAATGGTGGCTATGGGTGGACTCGAACCACCGACCCCGGCATTATGAGTGCCGTGCTCTAACCGGCTGAGCTACATAGCCTGGCGCGCGGGCATGGCGCGCGGGCGTAGGATTGTCGGTACCGCCCCCCCGTTGTGTCAAGTTGCCGCGGCGGTCCGGCGCATATGGCGGCCCCCTTTCCCGTCATTCCCGCGCATCGCTCCCCCTGGAGGGGGAGAAGCGGCGGTTGCGATTTCCGTGTCCGCTGGGGGGAAGGAGGCGCCGCTATGCCCCCCACCGGCGCGACTTCGGGCTCCGCCCTCGTCTTGCCGACTCCCCCTCCAGGGGGGAGTGATGGGAAAAATGAGGGGAAAGCGGAATATATATAGAGAGCCGCTTTTCTTGCCTGCGATTGCGTAACGGCTGGGCTCGGCAACCGCCTATTTGAGTTTAACGTCGTTATCTGTAATAATTGGAAGGTTTATGCAGGCCTTTTTGCCAGGCGGCCCCGCCTGCTGGAAGAGGCGCTGCCTCGTTTATCAGGAGGTTTCTTTAGCCAATGCAACAAGATCAGTTCGAGAGTGTCGGCAACGCCGAAGAGCAGTCCCAACTCAAGCTTTTAATCGCCAAGGGCAAAGAACAAGGATTTCTGACCTATCACGAGGTCAACGACTACCTGTCGGAGGATATCGTCGAGCCCGAGCAGATCGAAGACATCATTAACACCATTATCGAGATAGGTATTGTCGTGTACGAGGCGCCGCCCGATTTGGGGGCGTTGCTGGAAGAAGGCCCCCGGGCCGGGGATGTGGCGGATACGCCCCCGGCGAGCACCCCGCTGGCGACCGCGGATAACGATTTGGCCCGCACTACCGACCCCATGCGCATGTACATGCGCGAGATGGGCGTCATCAATCTGCTGACCCGCCAGGGGGAGATCGAGTTGGCCAAGCGGATCGAGAGCGGGATCAACAAGATGTTGTCCGCCCTGTGCGATTATCCCCCGACCGTAGATACCCTGTTGCGGGAGTATGCCGCCGTGGAGTCCGGGCAGAGCAAGCTCAGCGAGATCATCGTCAACCTGCTCGTGGACGGGAAGCCGACCAGCGCCATGGTGATAGAGGTCAGCAATGGCAATCCGAGCTGTGTTCCTACCAAGGAGCTGCAATCCCAGATCAAGGAGATCGCCTCCTTGCACAAGCGGATCGTCAACTCGATCAAGCGCAACGGTTGGACCAAGCCGCGGACCGTCGCCTTGCGCAAGGCGCTGGAAGAGCGCTTCCTGTCCCTGCGGCTGGCCCCCAAGTTCGTGAATCGGCTGGTGAAAGATGCAGGCGCCACGGTGGACAAGATACGCCGGTGGGAACGCGCCATCATGCAGCTCTGCGTCAAGCGGGCGCGGATGCCGCGCGGGGAATTTATCGCTGCATTCGAGGGTCATGAGACCGATCTGGGCTGGTGCCGCCGCATCGGCAACTCCGGCAAGCCCTACGCGGCCGCGCTGGCGGAGTTGCGCCCGGAGATCGAGCGCGCCCAGAAGAAGATTGCCCTGCAATTGGAGGGCAAGTGCCTTTCGATCGCCGAGATCAAGGAGGTCAACAAGAGGCTGGCCATGGGCAGCGCGAAGACCAACCGCGCCAAAAAGGAGATGGTGGAGGCGAATCTTCGGCTGGTGATCTCCATCGCCAAGAAATACACCAAGCGCGGGCTGCTCTTCCTGGATTTGATCCAGGAGGGCAACATCGGCCTCATGAAGGCGGTGGACAAGTTCGAGTACCGCCGGGGATACAAGTTTTCCACCTACGCCACCTGGTGGATTCGGCAGGCGATTACCCGCTCCATTGCCGACCAGGCGCGCACGATTCGCATCCCGGTGCACATGATCGAGACGATCAACAAGCTCAATCGTTATTCCCGGCAGATCCTGCAGGAGAAGGGGCGCGAGCCGGTGCCGAGCGAACTCGCCGAGCGCATGGATATGCCCGAGGAGAAGATCCGGAAGGTGCTGAATATCTCCAAGGAGCCGATCTCCACCGAAACCCCGGTCGGCGACGAGGAAGACTCGCGGCTGGGGGATTTCATAGAAGACCGCAGCGTCGAATCCCCGGACGAGTCAACGATCAAATCCAGCCTGTACGATGTGATCCGGGAGACTCTTGCCAACCTGGCGCCCCGCGAGGCAAAGGTGTTGCGGATGCGTTTCGGTCTGGACATGGGCACCGATCACACCCTGGAAGAAGTGGGGAAGCAATTCAACGTCACGCGCGAGCGGATTCGCCAGATCGAGGCCAAGGCCCTGCGCAAGCTGGAGAAAACCCCCGAATATTCCGAGCGGCTGCGGTCCTTTTTCAACGATTCTTCGGCGGGTTCGGACAAGCGCTCGGGCCGGACTCGCGGCACTGGGCGGGGGGTCCGTAGCTCAGTTGGTTAGAGCCACCGACTCATAATCGGTTGGTCCCAGGTTCGAGTCCTGGCGGACCCACTATTCTTGCCGACACGCATTCCGGCATGAGCCCCGCCGGGACCGGGGGACGGGCGGCGCCCGGGGCGCCCGGCAAACCGCCGTTGTTGCTGGTGGACGACGACCCCCTGATCCTGGATTCCTTCTCCCTGGCGTTGCGGGAGGAATACCAGCTGCTGACGGCCCGGGACCGCAAGCAAACCCTGGCGTTGCTGGGTCGCGGCTCGCGGCCTCCCATGCTGGTCCTGCTGGATCTGGGTTTGCCGCCGGCGCCGCATATTCCTGACGAGGGCTTTCGGTTGATCCGCGAGTTGCTGGCCTTCGACCGCGACATGAAGATTCTGATCCTGTCCGGGCAGGGGGACCGCTCCCATATCCGCCGGGCGCTGACGCTCGGGGCGGTGGACTTCATTCCCAAGCCCTGCGATCTGCGGTTGTTGCGCACCCGCCTGCAACACCAATGCATGATCCTCGAGGCCGAGCGCGGGCGCCGGGAACGCGCCGGTACGGAAGAAGAGTTGCTGGGCGACAGTCCGGCGCTCTCCGCCTTGCGCGATCGGATTCGGCAATTCTCCGACACCCCGCACCCCGTCTTGATCGAAGGCGAGTCGGGGACGGGCAAGGAACTTGTGGCGCGCTGCCTGCACCGGTGGAGCGGGCGCGCGCGGCAACAGTATCTCAAACTGAACTGTGCCGCCCTGCCGGGAGAGTTGCTGGAGTCGCAGTTGTTCGGCCATGCCCGCGGCGCGTTCACCGGGGCGAGCGAGGCCCGCGAGGGCTTCCTGGGCGCCGCTGCCGGCAGCCTGCTGTTCGACGAAATCGGCGAACTCCCCCTGGCATTGCAGGCAAAGCTCCTGCGGGTGCTCGACGACGGCGAATATTACCGTCTTGGGGAGACCGTGCCCCGCCGCTTGCAGGCCCGCATCCTTGCCTCCACCAACCGCGACTTGCGCGAAGAAGTGAAGATGGGACGTTTCCGGCTGGACCTCTACCACCGGCTGAGCGTTCTGAAGCTGGGCGTCCCGCCCCTGCGCGAGCGTCAGGAGGATGCGCTGTTGCTGTTCGAACGTTTCCGCGGCATCTACGCGCCGGGCGTCACGTTGAGCGGGGAGGCGCGCCGGATGCTGGGAGGGTACGCCTTCCCCGGCAACGTCCGGGAACTGCGGAATATCGTCATTCGCCTCAGCGCCAAGTATCCCGGCGCCGAGGTGGACGCCGGGAAGTTGCGGGCGGAACTGGAGCCGCCGCAAGAGCGGGGCATACCTGCCCCGGCCGGCCCCCCCCCCGGCGTCCCGGACGAGACGGAACTCCGGGCGCGTCTGTTGCGGGGAGATTTCCGTCTGGAGGATTTCCTGGGAGACCTGGAGCGCCGCTGCATTCTGATGGCTCTGGACATCGCGGCGGGCAATCTCAGCCGCGCCGCCCGTATTTTGGGCATCAACCGCACCACTTTGTACGGCCGGATGCAGCGGCTCTCGATCCGCCAATAATTGCAAGCCGTTACGCAATCTCGAGCCGCCATTCCCGCGCATCAGGCTGTGTAAAAACCCTATGGGCATCCAGCGAATAAAGCCTACTCTGCCATTCCCATGCCCCCACCTCGCCATTCCCGCGCAGAGCTTGCCCCTGGCTGGAACAGGGGCGGGAATCCAGCGTATAAAGCGCGCGCTTCGCGCTCCTTCAGGGCGGAGCGAGGG
>JAPPPX010000190.1 GCA_028817305.1 Gammaproteobacteria bacterium | reverse complement strand
CAATGCCCGCGCAACATCCCTGCCGTTGCGGGGTCATGGGGAGGGCACCCCGGCCCGTCTTCCCCCTGCCCCCGGCTGGCGCGGCGGCGGGAATCCGGGGCCGGAAAACCAAACCCCAGCGGTCTGTCCGCACTTATACGCCCTGACTTGTGATAGAATGGGCCCAGGTATTCCTTGGCCCGACCACCTGACGGGAAAGATCATTCGGAAATTCGGCAAGGCGCCCTAAGTGAACCAGACGAATCCCGCACAGCCCACGATTGCGCTTGCGGAGAGCAGCAAAGCGATGTGCTCGATGTTCCAGGAAGCCCTGGCAGGGGCGGACGTGGAATTCGTTTTCCTGCACGAGCCCCGGGCGGTGCTCGAATACCTGGAGCAACACACGCCCAACCTGCTCTTGATCAGCACCAAGATGCCGGGCAAGGGCGGCTTCTCCCTGCTCCGGGAGTGCCGCAAAAACCCTCGCAACGAGAACATACCCGTGATCGTAATCAGTTCGAAAGACTATATGCAGGACCGCCTGATCGCCAAAGAGCTGAACGTGCTGGAATTCCTGGTCAAGCCCTTCTCCATGCAGCAGATCAGGACGGTCGTGCTGGACACCCTGGAGCAGGCCGGGGAGCAGGCCGGCAACCAAGCCGAAAAGAACGATACCTGATGGGAAAGGCCTATCTGCGTTTCTGGGGCGTGCGCGGTTCCTACGCGGCGCCCTACACCACCCATATGAAGGTGGGAGGGAACACCTCCTGCGTAGAGATCCGCGTGGACGACCATATCCTGCTGTGCGACGCGGGCACGGGCATCATCCCGTTGGGGAACCTGCTGATGCGGCAGGACGAGATCCGCAAACTGTTCATCGTCCTGAGCCATTACCATTGGGATCACATCTGTGGCCTGCCCTTTTTTGTCCCTGCCTTTTCGCCGGAGTGGAGCATCACGATCTTCGGTCCCGGAGACACGGAGAAGGACGTGAAGAACGCCGTGAGCACTCAGATGAGCTCCCCCTTCTTCCCGGTCGGCACCGAAACCTGGCTCGCCAAAATCAGGTACCGCACCTACGAGAGCAACGAGTTCGCCTACGGCCCCATGAAGATTCAGTACTGCAACGTGCACCACCCGGGCGCCACCTACGGCTACCGAATCGAGACCCTCGACCGCACGATCGCATACGCCCCCGACAACGAGTGCATGTTTCTGGAGAAGACGGTGATTCAGCAATCCAAGAACCTGAACGACCAGGAGCGGACTTACTACGACATGATGAAGCAGGAGGAATACGAATCCGACCAGGAGCTGTTCAAAGACGTGGACATCATGATCCACGACGCGCAATACACCCTGGACGAGTACGAGAAGAAGCAGGGGTGGGGGCACTCCTGCTACCTGGACACCGTTCAATCGGCGCTGGACGCGAACGCCAAAGTCCTGTTCCTGTTTCATCACGACCCTGCGCACGGCGACAAATTCATGGCGGAAATCCAGCAGGATGTAGAAGCCATGATTCGAATGAACAAGTCCAAACTGAAGTGCTACCTGGCGCGCGAGGGCCTGTGCGTCCATCTGCGCCGCAACTCCAGGAAGCGCTAGCGCCCCGCGATGGCCGGCAGTACCGGGCACAGCGGCGGGGGAGACATCCTGCTCAACGGCAAGGCGTTTCCGGTGCGGCGGGGCGACACCGTCGCCTCGCTGCTGTCGGAACTGGCGCTCGCCGGCAGATTCGCCATTGAGATCAACGGACAGATCGTATCCGCGAGCCGGTTTCCCGGGCGGCGGTTAAAACCGGGAGACCGGGTCGAGATCGTCCAGGCCGTCGGTGGCGGCTGAGGTGCGAGCGCAGGCGCCCGTGCCGACACAGGCGCCCCCCGGCAGCGCCGATCCCCTGGTCATCGGAGAGCGGCGTTACCGTTCCCGGCTGCTGGTGGGCACGGGCAAATATCGCGATCTGGAACAGGCCAGGCAGGCGATCGAAGCCAGCGGGGCGGAGATCGTGACCGTGGCGATCCGGCGCGCCAATATCGGCGGCGGGGCAGGCAAGGCGGGCGCGGCGAAGCTGCTGGATTGCATATCCCCGGAAAAATACACCATCCTGCCCAACACCGCCGGCTGTTTCGACGCCGCAGCCGCCTTGCGAACCTGCCTGCTGGCCCGCGAGCTGCTGGGCGGCCGGGGCACCCTGGTCAAACTCGAAGTCATGGGCGACGAACGAAGCCTGCTGCCGGACGTGGCCGAAACCCTGAAGGCCGTGCCCCTGCTGCTCCAGGAGGGCTTTGCGGTCATGGCATACACCAACGACGACCCGGTGGCGGCCAAACGGCTGGAGGAGGCGGGATGCGCGGCGATCATGCCCCTCGCCGCCCCCATCGGTTCCGGCCTGGGGATTCTCAACCGGCACAACCTCTCCGTCATCGTCGCCGCCGCCTCGGTCCCGGTCCTGGTGGACGCCGGCGTGGGGACCGCCTCGGACGCGGCCATCGCCATGGAGCTCGGCTGCGACGGCGTACTGATGAACACCGCGATCGCGGGCGCCCGCTCTCCCACGCTGATGGCGGCCGCCATGCGCAAGGCGGTGGCGGCCGGGCGCGAGGCCTTCCGCGCCGGACGCATACCGCGCCGCGACGCCGCCGCGCCCTCCTCGCCCCGGGAAGGACTGTTCCATCGCTGAGTACGCAAACGGGGGCCTGTCCCCCGCCCGGGCGGCGCCGGCCATCCGCAGCTACGCGCGCCGCGAGGGGCGCATAACCCCGGCGCAAGAGCGCGCCCTGCGGCTGCTATGGCAAGACTACGGTCTCGACTTCTCGCCCCACCCCTTGTCGCTGGACCGGGTATTCGGCCGTTGCGCGCCGCGGCTCCTGGATATCGGCTGCGGCAACGGAGACACGACCCTGGCCCTGGCCCGCGAGCACCCGGACGGCGACTGCATCGCCGTCGAAGTCTATCGCCCCGGCGCCGGCAGCCTGCTGCGCCGGCTGGCGGCACAGCGCCTTGGCAACGTGCGGCTGATCTGCCGCGACATCGTGGAAGTTCTGGAGCGGCAACTCCCGGAAGAATCGCTGGACATGGTTTTGCTGCTGTTCCCGGATCCCTGGCCCAAAAAACGCCATCGCAAGCGCCGGCTGATAAACGACGGCTTCCTTGCCCTGCTGGCAAGTCGGCTGAAACCGCGCGGACGCATCTTCATCGCCACGGACTGGAGAGATTACCTCCTGCAGATCCTGGACTGCCTGCGCCGCAACGCCGCCCTGGCCAACCTGGCGGGAGAGGGGCGCACGGCGCCGCGGCCGCGCTGGCGCCCGCTGACCCGTTACGAAACCGCCGCGAGGAGAGAGGGCAAACGAATCTACGACCTGATCCTGGCGCGCCGGGCCTGACACCGCCCCCGGAGGCGCGACCGTGCTCATAGACGGCGCCCCGCCGGAGCGGGCGCTGGCTGCGGTGTGCGAGATCGCCGCCGCGGCGGCGCAACGGGCCATGCGGCTGTTCCAGACCCGCCTCGCGGTCCGCCAAAAGGCCGACGGCACCCCCGTGACCCAGGCCGACCTGGACGTCCACCAACACATCTGCGGCGCGCTGTCCTCATGCAGTCGGCTGCCGGCGCTCTCCGAAGAGGCCGCCCCGCCCCCGTTCCGCGAGCGCGGCAAATGGCCGCGCTACTGGCTAATCGATCCCATTGACGGGACCCGGGAATTCATCCGCGGGCGGCCGGAATTCACCGTCAACATCGCGCTGATCGAGGGGCATGCGCCGGTACTGGGGGTGATCCACGCCCCGGCCACGGGCGCCTGTTACTACGCCGCCCGGGGCCTGGGCGCGCACGAACGGGACCGCGCCCGGCCGCCGCGCCGGCTCGAAACCCGCCGCGCGCAGGCGGCGGGGCTGCGCGTCGCCTGCAGCCGCAGCCGCCGCAACCGACGGCTGAACGCATTCCTGCGGGGGCTGGGAACGGGGACGCGCATCGAGCCCATGGGCAGCTCCCTGAAGGTCTGCCGGGTGGCGGCCGGGCGGGCGGACATCTATCCCCAGTTCGGCAAAACCTGCGAATGGGACACGGCGGCGGCGCAGTGCATCCTGGAACAAGCCGGCGGGCTGCTGGTGGACTTCCGCCTGCGCCCCCTGCGCTACAACACGCAACCCAGCCTGGAGAACCCCCGTTTTCTCGCCCTGGGAGACCCGGGATTCCCCTGGCCGGCGCGCCTGCAAGAGGCCGGCCTGCGGCCGCCCGCGGCTTCAGCGCATGCGCCGGAACAGCGCCAGGCAGAAGACCGCTAACAACGCCAAAGGCAGCGCGGCGAGCAGCGCCGGCTGCAACCCGTAACTCGTGCCGACCCGGTAGGCGGCGCGCGCCAGCACCTGGTAGCCGATGCCCGCGAAGGCGGCGGCCAGCACTTTGCCCGCCACGTCGAAGCCGGGCAATTCCAGGCGCGCCAGGGGCAGGCTCAGCAGGACCATGACCAGGATAACGCCCGGCTGCAACAGCCGCGACCACAAGGCAAACTCGTGCGGGGGGCTGGATTGCCGGTTGGCCGCCAGATACCTCGCGTAGTCGAACAGCACCGTCATGGGCAGGAACCGGGCCGGGACCTCGGTACTGCCCAGCGTCTCCAGGGAAACGGACAGCCGCCATTGCCGCGCCGCCTGCGTCTCCCGCGAGGCGCCGGCGGCAGAGAAGCGCACCGTCTCCACCTCCTCCAGCAACCAATGCGACGGCTTGCGCCAGCCGCGCCGGGCCCGGACCATTTCCTGCAAGCCCTGCCCGGCGCCGTAGCGATACAGCGTCACGTCCCGGATATGCCCCGCCGAGACCACCTGCCCGATATGCACATGCGTATTCCCGGTCCGCAGCCAAAGTTCTCCGCCGAGCCAGGAGTGCAGATCCCGGCCCGCCGCATGGGCACGGATTTCCCGCGCCGTGCGTTCGGCGAAGGGCGCCAGCAGTTCGCCGTTCAGCACCGCGAGCGCGGCCAGCGGCAACCCCGCGGAGCGGAGCAACAGCAAGGCGCAAGCGCGGCGGGACAAGCCGTAACCCGACAAGGCCAGCAGCTCGTTGCCGCGCCCCAGCAGCGCCAGGGCCAGGACCGCGCCGACGACGACGCAGACCGGAAACAACTCGTGGACGAAGCCGGGCACGCTGAACAGCACATGGGCCAGCGCGCCATACAAGCCGTAATGCCCCCGGCCCACGTCGCCCAATTCATTCGCCAAATCGAACAGGGCGAACAGCCCCGTCAACAGAAAGAGCACCGCGAGCACGCCGGCGCCCAGACTGGCCGCCAGGTAGCGCGCCAGGATCTTCACTGGCGCGGACTCCCGGCCGCCGGGCCCGGCCGGCGCCGGCGGTACGCCAGGGCCAGCAAGGCCGCCAGCGCCAACAGGTGCGCCCCGCCCCAGCCTAGCGGCGGCGGGATGCGCCCGCGCGCCAGCAGCGCGTGGGACAATTCCATCAGGTTGTAGTAGAGCAGGTAAACGCCGATCCCCAACAGCAGCGTGCCGTAGCGGCGCCGCGTATAAGGCATGCGCGGCTGCAGCAACACGGCAAACGGCGCCAGCAGCAGACAGGCGACCACCTGCGAGGCGCGCCGCTGCAATTCGGCCAGGTGCCGCGCCGTGCCGCGCTGCCATAGTTGTCGCAGCGACATGGACTCTTCTTCGCGCTTCTTCGCTATCGCCGCGCGCTGCGGCACCTGAATGCGGTAACTGCGGAAACGGGTCCGCTTGTGCGCCAGCCGGCGCGGGTCCAGATCGTAGCGCGTGCCGTCCTCAAAGCGGACCAGGCGGCGGCCGGCCGCGTCCTCCTCAAAAGACGCCCGCCGCGCAACGAGCAGGCCCCGCCGCGATCCCGGCGCCGCAAAGTAATAATAGACGCCGCTCAATCGCCCCTCCGCCGCCGCCTCGATATAGACCGTTCCCCGTCCCTGCCCCAGGGCATGGAACTGCCGGGCGGACAGCCAGGCCAGCGCGTCCGTCCGTTGCAGGCGCGCCAGCAGCTCTGCGTATGCCGCCTCCGCCCGGGGCGCAAGCAGCCACGCGCAGCAGGCCGCCAGCAGGGCCGCGGGCAGGGCCGCCAGCAGGCTGAGCCGCAGGTGATAGCCCAGCCCCAGACCGCTGCCCGCCATGACCGGCAATTCTCGGTCGTGCGTCAGCCGCGCGTAGCAGCTCAGCAGCGCCAGAAACATGGACAGGGACAGCAACTCCGGGAAATAGGTCACGAGTTTCAGGCGCATCACGTCGAACAGCAGCGACACCGGGATGCCGGCCGCCGCGCTGGAGGAGGTAAAGCGCGCCAGCAGGTACGCATTGGTCAGCAGCAGCAGCAGCAGCAGCAGCCACACCATCCTGGCGCCGATCTCGCGGTACAGGTAACGGCTGATAATCATCTTCGTTCGCAGGCGGCTGCACAGTCCGGGCCTTATCCAGGGGGCGGCAAAACACTTGCATCCGCCCATGGTTCAGGCGTCGCGGTTCTTTGCAATTCCCCGCGCAATCCTGTAGAATACCTTACCTAACCGTTACCAAGGAAAAAGCATGCCGCACCCTATAATCACGAATGCCCGTGCTTGCGATGGCGGCGAATTTGCTTCGACGGGGCTTGCCGCCCGCAGCCGCGCCGCCCGCAATCGTACGAAATCGGCCCGTACCGGCCCGTACGAAACCTTCCGCAACGAACCCCGACCGCCGCCCCCCGAATCCCCGGCGCCATGCGCCCGCGGCTCGCATCCCGCATCGGCGGGGGCCATGCCTTGTCCTCCCCGCCTCGCCGAATATGGGGCGGGACTGGAGGCGGGCCAGACGCCGAAAACGCCGGCGCGCCCCCGCGCCCTGTGGCGCCGGTCCTGTCTCGCGGCCTGTCTCGCTGCATTGGCGGCGGCGGCACTGCCGGGCACGGTCTATGCGCAAGCGACTTTCGCAATCCGCCTCAGCGGCACCCTGGCCGGCCGCGCCACGCAGATCACGGAGGGACCTGCCCAAGAAGTGCCATACACCGTTATCGGAAGCGGCGCCCAGCCCGGCGGCAACGTGGTGGCGTCCTGCACGGTGGCCGCCGATCCCAACGCCGTGGACGGCGCTGCCGGGATTACGCCCGCCGATTTGCTCGACCCCGTGGGCCGCACGGTTCTATCCTCGTTCCCTGTGCAAACGCTTACTTTCACCCCGTCCAACTACCAAACGGGGCAGCTTTGCACCATTCTCATCCGTGACGATGACGCCGTGGAAAGCACCGAGGGGTTTAAGGTGACTCTGAGCATCGTTTCCGGCGACGGCACGGTCGCGGACGGAGAAGACAGTCTTTCCACCATAATCGTTGACTCTGACACCAACTTCCGCATCTCCGGCGCGCCGGGGGCGGCAGAGGGCGGCTCGCTGAGTTTTGCCGTGGTCGGCCGCGGCGTGGCGCCCATCTTCCCGGTCACGGCCACCTGCACCGTGTCCGGCGCCGGCGCCATGCCCGCCACGGCAGGCGATTTCCGCGACAGCAGCGGCGCCTCCGCGCCATCCGCGGACTTCCCCGCCCCTGCGTTGCTGTTCACCGCGCGCGATTACGCGACGCCCCAGCACTGCGTCATCCACACCTTCGACGACGCGAGCTCGGAAAACAGCGAGAGCTTCGCCGTCACCCTCACGGTGTCCGGCGGCCCCAACATCGCGCCCGACGCCGCCGCCAACACGGCCGCCGGCACCATCGAGGCCAGCGACGTGCCCTTCTTTTCCATCAGCGAAACACCGAGCGCGAACGAGGGCGACTCGCTGAGCTTTACCGTGGTCGGCGCCGGCCTGCAACCGTCCGACGACGTAATTGCCGGC
>JAPPPX010000163.1 GCA_028817305.1 Gammaproteobacteria bacterium | reverse complement strand
CACGGCGTTGATGGCGTCCAGTTGGTTTTTTGGTTGGGGTTGAAGTGGAGTTTCACTTCTGCTCTTCTTGGTATCTCTCCGGATGACGAAGCCGGTCAATCGCTTCCTCAAACCCGTCATCCGGCTCACCGGGCCAGGTGCCGAAAAGTTCGCGTACATCCTTCATCGGCTTCACGCCTTGTATGCGCGCCAATTCCTCCAACGTTGGCGATTCCCAGAAATTGCCGGGATTCGGCAACGGGCGGGATTGCCCGCCTGCCGGGGGTTTGGAAACTTGCTTTGATTTTTTCATCGTGCCACCTCTCATTGCGCTCATCGGGCGCGACTATACCACCTCAAACCCCACCCCCGCATCCTCCATTTGCAGTACGGTGTTGGTTTTCAGTTGGTCGTTGTTCTGGAACAGCCGGTCCAGCGTAATCGCATTGGCCGGTTTGGCGGCCATGATGGCGTCTATGGTTTGGCTGTCTATGCGCTCCAAAGCGACGGCGATTTTCGCCTCGCCATCGTCCACCAGCCACCAGCCGCCTTTGTCTTGCATGGGGGCGGTCAGGGAGACGCCGCTTTTCAGCAGCAGTTCATAGAGGATGTCCTCCGTCTGCGCCCCGTCCACCACCGAGTCGGTGTGCAGTTTCATCTGCGCCGCCAGTTCGGCCGCGTTTTGCGCATCGCCGCGCCATTGTTTGAAGTTGGACTCGCGCAATTTGAAGACTTTGAAGCCGGCGTTCAATCGTCCGTTTTTTATCACCCGGCGGATGCGCTCCTTGCCGATGTCGGCGATGGTTCGGTAGCCGGCCTTGCGCGCCGCGCTTTTCTCGCCGCACGGTTCCGGCATCTGCACGCAGATGAATCTGCGGTTGCCGCCGTCCTGTTTGTTCAGCTCCAGCACGGCGTGGGCCGCGGTGCCGGAACCGGCGAAGAAATCCAGGACGATGTCGCCGTCATTTTTGCTGTGGAACGTTGCCCCCAAAATCAATTCCCGCAACAGCGAAACCGGTTTGGGGTAGTCGAAATATTCGTTCATGCCCACAGCCGCCAGATCTCTGATCCCGTCGGCGGACAGATGCTTCAGAATGCTGTAAAACTTGGAACCGTCCTCCGCCAAAGCCCTGAGACGGGCGACAACATGCTTGCCGTTTCGCTTCTCGATTAAGCGGTAAATGCCGCCGCGAATCCCGTCGTCTATCTCCTGCTTCTTTGCCCGCCCCTTGCACTCCTCGATTTCCTCGTAATAACAGGTTCCGTACTTGCCGAATTCCTTGCGCAGCCAGTCTTCCTCCAGCCAATACTGCGCGCCGTTTTCTTTGATGATGCGGCCCCGGATGTCCTTGGGCCGCTTCAAGGGATTGAACCGCGTGATGTCCCTGGCGTATGCCAGCAGATAATCGTGGCCCCGGATCACCTGCTTCGCCAACCCCCCTCCTTCGGCCCGTATCACCGCAAAATCCGAAATAAAATTTTCCTCCCCGAAGATCTCGTTCATCGCCATGCGCAGGTTGTACGCCTCGTTGTCGTCAATGGAAACGAAGAACACGCCGTCCTCGCGCAGCAGGTTGCGCGCCAGAAACAGGCGCGGGTAGATCATGCTCAGCCAGTTGGAATGGTAGTGCCCGTTTTCCCTGCTGTTTTTGCGCAACGAGCCCTCGCGGGTCATGCGCCCCCGCGCGTCGCGGCCGCCGGTGCGCCTCAGATAATCTTTTTTACGCTCGGCAAAGCGGTCGGAATAAACAAAATGGTCGTTGCCGGTGTTGTAGGGCGGGTCTATATAGATCGCCTTGATTTTGCCGAAGTAGGATCTTTGCAGAATCTTGAGCGCCTCCAGGTTCTCGCCCTCGATGAACAGGTGCCGCGCGTTGTCGAAATCCTGCGATTCGCCGCGACAGGGCGCCAGCGTGGCCGCGGTCGGGGATTGCAGGACGCGAAAGACGCCGGCCTTGCCGGCCCAACTCAGATGATAACGCTCATCCTCAAACTCGCCACCCCCCAGCGCAACGCGCAACTTTTCCCAGTCCAGCCGCCCCTCGGCAAACGCCTCGGGAACGACATCTCGCAACCGGGCGAGTTTTTCCTCGATGATGTCGGAGGATTGGCCGCTCATCGGGGATATTGCGACAGCCACCTATCCATCCCGCCGGGGACATTCATCCACCCCTTGTTAGACAGCGCTTCGGCCGCAATCCCTATCTGCCATTGAGGAACCCGCTTTTTCCCCTCGTTCCAAGCATAAACACGCTCGGCGATAGCGTCCATGGTTTTTGCCCGTTGCTTGCAGGCAATCCAGTGCACCTTGGACAACAACTCCAGACCACGCGGAGATTCAAAGCCAGCCACCAGTTCCACAACCCGGTCGAAGTGCTTATGCGTTGCGGAGTGCTTTGCCAGAAAAGCGGCCGCATCCTCTAAAAATTCCGCCTGCTTGCCTTCCTTAATGTCGGGGGTTTCCCCCCAGCCATCGTAGGTTTGCACGGCGTTCCAGTTAATCTCGCCTAATTGCGCCAAGTCGCACCGGTCCTGGAAACGATAAGAGCCGGCATTGGAAAGTGTGAACGCCCAACGCTGCCCATGCTCAGTCGCCCAGGCAATCGTCTGACGCAAATCCGCCTCCAAATGAACAAGGATACTCTGATTAAAACGTATCCCAGTACGCATCTTCTCCTCGCCATTCCTGCGAAAGCAGGAATCCAGCGCAAATAGAGCGCGGAACGCGCACATTGCAGAGCCTGACGGCTCGCCCCTTCCTGA
>JAPPPX010000154.1 GCA_028817305.1 Gammaproteobacteria bacterium | reverse complement strand
CGGCCCTTGCGGTTGCCCTGGACGGTGGGGCGATGGAGGCGCTTTCGATGCTCCCCCCACCGGCGCGACATCGGGCTGGCGCCCTCGTCTTGCCGACTCCCCCTCAAGGGGGGAGTGGTGCGTAAGAACCGCTTTTCTTCCCTTCGATTACGTAACGGCTTGCAGCAATCGGCGCAGGACTGGTGTACGAGACCGCCGGTTACATGCCCGGTGCGGGGTTTGGCTGGCCGCCGGGGCGGGCGGACAGGGCTTCCCGTACCGCCTCCAGGCGCCGCGCGTCCAGGGCGCGCCCCAGGGCGGCGCCCTCCAACCCCTGGGCGCTGAGGGCGGCAACGTCTATCGCTTGCGCCGCCTGCCGCGCCTTTTTCAGTGCCTCCAGGCGGCGCAGCGCCGTCTTTCCCGTCTTGCCTGCGCTTGCGCCGCCCTGCGCCGCCAGGGCCGTTTGCAGAGAGGCAAAGCGCTCCGGGCGGCGGAAGGCGTCCGTTTCTTTCAGGAGTTGCAGGAGGGCAGGGGCTTCCCATTCCGAGCCGCGCAGGAGGCAGCGGCAGCGGATCGCCATCCGAGCGAGTTCTCGGTAGGCGTTGGGGACGCGGTACCGCCGTGCCAGCTCTGCCGTCTGTTGCTCCCAGCGCCCGTCGTTTTCCCCGCCAGGCGCCCCGGCGCCCGCCGCCGCCAAGTGTGCCGCGTAGCGGACCGCAGTCTCGGCACTGGCTGCCGTGGCCGTCTCTAGCGCCTGTAGCGCGGCGGCGGCGGCCAGGGAGGAGGGAAACAGCTTGTGCAGCGCGCCACAGCGCTCCAGTACCTGGAAGAAGCGGGCCGGCCAGCACTCTGCCAGAGCCTTCTCCCACTCCCGCCACACGCGCTCGGGGATCAGGGCCGCCAGTTCTCCCGAGTCGCCGATTTTACGCATCAGCCGCTGGGTTTCTTCCGCGACGCGAAAGTTCAGGCAGGCGGCAAAGCGCGCCACCCGCAGCGCTCGCAGCGGGTCTTCGCTAAAGGCGGGAGAGACATGGCGCAACAGGCCCTGGCGCAGGTCCGCCCTGCCGCCGAAGGGGTCTATGAGTTCGCCTTCCGGGGTCTCCGCCATGGCGTTGATCGTGAGGTCGCGCCGCCGCAGGTCCTGTTCCAGGGATATGTCCGGGGCGGCCTGAAAGCGAAAGCCCTTGTAGCCGGGACCGGTCTTCCTTTCGGTGCGGGCCAGGGCGTATTCCTCGCCGGTTTTCGGATGCAGGAAGACGGGGAAATCGCGCCCTACAGTGCGGAAACCGGCGGCCAGCATCCGCTCCGGGTCGGCGCCGACCACGACCCAGTCGCTGTCCTTGCCCGGCCGTCCCAGCAGCCGGTCGCGCACGGCGCCGCCTACCTTGTATATCTTCATCGGGACGCTTCGGAGGGCGGTTTTGCGGGACGCTTCGGAAAGCTTTTCAGTTGTATCGGCGGCCTTGCCGAAGTTTGGCTGCGCGCTTGCCGCTACCGCGGCGCGCCGTGGGACGGGTCCCTTGCAGCCTGGCGGCGGAAGCGGTCCAGGAGCTCCTGGCGAGAGTGGCGCGCCAGGTATTCGGGGACTACGGATTCCAGCGGCGTCGGCTGGATGCCCAGGGCTTCGAGGTCGGCGCGGGGGCAGACGCTGTCGTTCCGGGCCGAGCGGTAGTTGTCTATGGAGAAGGGTTTGCCGGGCATGTATTCCATTGCCAGCGCCTGCAGGTAGGAAAGCCTGGGCGACAGCGGCAGGATGCGGCGTCGGACGCCGATGCAGCGCGCCGTGTATTGCACCAATTCCAGGAGGGTGTAGCGGCGCGGGCCGCACAGGCCGTAGTTTTGCCCGTAACTGTCCGGGCGGGTCAGGGTGCGGGCAATGGCCTCGGCCACGTCGTTGACATAGACGGGCGCGAAGCGGGTGCGGGGACAGGCGAGCGGGAACGCCAGCGGCGTCACGCGCAGCAGGCGGGCAAAGCGGTTGAAGAACCGGTCCTGCGGCCCGAAGATAACCGAGGGACGGAAGATCGTCGTCTGCAGTTTGCGGTACGTCGGCAGCATCGCTTCCGCCTGACCCTTGCTGCGCAGATAGTAACTTCTTCCCCGTCCCGGGTCGGCGTTCAGCGCGCTCATCTGCACGAAGCGCTTGATGCCGCTTTCCTGCGCGGTCTCGGCGGCACGGCGTGCCAGCTCGGTGTGCGCGCGGTAGAACCCGGCGCCGTCGTGGCCGCGCTCGTTCAGAATACCCACCAGGTTGACCACCGCCTGGCAGCCTTCGAACAGCCGGCGCAGCGCGGCGGGGGCGTGCACGTCCGCTTCCACCAGTTCCAGGGTCGGCAGGAGGATCATGTTGTGGCGGCGGGATTCGCGGTGCCGGGTCGGCACGCGCAACAGGTATCCCTCGCGCGTCAGGCGGGCGGCCAAGGCGCGCCCTACAAAACCGGCGCCCCCGAGGATGCAGATCCTTCGCATCTCCATGTTCCGCTCGCTACGGTTGCAGGCTGACCACGTTGGCGGGGCAGTCGGAACGGCCGTTGCCGCCGATCGCTCCCGCGGCGCGCGCTGCCACCGGGACTACCGGCCGTTGCAGCCGCCAGTCGTAGATGCTGGAGTAGAACAGCACTCGTTTGACGTAGCGGCGCGTCTCCTGAAAGGGGATGGTCTCGATCCATACGTCGGGGGCGGTGCAGTCCTGGTTGCGCAGCCAGGAGCGCACCCGGCCGGGGCCGGCGTTGTAGCCCGCCGTTGCCAGCACGATTTTGTTGCCCAGGTCTTCGTACAGCATTTTCAGATAGGCGCTGCCCAGGGACAAGCTGACCTTCGGCTGCATCAGTTGGGAGGTGTGGAAGTTGCGCATCCCCAGTTTTCGGGCCGTCAGCCGGCCGGTATTCGGCATGATTTGCATCAGCCCCCGCGCGCCGGCCCGGGAGTAGGCGTCCGCCATGAAGGCGCTCTCGGCGCGCATGACCCCGAAGATCCAACTGCGGTCCAGTTGCCGCCGCTCGGCCTGTTCGCTGACCAGGTCCTCGAACAGTACCGGGAAGCGCAGTTCCAGGTCGTCGTGGGCGCCAGCCTGCCCCAGGGCGAAAATGGCGCGGTCGTGCCAGCCCCAGCCGGCGGCCAGCCGGGCGGCAATTTGCAGGCGGTGCGTGTCGAGGCGGCGCATAACGTGCTGCCATTCCCGGCGGGCCGCGCGCATCTCGCCCAGCAGGCGCCATTCCCTGGCCCGCCGCAACCCCGGCGTCGCCAGCAGTTCCGTCGTCGCCTGCTCGTCGCGCGGCGTGGAGAGGTATTGCATGGAGTAGGTCATGCCCATGCGGTCCGCCGCCAGGAAGCCGTAGTAGTCCCGTTTCTTCGCCAGGGGCGCAAGCGCCTGCCTGGCCTGCGCCTTGGCGCCCAGTTCTTCCAGGGCGCGCCCGTGCCAGTAGCGCCATTGCAAGGCGTTCACTTCCGGCGGCGGCTCTTCCCGGGTCCAGGTCTCCAGCCGCTCCCAGGCGCGACCGCGCAGGGCCGCGCGCAGTTGCCAGTCCAGCATCTCCTGGTCCGGGTTCCGGACCGCATCGAGCAGGGCCAGGGCCTGGGGGTGCTTGCGCCGCACAGCCCGCACCGCCAGCTGTCGGATCAGCGGTTGGGCCTCTTCCTCAGAGTAGGAGTAATCGGCGCGTATGCGTTGCCAGCGGGTAATCGCCTGCGACAGTTGCCGGGCGGCCAGCCGTCCGATCCCATGCCTGAGGATCTCCCGGTGCAGGGGCGTGTCGGCCAGCCGCGGCTGCCTCGTTCCCCGCTCCGGTTGGGCGTGCATGTGCAGCCACTGTTGCAGGATCGGTTGCTGTTGCGGCGATAACCTGCGCCCCAGGTAGCGCGCCAGTCCGGCGTTGCCCTTTGCCAGCGCCAGGCGGATGCGTTCCCACAGCAGCTCATCGTTCATCAGCGGGCTTGCATAGAGTAGCCGGAAGGCGGGATCGCAGACCGTGGGCTGCGAGTGGCCGACCTGGAACAGAGGTACGGTATCCGCCGCCAGTCCCTCGGTACGGCCCAATTCGATGCGCGCCTTCAGGGCCAGGCATTGCAGGCGCGCGGAGGGTGCGTCCCGCGCGTCGTAGAGGGACAGGAAGTCCGCCCAGCGGCCGCGTCCCGCGAGGCGTTCCAGCCAGCGGTTGCGTAACCTGGCGTTGAGGGGAAATTCCGGATAAGCGCGCAGGAATTCCATGACCTCCGGCAGCCGTTGCGTTCCTCCGGCGGCGGACAGCTCCGTATGGCGCAAGTAGGGATAGAGGGGATAGCCGCTCAGCTTGGCGGCCAGTTGGCGGTAACGTTGGCCCTGTCCCCGGCGCCAAGCCCTGCGCGCTTCCAGAAAGTGGCTGCGCTGTTCGGCCAGCGGGTCGCCGGTTGCCGCCCCGGAAGCGTCCGCTGCGCCGGCGTTCGCTGCGCCGCCCAGCGCATACTGCGAGGGCAGAGACACGGCCAGGCAGAGGATAACGCCCCAGCCGCGCGCCGCGCCCGCCGTGCCCGGACCGATGCCCCGGTCTTTGATGCCCTGGTCTTTGCGGATCGTTTTGGAACGCCAGTCAAGCAAAACCGGTGGGGCGCCCCCTCCTCGTGAATCCGTCTGCGATAGCCCGAACGGCCGCCGTTCGGATGAGAGCGGAAGGATGCCAGAAATGCGCCCTGCTGTCGAATAAGCGGCCGTTGCGGGATTGACTGGCGGGCGGCGGCTGGCGCATATTCGCCCCTGGACCCCTGCCTGGGTCCCCGTAAGTTGCGAAGGAGAGCAAAATGAGCAAGGGAAGCAAAATGGAACAACTGGAAAAGACCTGGATTCTGGAACTCATCGGGGCCACGCTGCTGGCCGCTATGCTGGGGCTTTGGGGCTGGACTGCCAACAGGGTGGTCCAAGTCGGCGAGAGCGTCGTCGAGGTCAAGGCGGAACTCCAACAAGAGATCGGCGAGGTGAGGGTGGAGCTCGGCAGGGAAATCGCCGCGGTGAACGAGAAGATCGCCGCAAACGGCAAGGAGATCGCCGCAAACGGCGAGAAGATCGCCGCGGTGGACGCCAAGCTCGATTTGCTGATACGCGGGCTGAACATTTCGGTTGCCCCGAAGGATAATGTCGGCGCCGGGCCGGCGGGGGCGGAGCGCGGCGGCTTCCGGGTCGGGGCGGGCGAAACGGCCACCGAGTAGCCTGGCCCGCTCGGCGGCCTCCGCACCTGCCCCGCCGCCCGCCAGTCAACCCCGGCCAGGCGGGGCCAAACCGTTTTTCTTCCCCTCGATTGCGTAACGGCTTGCGGTTGCGCGGGGCCGGTTGCGCGGGGCGGAAGGGGCGGCTTATAGTTCCCGCGGAATCATTCCCCTGGAGGGGCCTCGGTGGAGCAACTACTCGAGTTTATCGGCAACCACGTTATCCTTGTCTCCGCATTCCTGCTGGTGAGCATGTTGTTGCTGTGGAGCCTTTTGGGCGGCGCGTTGCAGGGCGTGAAGATCTTGCCGCCAGACGAAGTGGTGCGGTTGATCAACTACGAAAATGCATTGCTGTTCGATGTTCGGGGCAGTGCCGAGTACGACGAGGGGCATATCCTGCGGGCGGTCCATGCTACTCCCGAAGCGCTGTTGGGCAAGGCGTCGGGTATGGAGAGCGACAAGTCGCGCTGGATCGTCGTATGCGGCCAGGGGGCGGCGGACGCGACCCATGCGGCGCGGCCGCTAGTGCGCCAGCAGTACCGCAACGTCGTTTGCCTCCGGGGCGGGATACTGGCCTGGAAGGAGGCGGGATTGCCGCTGGTCCGCAAGTAGCGTTGCCGTCCGCGGCGCAACGGTTTTCGCCTCCAATGCGCCATGGATAGCGATGCCCCGGTGTTGGTGTTGGGTGCCGGGGCCTGGGGCACGGCCCTGGCCCTGGTCCTTGCCGGCAACGGGCGCCGGGTGCTGTTATGGGGACGGGCGCCGGCGCACCAGCGGCGCCTGCGGCAAGAGCGGGAGAACCGGAAATACCTGCCTGGCGCGGTTTTCCCGCAGTGTCTGGAACCGGTGGTCGAGTTGCCGGGCGCGGTTGCGCAGGAGCCGCGGGCGGTGGTCGTTGTCGTGCCCAGCCGGGCGTTGCGCAAGACCCTGGAATTGCTGGCCGGGCGGGTTCGGGGGCGTCTGCAAGTGTGCCTTGCCTGCAAAGGGATCGAGCGGGAAAGCCTGAGCCTGGGGCACCAGGTCGTGGCGGATTGTCTGGGCGACAGGGCTTCCTGCCTGGTCCTTTCCGGCCCCTCGTTTGCGCGGGATGTGGCGCGGGGATTGCCTGTCGCGGTGACGCTGGCCGCCGGCAATCTGCCGGCGGCGCGGCACATGGCGGAGCTGTTCCACGGTCACCGTTTCCGGGTGTATGCGCATGACGACGTGAGCGGAGTCGAGATCGGGGGTGCGGTAAAGAACGTGATCGCTATTGCGGCGGGCCTGGCGGACGGTCTGGAGTTGGGGGCCAGTGCCCGCGCCGCCCTGGTCAGCCGCGGCCTGGCCGAGATCGTCCGCTTGGGAGAAGCGCTGGACGCGCGGCGGGAGACCTTCATGGGCCTTTCCGGTCTGGGCGACCTGGTGCTGACCTGCACCGGCGACCAGTCGCGCAACCGGAGTTTTGGCAAGGCGCTGGCCGGCGGCATGGGAGTGGCCCGGGCGCGCGCCGAGGTCGGCGCCACCCTGGAAGGCGTGGACACGGCGCGCTCGGTGTACGACCTGGCCCGGCGCGAGGGCGTCAGTATGCCTATCGTGGAACAGGTAGTCCGGCTGCTGGACGGCGAAGTGGCGCCGCGGCAGGCGCTGGAGCTGCTGCTAAGCCGCCCGCCCGGTCTTGAGTTGAACCGATGATGGATGGCGGCGAGTCAGGGGGCGCGCGCGCCGCGGCGAGCGCGGGGACGGATATTTCCCTGTCGCTGCAGTTTTGCGGTCTCAAGTTCAATACGCCCCTGGTGCTGCTTTCCGGTTGCGCCGGGTTCGGGCGGGAATACGCGCGGGTGCAGGGATTCTCGCATGACGAGGTGGGTGCGGTTTGCCTGAAGGGCACTACCCTCGAGCCGCGGCTGGGAAATTCCGGACACCGCCTTGCCGAGACCCCGGCCGGGATGCTGAACTCCATCGGTTTGCAGAACCCGGGAGTGCGCGAAGTGGTGGAGAAGCATCTGCCGCTGCTCGATTACGGCGAGACGCATTTTATTGCCAACGTATCCGGCTCGACGGTGGCGGAGTATGCCGAGGTGACCCGGTTCTTCGACGATTCCCCGGTGGCCGCCATCGAGATTAACGTCTCCTGTCCGAATGTGGCGGCGGGCGGGCTGTCTTTCGGCAACGACCCCGAGATCTGCGCGAGAGTCGTGGCGGCCTGCCGGCGCCGGACGGGCAAACCGCTGATTACCAAGATGTCGCCGAACCAGACGGATATCGCGGGCAACGCCAGGCGCTGCATCGAGGCCGGTACGGATGCCTTTTCCGTCATTAACACCATTACTGGAATGGCAATTGATATCGAACGGAGGCGGCCGGTGCTCGGTAGCGGGCAGGGCGGGCTATCCGGGCCGGCTATCAAGCCGGCGGCATTGTATCGTGTTTTCCAGGTGTGCCGCGTGTGTCGGCCGCACGGCGTTCCGGTCATCGGTCAGGGAGGGGTTGCCGGCGGCACGGATGCGGTGGAATTCATGCTCGCGGGGGCGTCGGCGGTGGGGGTAGGTACGGCCTTGTCTTATGACCCTCTGGTGTGCCGGGAGATCAACCGGACGCTGCGGGCGTATCTCGCCAGGCAAGGCATGTCCCGCATCTCGGAACTGATCGGCGCGTTGCGGGATGCGGAGGGGGTCGCCACCGACGGTTAGCCCGGATATTGCGCGAGCGCCGGTTTGTCGCCGGAAGTGTCGTTGTCTGGGCAGGAACCGATTCCCGGCGAATTTCCACCCTTCCTGCCGTCAGCGCGCAACCGCGCGGACGGCGTCGCAAACACGCTCTACATCGCGTGCGGCCAGCCCCGGAAAAATCGGCAGCGAAATGACTTCGCGCGCCGCGCGCTCGGCCTCGG
>JAPPPX010000106.1 GCA_028817305.1 Gammaproteobacteria bacterium | reverse complement strand
GAATACGGGCCGGGTAGAAGGTTTCTGCTTCTACAATTCCGTGGCCATAGGCGCCCGCTACGCGCAACGGGAATACGGCCTGGAGAAAGTCCTGATCGTGGACTGGGATTACCATCACGGCAACGGCACGGAGGACGTCTTTTATTCCGACCCCAGCGTGCTGTTCTTCTCTACGCACGACTTCCACGCCTACCCGGGCACCGGCGACCCGCGCCGCACCGGCTCGGGCGCCGGCGCCGGCTACAACATCAACGTGCACCTGGACTGCGGCGCCAACGACGACGACATCGTCGCGGCCTTCGAGCGGCAACTGCTGCCGGCGGCGCATGCCTTCGCCCCGGACATCGTTTTTGTCTCGGCAGGATTCGACAGCCGCAAGGGCGACCCCCTGGGCTGCTTCGAGATCGGCGACGCAGGCTTCGTCCGGCTCACGGAGATGGTCATGGCCCTGGCGCGGGAGCACAGCCAGGGGCGGCTCGTCTCGGTGCTGGAAGGCGGCTATAATCTTCTCGGTCTGGCCAGCGCCGCGGAGGCGCATGTGCGGACCCTGATGGAGGAGGGCTGAGACTTTGACAATTCGCATGGATCCCGCTGCATACCCTGGATACCGCGCCGGTACGCCGCCGTTGCTGCTGGCTTGCGCCCTGCTCCTGCCGGGCCCGGCCGCCGCCGACCGGCAATTGAACTTCCAACTGCTGGAGGCAGCGCAAGAGGGCCGCACGGAGGCCGTGACGCAGGCCCTGGCGAACGGCGCTACGGTGGAGATGCGCAACCGTTTCGGGAACACGCCGCTGTTGCAGGCGGCCCGCGGCGGCCACCTGCGGACGGCGCGGGCGCTGCTGGCCGCCGGCGCCGATCCCAACCGCGCCAACCTGCGCGATATCTCGCCGCTGCTGGAGGCCGCCTACCGCGGGCACACCGCCGTCGCCCGGCTGTTGGTGGAGCACGGCGCCCGCATCGCCGTCCGCGACAATTCCGGGAAGAGCGCCCTGGTCTATGCCGCGGCCAACGGCGACACGGAGCTGGCGGAGTTGCTGCTGCGGCAAGGCGCGGATGTGAACGAACTCTACGCCAACGATCTGAGCGCCCTGATGTGGGCGGCCGGTTACGACCGCGCGGAGGCCGTCGCCGCCCTGTTGCGGGCCGGCGCCTCTCCCGACCTGCGCGATAACCGCGGGCGCACCGCCCTGATGATCGCGGCGGAGAACGGCCACGCCGACTCCGCGCGGCGCCTGCTGGCGGGCGGCGCCGACCCGGCTCTTGAGGACGCGCAGGGGAATACGGCGCTGAGCCTGGCGCGGGACGGCGGCCACGAGGCATTGGCCGCGAGCCTGGCCTCCCCTGCCGGGGAATAGGGTCTTTTCGCCCGGGTATTGCGCGAGTTCCGGTTCGCGCCGGATTTTTGACCCTCGCTCCAACCCTCTCCCAAAGGGAGAGGGGGAAGATCGGACTGCCGAAGGGAGAGGGAGGAAGAAAGGACCTCCCAGGGGGAGAGGGAGAAAGAGGGGAACCGCTGCACCCATCACTCTCCCCTTGAGGGCGCATCCGCGCATCCACCTCGGTGGCGTCTTAGCGGAGTAACATTTCGTCACGGCGGAATCTCCCCGGTTTTGGGTTATAGCCGCGGTTACCTGGGATTTTCCGCCGTACTTCCAGCCCCCGAGGGCGGGGCACAAAGCCTCGCGCCGGGCTTCGCGCCGGATTTTCGTTGAAAACTAATTTAATTCTTCGCTGCCGTTGCCGCCCAGTTCGCCCAGTTCCTCGTCGCGCTTTGCTGTGCCCCTCAACTCTTCGTCGCTCCTCAACTCCAGCGTCCTGGCGATCCGAAATCCGACGGAGGCTTCCTGAGCCACCACGTTGTTGCGCATACGGTTGGCGGATCTTAAGTACTGCACACCGTTGCTATAGGAGCCGCCGCGTATCACGCGTTGAGGACAGTAGCGAAATTCCCGCGCCAGGCCGCCCCCCAGCGACCCGTAGTAATTGGGGTACCAGCAATCCAACACCCACTCCCACACGTTGCCGTGCATATCGTGCACGCCGAATTTGTTCGCGGGGAAACTACCCGGTGGCGACGTATATTCGTACCCGTCCTCGGCGCCTTGCATATTCGCCTGAGCGGCAAGCAAGTCGTTGCCGAAGGCATACTTTGTCGCCGCCCCGGCGCGAGCCGCGTACTCCCACTCCGCCTCCGACAACAGGCGGTACGGCTTGCCCGTCCTGTCGCGCAACCATTCCGCGTAAGCCTGCGCATCGCCAAAGGTGACGTTCACCACAGGATGGTTTTCGGTCTGGGGGAAAGGCGCAACGGACAATCCCGTCTGAAAATGCTCGAACTCGGACCGCAATACCTCGTACACACCTACGGCAAAGGGGCGTTGCAAAGAAACCTTGCGCACCGGTTTCTCGTCGTCGCTCCCCGCATCGCTCACGTCGCCCATGCGAAACTCTCCTCTGGGCAACGCCACCATTTCGGGGCAAATGTCGCAGTCCCGAAAGCGCTCGCCGGGCGCAAATTCCGCTTGCGTATATTCCTGCGCGTATTCCTGTTTGGCTTCCTCCAGCCTGGCGGAGGGACCGGGCGCGAGTTCGTCCGCTTCCTGGAGCAGCGCCAGGGCGGTCTCGCGGTTGCCCTGGCGAGCCGCGTCCGACGCCAGGCGCAGATAAATGTCCTCGAAAGAGGCCAATGCCTGGTCCAGAAAAGCGTCTTCTGGAGACAGCGCTTCCTGCAGCGAGTTCAGGATGCCCCTGGCGGCAACGAGATTGCGGCTGACAAGTTGAAGCAGAAACTCTTGTTTCAGAG
>JAPPPX010000095.1 GCA_028817305.1 Gammaproteobacteria bacterium | reverse complement strand
ACGGTCGCGGTGAGCATCCTGGCGCCCGCGGACCCGGCCTCCGACACCGCGGAATCCGGCGAGGGGCTGGTGAACCGGACCGTCAAGGTATCGTCGTCCACAATGGTGGCCCGGTGCCGCGGCGGCACTCCCGGGACATAGCCGCTGCCAGGCAACACAGTCAACAGCAACGACTCGTCCGATTCATCGTCCATGTCCTGCGTAGTGGGCAGACTCAGCATCAGGTTGGCGCCGCTCATCGTGACCGTATATTCGCCGGCGCCGGCAGCCGTCAGCGCGGGGGAGGCGGCGGCAGCGTTGTAGTCAGCCCCCGAAGCGGCGCCGCCCAACCGCAGCCGCACGGTCAGCGGCGCGGTCGGCGGCGGCTGGGCTTGCAGTTGCGCGCTCACCATGGCGCCTTCCGCCACCATGCTTTCCCCGACCGCAAAGCGCACAGCGGGGGTGCCGGCCGCCGGCGGGTCGTCGTCGGTAATCGTCAGGCTGTACGCGCTGTTAACGCCGAGTTCGTAGCCGGCGCCGGGATCCAACGCCAACAGCAAAGTCCTGGCGCCATCGGCAGCGTCGTTATCCGGCAGGGCAATCTGAAACGATGCCGATGGCTGCCCCGGGGCGAAGGACAGGGCCCCTGCCGCCAACCCCGACAGGGTATAATCCTGCTGCGGCGCAGTGGTGCCTTCCGCCACCACCCGCACCGGAACGCTCAGGGGCACGATGGAGACCGGGGCCACCGTCACCACCACCGCCACCACCTCGCCTTCCGCGGCCGTAGCGGCCTCCCGCGCGAAGCGCAGCCGCGGAGTTTCTTCCCGGATCTCCAGCAACCGCACAACCAGAGACTCGCCGGCAACCTCCAGGCGCAGATCTTTCGGCTCTTCGATCTCGCCATCCTGGATTACCGAGACCCTGATAATCACCTGGATTCGATCCTGCCCCGCCGCAAAGGAAAGCGCAAAATCGCGCGGGTTGGCGATCAGGCCGCCGGACATGCTGCCGCCCGGGGGGCCGGTCTGCACGGGTTGCACGTCCACATCCGCCGGCGCCGCCGTTCCCAACCGCGCCGCGCCGCCGAAGCGCCCGGCAAAGGTGGCGGCGGCGGCGGTATCGCCGATGCGCCGCAGCATTAGCTCAATCACATAGGGCGTGGGCCTGCCGATCTCCGGCACGACCAGCCCCTCGTTCGGCGGCACCTCGGCGCCGTCCACCCGGAGACTGCGAGCAACGAGGGCCAGGCTGGCGGCCGCGGACGCCCGCCGCACCCGCTCCACCCGTTGCGCGTACTCCCGGCGCACCTGCTCGAAGCGGCGGTGCACGGGGCCATGCGCCTTGACGCGGGCCACCTGCATCTGATCCGAGAGCGGCACGCCGAAGCGGTATTTCAGGGACGCCTCCACGCCCCAGTCGTCCTGACTGCCCTCCGGGGAGTCGTACTGCGCTTTCAGGCCGACCAGCGGCACCGGTTGCAGTTTCAAGGAGTAGCGCATCCCCTCCCGGTCCGCCTGCCCGCGCAGCCGGTTCCAATGGTAGTATTTGCCCGCGAACTCCACCCACGGCAACAGCGGCAACCGCCCCGCCACCTGTATATCCCAGCCATCCGGCGTATATACGTAATTCGACCCGACGTTCTTGCCGTCTCCCAGCGCCTGGTACAAGTTCGCATACAGGTCCGCTATCCTGCCCTTCGCCTCCAGACCCAGGGAATACCTTTGCAGGCCCGGGTCCGAGAGGTAGTCGTAAAAGGCGTTCACCCCCAGCAGCAGCGCCCCGTCCGCCACCGTATGCCGGTAACCGCCGCCCACGTTGACGGCCTCGTCGCCGTCCTGCCACAGCAACCCCGCCTGCCCGAACAAAAGTCCCTCCTGCGTATCCAGCAGGGAGATCAGCGTCTCCATCTCCAGCAACGCCTTCTGGTCGCCCAACGGGGTGCGGTAGCGCAATTCCAGGTTGCGCAGGTGCGTCCCCTGCAAGCGCTTCAGTTCGTCTATGCCGGTATCCAGCACCGCGCGCACGGCCTGCCGCTGCATCTGCTCTCCTATCGTCCCCGGCACGGTGTCCGGGGCGCTCTGCAGCTGCCGCAGGGTCCCTGCCACGCGTTGCGGCGACACCAACTGCTGGCCCATGCGCTGCATGCGCCGGGCCAGGCGGTGGCGCCAGGAATCTTCCGCCTTGCCGCCACCCAGAGACGGCAGGGCCGCGCCTGGAATCACGGGCGCCGCCAAGGGCTCTTTGCCCGCGGACATCAGCGTCCCCAGGGTCAGGTAGGCCGTATCCGGGCCGGGGAAATCGGCGGAGATCTCCAGCAGCTGCGGCGGCGTAACCAGGGCGACCTGCCGCGCCGCTACCGCCGCGGGCGGCGGCGCCAGGAGCGCCGGTTCCGAGAGCGGCGGTTCCGCGCCCTGCAACAGGCCCGACAGGATCAACCCGCCCAGCCCCAACAGGACAACGACGCGGCGCACCGGGGCGGCTATCAGCCTGGCCATCGGCTCGCGCCTCCGCGCACAACAACGCGCCCCCGGGCGTAACCATGGGGGCGTTGCGTATTGCCGCCATAAATCTGCGGTGCAGGAAAGATCATTTCCTTATATTTTAGCCCTCTACAGCATAAATGTACAGCAAACACGCGTGATCTCCCATATATGCCGCCAACCACCGTCAAAGCTACCACATATACAGCCCGTACAGCCCGCGCATTCGGGGAACGCCGTCTTTCGTTTTTGACGACCGCGGGCACGGCTACGGCGCCTCCGGCGCATCCGAGGCACGGATATAGAAATATTATGATTTTGGAACGGCAGCTCTGTACAGGTACGCTTGTAACTCT
>JAPPPX010000139.1 GCA_028817305.1 Gammaproteobacteria bacterium | reverse complement strand
GGCGGCAAGCTGTGGCTGGGCGGCGCCTTCAAGGTCATCCCCACGGAAGAGCAGTGGGGTAATGTGACTGCGGTGGACTACAACACCGGCAAAATCGCCTGGAAGGTCAAGACCCAGCAGCCGATGATCGGCGGCATTCTGGCGACCGGCGGCGGTCTGGTGTTCACCGGCGAGGGCAACGGCATGTTCCGGGCGTACAACTCGAAGAACGGGGAGTTGATGTGGCAGCACAAGGCAAAAGCTGGAGTCAACGCCCCGCCTTCTTCGTACAACGTCAATGGCAGGCAGTACATCGTAGTGGCGGCGGGCGGCAATGTGCAGCTTGATTTCCCCCGCGGCAACGAGATCCTCGCGTTTACCCTCGCCAACTGAGGCGACGGGAGTTTTTGCGGACGGCCATCGCACCTCTGGTGCGATGGCCGTTTTTTTAGTGGCGATAAAGCCTTTATAATGGCTTGGCAATGCCTCCGTAAGGCGGCGGCGCAGGAAAAATATCCTGATGGAATGGAAGGAGAGGCATCCCGGTTGTGCGGAACTGCCAGAGGCGGGGCGACCGCGCCCGCCGGAGGCGGCATGAGCGGCGACTGTCTTCGACGCCTCGCGCGGCTCGCCGGCGCCTTATGCCTGTCGGTTGCCGTGACAGGGACTTCCCGAGCCGAGGAGGAGGACAAGTACGCCCCGATTCGCGCTCAGTTGCAGGTTTGTGAGACCTGTCACGGGCCGCAGGGACAGTCGGAACAGGCGCAGTACCCGATCCTGGCCGGGCAGCACTTCTATTATTTGTACGTGCAGCTCAAGGATTACAAGTCAGGGTTGCGCGAGAATCCCATTATGCAACCTATTGTGACTTCCCTGGAGAAGAAACAGATGCAATTGCTGGCCCAGTACTTTTCCGAGCAGGAATGGCCCGACGTGGATACGAAGACGTCTGAGCAAGACCAACAGACGGGCCGGAGGGTCATCGGTTCCGGCCAATGCGTCGCATGTCATCTGGGCGGCTTCGAGGGCAACAGCCGGGTGCCCCGCCTGAGCGGGCAGCACACAGAGTACCTGACACAGACCATGAAAGACTTCAAGCACCGGTTGCGCCGGAATTCTCCTGCCAAGGGCGCCCTGTTTCAGACTTACAGCGTGGAGGAGATCGAAGCGACCGCCAAGTATCTGCGCGGCTACGCGGAATGACGGCAGCCGTTGATCCTGACCGTTGCCCTCGCATTATGTCGGCGGTGGGGCCATGCCGGCCGGCATGGCGCCGGCCATCATGCAGGATTCCCGCTCCCCGAACCTGTACAGAGCGCTGAGCGCAATCCCAGGCGGTTTAATTCCCGGCGGCGGGGGCGGTCAGGATTGCGGCCAGCGCCTCGTGGCCGCCGGCCTGCGCCAGGGCCAGGGCCGTGTTCCCCTCTTTGTCTTTGATATCCGGGTCGGCGCCGCCTGCCAGCAGGTGCCGCACGGATTCGGCATGACCGTTCTCCGCCGCGATCATCAGGGCGGTGCGCCCGCGGTTGTCGGTCAGATCGGGAGAGGCGCCTGCCTGTAACAGGGCGGCGACGGTCTCCGCGCGGCCGTAACCGGCGGCCCACATCAGGGCGCTCAGGCTGTTGGCGAAGACCTCGTCTATGTCCGCGCCTCGCTGCAGCAATAACTCCGCCAATTTCGTGTCGCCGTTGGCCGCCGCATAGATCAGGGCGCTTTTCCCGGAATTATCGTGGGCATCAATGCGGGCGCCGTGCTCTACCAACAATTGGGCGACAGCGGTGTGCCCGCGGTAGGCGGCCTCGATTAGCGGCGAGATATCCCGCAGGTTGGCGCGGTTGGGGTCGGCGCCGGCAGCAAGCAGCACCCGTGCCGCCTGCAGGCGCCCGTTGCGGGCAGCCTGCAATAACGGCGTGTTCCCGAAGCGGTTGCGCATATTCACCGCCGCGCCTGCCGCCAGGAGCCGGGTCACGGCCTCCGTTCGGCCCTCTTGCGCGGCCTCCAGCAGTTGGAAATTCAATTCCCTGTCGGCGGCCGCGGTCAGGGCCGGCGCAAGCAGGGCGCAGGCCAGCGGAAGCAGGAGAATTACGGCACGGGTATGCCGTATCCGGGGGCAGGTATGCGTATCGTGGTGCATCAAGGGTTCGCGCGAGAATCCGAAGCTTGCTCTGCCGGGCCTCAGCCTTCCTCCATCAGGGTCCGCACATGCGCCTCTACCGCGCTGGCCAGACCGAGAAGATTATAGCCGCCTTCCAGCACCGAGACGAGCCGGCCCTGGCAGTGCTCCCGCGCCAGGGCCATGACGATCTTTGTGAGCCGGATGAAGCCCGCGTCGCTGATCTCGAAGCACCCCAGGGGGTCGTCCTTGCGGCTGTCGAATCCTGCCGAGACGAAAACGATGTCCGGGGCAAAGGCGTGCGCCGCCGGCAACAGTTGCCGCTCGAAGGCCGCGGCGATATCGCCGTCGCCGGCGCCGCAGTCCAGGTGCACATTGATGTTGTAGCCTTCGCCGGGGCCGGCGCCGCTGCGCCGCGGGTCGCCGGTGCCCGGGTAGGCGTGGAAGTCGTGCGTAGAGAAGAACAATACCTCGGAGTCGGAATAAAAGGTTTCTTCCGTGCCGTTGCCGTGATGGTAATCCCAGTCCACGATCAGGACTTTCTTTAAATCGTATTCCCGTTGCGCCTGCCGCGCGCCTATGGCCACGGAATTGTAGAAGCAGAAACCTTCTACCCGGCCCGTATTCAAGGCGTGGTGTCCCGGGGGACGCGTGGCGCAGAAGGCATTGCCGACTCGGCCTTCGCATACCGCCCGGGTGGCTGACAGCACGCAGCCGACCGCCTGCGCCGCCGCTTGGTGGGAGGCCGGATAGCCATCCCGAATGGAGCGTACATGTTCCCGCGTGTGCACTTCGTAGAGCTGTGCTCCGATATGCGTTGCGGGTTCCAGCCGTGTCAGTCGCTGCGACAGTCCGGAGGAAGACAGGCGCCGTTCCACCGCCGCCAAGCGTCGTGGCGACTCCGGGTGCGCCGCCCCCAGGCTATGCCCCAAGTGGGCTTCCGGGTAGGCGTAGCCAGTGGTTCGCGCCGCCTCCCGCCCACTCGTCGGCAGGGCGTGCAGGCAGGCACTGCCCAGCAACGCGCTTGACAGCGATTGCAGAAAGCGTCTGCGCCTCATGATGCCTCCAGTATATTCGGTTTCCCAGTGCGTCGCACATGCCTTGCTTTCCTGACCGGGAGGAGGCTGCGTTGTCCCCGGAGTAGCGATAAAACAAAGACTTCCGAAACAATACTCGACCAGATTCGGCCGGGCTTGTCCGGTATGTCCTTCCTGGCGCGCCGCTCGGCGGGGTTGTATGATTCTTCGGCATGAGCCTGCCTGTGTCGCGTCCGGTTGCCGTTACAGGGACACGCGACGGTCATACGCTGTGACGCCGGATACGGTGCTGGATTTCTGGTTTGGCGCGCTTCGCGGCGCTGTTTTGGGGCGCAAATCCACTGCTGAAGAGAGAGCGTATCTGCAATCTTCCGGCCAGCATTTTGGACAAGGGTGAGCAGATTCCATAGTTGCCCCGGCAAAAATTTGCGCCGGCGAATTTTCGTCAAGATTGACGAAAGGCTGACGCTTCAGCGCATGCTTCGACGCCCGAAGGTGTCAGGAATCGCCCCTCCGCGCTAGTCCCAGTTTTGGCCCGATATTTGCTTTCTCTTAATTAGGTCATGGGTGACATCATGTACAAGCAACGGAGAACGGGAATTCGCGCGGGGAGCGGCGCAGCGGGTTTCACGCTGGTGGAGATCGCCATCGTGTTGGTGATCGTGGGCCTGTTGCTGGGAGGAATATTCAAGGGGCAGGAGTTGCTTACCACGGCGCGCATGCACAACTTGGCGGATCAGCACGCCTCGATACAGGCGGCTTATTTTTCCTTTGTGGACCGTTATCGCTATGTGCCGGGAGACATGCCCAACGCCGCCGCCGTGGCGGCGATCGGCAATGAGGTGCGCATCGGCGCCCAGTACGGCGGCGATGGCGACGGTCAGATTGACGATGGCAATTTCCAGGAAGTCTCGGCGGTCTGGCACCACTTGTCGGCAGCCGGTTTTATCCAGGGCGGATTTCAGGGGGGCGCGACGGGCGAGTCCAGCTACGTGGCGGGCGATGTCGCGCCGATTAACGTCTTTAATGGCCGTATGTTGCTGGGCCAGACAGACGAATACCTGGATGCCTCGGGCACCGCGCGGCCGCGCCTCGCTTTAGTGTTCGGCGATCAGATCCCCGCGGAGGTGTTGCACAACCTGGATGCCCGGCTGGACGACGGTCGGCCGGCCACGGGCTCGTTGCGCGCCGCGACCTCGGCCCCGGCAGGGGCGAACCATTATGGCGGCGTGGAACAGTCCAACGACAGTTCCTGTGTCCAGGGCACGGGCGTCACCGCCACCTGGAACCTGAGCGCAGCCAATTGCAATGCCGTTTATCTGTACTGAATCTCCATAATAACAATATTAGCTTTCTCCTCTCTTGCGTTGACGCCCACTCCGGTGGGCGTTTTTTTTTCCGGCTGTAAGGTTACGCGACCCGGTTTTTTCCGTCGCGCTTGGCCTGGTACAGCGCCTTGTCGGCTAGTTCCAGCAGTTGCTTCGGATGGTCTTCCGGCTGGGGGGGGGCGATGGTGCTTACTCCGAGGCTAACCGTAATTACGCCCAGGGGCGTATCCGGGTGCGGCAATTGGAGCTTCTCCACTGCCTGGCGGATCGACTCCGCGATCCTCATGCCGGCTGCCGCGGGCGCCTCGGGCAGAATCACGGCGAATTCTTCGCCACCGTAACGCGCCGCAAGGTCGCCGCCGCGCCGGGAGAAACGTTGCAGGACGGCGGCCACCTGCTGCAGGCAGAGGTCTCCCTTCTGGTGCCCGAAGCGGTCGTTGTACAGTTTGAAATTATCCACGTCGAGCATGATCAGGGAGATCGGGGACTTGCCGCGGATCGCGCGTCGCCACTCGCGGTTGAGGAATTCGTCGAATTGCCTGCGGTTGGCGATCTTGGTCAGGCCGTCCTGAAAAGACCAGGTGGTGAGCTGGCTGGCGCGATCTTCTGCCTTGCTCTTCTCTTCCAGCAGGCGCGTCTGTTCGCGCTTGTATTTCTCCAATTCCTGCTGCAGCAGCCGGTACTCCCATAGTGCCTCCTCCGTGCGCAGCGAGGCCAGGCCATGTCGCCACAGCCGGATGCAGAAGCGCCAGCCGTAGCCAAACGACAGCAGCAGGAACAGGCCGAACAGGGCCAGCGGCAGCACTGGCGGCCCGGGCGCGATCAGTATCAGGACGATGCAGGGAGGCAGCAGGGCAGAACTCAGGAAGAGCAGCAGGGCCGGTAGCAGCGGGGACAGGCAGGCGCTTGCCGCCAGGGAGACTATAGCCAACAGCAGGCAGGCCAGGCTTTGCAGCTCGATTAGCATTGCCTTGCCGTCGGCAAGCAGCAGGAGCGATGCGAATCCCCCGCCCCACAGGCAACCTTGCAGCGTGTTCAGCGCCAGCCAAGCGGCCAGCCAGGCGCGCCCCGGGGTGCCTTGTAGCGGAGAGCCCTGCGCTTGCAACAGGAGCCACTGGCCGCTGCCCGCTGCGATGACGGCCAGCAACCAAGTCAGCAGGTACAGGGCGTTTGTGGCGGGGGCTATGGCCATTCCCGCCAGTAAGGCGCAGCCTGCTATGGCCGCCAACAGAAGAGGCGCGCGCTCCGCTATTTCCGCGCCCTGTTCCAGCCACCAGTTGTCTTGAAGCCCCGTGGCTACCTTTTGCGCGGGTTGGGCCGCTTCCTCGCTGCGTTCGTTCATTGCGCTACCTGTCCCGCTGTGGTGCTCACGATTTACGGGCTGCCCAACCCCTATTCATGCGGCAGGATACAAGTAAAACATACTGTATTGGGTGCCGGTAGCACAAGTGAGGGGGAATGCCTCCTCCGGCTCCATGGGATAACCCAATCGGGTCAGGGGCTCCGGGCGGCCTTGTTTCGCCGTTGCGGCTTCCGTTAAAATGGCACTATGACAGGCCGCCCGTGTACGGCGGCGCGATGTAGCGAGGAAACTTCAGGCGTGTATGCAGTAGTGAAAGTGGGCGGTCGGCAATACCAGGTGCGGGAGGGGGACCGCCTGCGCGTGGAGAAGATTGACGCGCCGGTTGGCGACAGCGTGGAATTTTCCGATGTGTTGCTGGTGGCAGACGGGGAAAATGTGCACATTGGCACTCCCTGTTTGCCGGGGGCCAAAGTTACCGCTCAGGTGCGGGAACACGGCCGCGAGAGGAAGATTCTCGTCGTCAAGTTTCGCCGGCGCAAGAACTACCTGCGCCGGCGCGGGCACCGGCAACCTTACTCCGAGATGACCATTACCAATATCTCCGCAGGCGGCTGAGGCGCGGAAAGATGGCACACAAGAAAGCCGGGGGCAGCAGCCGCAACGGGCGGGATTCGCATTCCAAGCGCCTCGGGGTCAAGCGCTACGGCGGCGAGCAGGTCTCGGCAGGCAGTATCCTGGTGCGCCAGCGCGGGACCCCTTTTCGGGCCGGCCGCAATGTCGGTTGCGGAAGGGATCACACCTTGTACGCCCTTGTTGCCGGCAAGGTCGTCTTTGCTCGCCGGGGGCCTGATCGGCATCGTTGCGTCAGTATCGTCGCCGACTGAAATCTTCGTCCGCCAGCCGGGCGGTGCCAGAAAACCATTGCCATTTCTTGCCTTTGGCGGTACTGACCGCCCGCCGTCCGCGGATGCCATGAAATTCGCCGACGAGGCGCATATCCATCTCCTGGCCGGGCGCGGCGGCGATGGCGGTCTCAGCTTCCGCCGCGCCCGCTCCCTGCCGCGCGGCGGTCCGGACGGCGGCGACGGCGGCCGCGGCGGTTCCATCTATTTGGAAGTTGCCTCTGGCCTGAATACCCTGGCGGATTTTCGGCGCACGACCCGGTTTCGGGCCGGCGACGGCCAGCCGGGCGGCAGTAACCGCCGGGCGGGGTGCGGCGGCAAAGACCTGCGCTTGCAGGTGCCTCCCGGCACCCGGGTCTTCGAGGAAGACGCCGCGGAGATGCGCAGCGACTTGCTGAACCCAGGCGAGTGTCTGCTGGTTGCCCGCGGCGGTGAAGGAGGGCGCGGCAATGTCCATTTCAAGAGCGGCGCTAAACGCAGCCCGCGCCAGTTTGTCCCCGGCGAGGCGGGGCAAGAGTGCAGATTGCGTCTGGAGTTGCGGTTGTTGGCCGATGTCGGTTTGGTGGGGTTGCCAAACGCCGGCAAGTCTTCGTTCCTGCGCGCGGTCTCGGCTGCGTGTCCCGAAGTGGCGGACTATCCTTTCACCACTTTGCAGCCGCAGTTGGGGATGGTGGCGCCGGATTTTGACCGCCGCTTCGCGGTCGCCGACGTGCCGGGCCTGATCCCGGGGGCGGCGCGCGGCGCCGGGCTGGGCCTGCGCTTCCTGCGGCATTTGGCGCGCACCCGCCTGCTCCTGCATCTGGTCGATCTCGCCGCCGAGGTGTCGGCGGAGAAACGGGCCGCCCAGGTGCGCTCCCTGGAGCGCGAATTGGCGGAGTACGATCCCAACTTGGCCCAGCGCCCGCGCTGGTTGGTTTTGAACAAGACGGACCTGCTGGCGGAGTCTCTCTGTCGCCGTCGGCAGCGCGAGTTGTTGCGGCGCCTGGACTGGCGCGCCCCCTGTTACATGGTCTCCGCCCGCACGGGTCGCGGCTGTTCGCAGTTGTGCCAGGCCGCCGCCGACTGGTTGGGTGCCGCGTCGCCGCGCCGCCAGGGGGACAGCTCGTGACCGCCGCCGACCGCAATTGGGTGCTCAAGATCGGCAGCGCCCTGCTGACCGAAGGCGGCAAGGGGGTGCGGCTGGAGCCAGTGGCTGGCTGGGCAAGGCAAATCGTTCTCTTGCGGGAGCGAGGCTTGCGGGTGGTACTGGTCTCTTCCGGTGCGGTCGCCGCCGGACTTCAGCGTCTGGGCCGCCGCCGCCGCCCGGCGGACATCCAGGAATTGCAGGCAGCGGCGGCGGTAGGACAGGCCGGGCTGATCCAGGCCTACGAAAAGGAGTTTCAATGCTTCGGGGTGCGGGTTGCCCAGGTACTGCTGACCCACGAGGACATTGCCGACCGCAAGCGCTACCTGAATGCCCGCGGCACCTTGCTCCGCCTGCTTGAGTGGCAGGTAATGCCGATTATCAATGAAAACGATACCGTCTCCACGGAAGAGATTCGTTTCGGCGACAACGACACGCTGGCAGGGCTGGTAGCCAACCTGATCGAAGCGGAATATCTGGTGATTCTGAGCGATCAGCCCGGCCTGCGGGAACGCGATCCGCGCCAGGATCCCGAGGCGCCGCTGATTCGGGAAGGTTTTGCCGGCGATCCGGCGTTGCGGCGCATGGCCGGCGATGGCGGCGCTATGGGGCGGGGAGGCATGAAGAGCAAGTTGGAGGCCGCCGTGGTCGCCGCAAAATCCGGCACCGACGTGGTGATCGCCGACGGCCGCGATGCCCGAACGTTAGAGCGCCTGGCGGCCGGCGAGCGCGTCGGCACTTTATTGCGGGCTGGCCGCGAGTCCCTGGCGGCACGGAAGCGCTGGCTGGCAAGCCAGTCCCTGGTGCGCGGCCGCCTGCGCCTGGACGCGGGCGCCGTATTGCACTTGCGCGAGCGTGGCAAGAGCCTGCTGGCGGTGGGAGTGACTCTGGTGGAGGGAGATTTCCGCCGCGGCGACATCGTCGCGTTGCTGGACCCTGACGGGCACGAGATCGGGCGTGGTCTGAGCAATTATGCCGCTGGCGAGACACGCCGCATTATGGGACGCCCCAGCTCCTTGATCGGAGAGTTGCTGGGGCACGCGCGCGAGCCGGAGCTCGTGCACCGCGATAACCTGGTGTTGCTTTAGTCCGCGGCGGGTTCGGCAGGCTCTGGCGGTGGCTCCGCGGACGCGGGGGCGGCCGTTGCCAGGGCGCGCAACCGGGCGCTCAAGCGGCTTTTGTGCCGGGCAGCCTTGTTCTTGTGGACGATCTCGCGGCGCGCGAAGCGGTCCAGGAGGCTGGTCGTGTAGCGGTGGGAAGCCTCCGCCTCGCTGGCATTCCCCGCGGCGATCAGCCGGGCAGTCTTTCTGAGGGCGCCGCGTACCATGGAGCGGTACCCGGAGTCTCGTTGCCCCCGCTTTGCTGCCTGCGCGGCGCGTTTTCTGGCCGAGGCTGTATTTGCCATATGCTGAACCTCCAGACGCGATTGCCGCCTGCGGGCGGCGAACAGGCGGCGATTCTAGCGCAATTCGCTCGTGGCGACCATAGGTTGTGGGCCAGCGCCCGCCGCCGCTTGCGCCTGCCTGCGCCCCGCGGACTCGGCCCGCTCGAGAATCGTCAGACGGCCTGGTTCCCATGCCGCCATCGCCCGAATCTCCCGTCATGGCGCATCTCCTGGGCATCTCCTGGCCCGAAGGCCGCGTAAATGCCGTATGGCCAACGAAAGGCCCTGCCCGAAGACTCGGAATAGGACATTTCTGCTTTGGGCTTACACTTTCTGGGGGACTGTTGACACCTGCCCGCAACTTTTCCAAAATGCTTCTTATTGTTCGAAAGGAATCGCGCAAGAAGCCAGGAGGCCGCAATGGGAAACGCAACAGCTATGAAGGAACCTGCCGCATTCGATACGCTCGCCGCCGCCAATGACTTGCAGGAGGCGGGCTTCGACCGCAAACAGTCGGAGGGGCTGGCCAAGATCGTTGCCAGGATCGCCCTGACGCTCCAATCGGATTTATCCCACCTGGAAAAAAACCAGGCCCTGGCGATCAAAGAGGGTATCGCCACAGCGATGGCGGAGACCAGAACCCAGCGCACGATCATGTATGGCGCTTTTCTGCCCATTCAACTGGCGCTGTTGATCCTCATGATAACGATGGCGGGCTTTGTCATGAGCCTCAGCGCGAAGGTGAATACGCTTGATACCCGTATGACCCTGGTCGAGACTCGTGTGAGCGGTCTTGAGACCCGCATGGACGGTCTTGAGACCCGTATGGGCAGTCTTGAGACCCGTATGGGCAGTCTTGAGACCCGTATGGACGGTCTTGAGACCCGCATGGACGGTCTTGAGACCCGTATGGACGGTCTTGAGACCCGCATGGACGGTCTTGAGGCCCGTATGGACAGTCTTGAGGCTAGCATGGGCAGTCTTGAGGCTAGCATAGGCGGTCTTGAGACCCTTATACTCAAGATCGGCGAGGATGTGGCCGAAATCAAGGCGCTCGGTTCCAAACGGTCGGGCGGTTAGCGGAGGCCGGGGATACTGGGGGGACCCGAATACAGGAAGTCGCTCCAGCAACTGTGAGCGGGCGTAATCGCGCCGCGTCAGCCTTGCCCCGGTTGTCGGCCCCGCTCTGTCGTGCCGGCCTTTGTCAGAATTGTCGCTGCGGCTACGGGGCGCATTGGCGATTGACTGCCTCCAGCACCGGCAAGGATAATCCCGCGCCATGAGCGCGGGGAGCGACATGCGGGAATTCCCGGTCTTTCGCATTCGCCGGCAGGACGGCAAGGTTGCGGGGCGCGTGGAGGACGTGGCCCTGGACGATCTGTCCTCTGGCGAGGTGGTGATTCGCGCCTGCTGGTCTTCAGTGAATTACAAGGACGCCCTGGCGGCCACGGGCGCCAACAGGATTATCCGCGAGTTCCCCCGGGTGGGTGGGATTGACGTGGCCGGGCGGGTGGAGCTTTCTTCGGCTGCGGAATTTCGTCCGGGCGACCAAGTGCTGGCGACCGGCTACGACATGGGGGTGGCACACGACGGCGGCTATGCGCATTTCGTGCGTCTCCCGGCGTCTTGGGTCATCCCTCTGCCGGATGGTATGAGCATGCGCCAGGCCATGGCGCTGGGCACCGCGGGTTTTACCGTGGCCCTGTGTGTGCAGCGCCTGGAAGAGAACGGACAGCAGCCGGCAGCCGGGCCTGTCGCCGTGACCGGTGCCAGCGGCGGGGTCGGCAGCCTGGCGGTGGCCATTCTGTCTCGCCTGGGTTATGAGGTGTGCGCGATTAGCGCTAAGCCTGAGGCCCGGGATTACCTGGTCTCGCTGGGGGCGGCGGAGGTGATCGATCGCCGCTCCCTGGACCTGGGCCGGCGGCCCCTGGAGAAGGGCCGTTGGGGCGGCGCGTTGGACAACGTAGGCGGCGAGATGCTCTCCTGGTTGACGCGCAGCACGCGGCCCTGGGGGAACGTCGTCGCTGTGGGTTTGGCCGGCGGCAGCGAGTTGCAGACTACGGTGATGCCCTTTATTCTGCGCGGCGTCGCGTTGCTGGGCGTGAGCGCCGCCGACTGTCCGCTTCGTTACCGCCGCCCGCTGTGGGGGCGCCTGGCCAGCGACCTGGCTCCGACAGGACTGGACCGGATCGCGCATGCGGAAACCACCCTGGAAGGGCTGCCGCGGATCTTCGAGGCGATGCTCCGCGGCGAGGCGACGGGACGCACCCTGGTGCGGCTGGCGGCGGACGCGGGAGCAGGACAGCGGGGTACTTGAGCGAATACGACGGTTCGGCGATGGCCTCTACTTTGTACGACAAACTCTGGGACTCGCATCTCGTCTGCGAACTGGCCGACGGGGACGCGCTCATTTATATAGACCGCCACCTCATCCACGAGGTTACTTCGCCGCAAGCCTTTGCCGGTCTGCGCGCCGCCGGTCGCCGCCCCTGGCGCCCGGATGCCGCCCTCGCTGTTGCCGACCATAGCGTCCCTACCACCGCCGACCGCGCCCATGTGCGCGACCTGGTCGCGCGGCGACAGCTGGAGGCACTGAAGCACAACTGCGCCGAGACCGGGATCAGGCGCTTCGGTCTGCGGGACCCTCGCCAGGGGATCGTACACGTCGTCGGTCCCGAGCACGGCGCCTGCTTGCCCGGCATGACTATCGTCTGCGGCGACTCGCACACTTCCACCAACGGCGCCTTGGGCGCCCTCGCCTTCGGCATCGGCACTTCCGAGGTGGAGCACGTGCTCGCCACGCAGTGCCTGCAACTTCGCAAGGCGGACAACATGCAGGTGTGTGTGGAGGGCGAGTTGGGGCTGGGGGTCACCGCAAAGGACATCGTCCTGGCGATCATCGGGCGCATCGGCACAGCAGGCGGTGCGGGCCATGCGCTGGAATACGCGGGCGGTACGGTCCGCGCGCTGTCCATGGAAGGGCGCATGACTCTGTGCAACATGAGTATTGAGGCCGGTGCCCGCGCCGGCATGGTCGCGGTGGACGAGAAGACGCTTGATTATGTGCGTGGTCGCCCCGCCGCCCCCCGGGGACGCCTCTGGGAGCAAGCGGCGGAGGCCTGGAGCGGTCTGCACAGCGACCCGGGGGCGCACTTTCATCGGACGCACCGGTTGGATGCCGGCGACATCGAGCCCCAGGTAACGTGGGGTACTTCTCCGGAGATGGTCGCCCCGGTGGGAGCCTGCGTGCCGGACCCCGCCGCGGAGCCGGACGCTACCCGGCGCCAGGCTATGCAACGCGCGTTGGAGTACATGGATTTGACTCCCGGTACGCCCATCTCCTCGATCTCCGTGGACCGGGTTTTCCTTGGCTCCTGCACCAACTCCCGCATTGAGGATCTGCGGGCCGCCGCCGCCGTGGTCCGGGGCCGGCGGGTGGCCGGCAACGTAAGCCAGGCTCTGGTGGTCCCCGGTTCCGGGCGGGTCAAGCGTCAGGCAGAGGAAGAAGGGTTGGCCAGGGTTTTCGTGGATGCCGGCTTCGAGTGGCGCGAGGCTGGCTGCTCCATGTGCCTGGGGATGAACCCGGATCGTCTGCTCCCCGGTGAGCGTTGCGCTTCCACCTCCAACCGCAATTTCGAGGGGCGGCAGGGGCGGGGAGGGCGTACGCATCTCGTAAGCCCGCCGATGGCGGCGGCGGCCGCGGTGGCGGGGCGCCTGGTGGACGTGCGCGAGTTGGCGCCGCCGCCCGCGGGTTCGGCCACGCCTCATTAACCGGCAATGGTCCAATGAACCGCTCATTGGTCCCGTAACGGCCCCATACCTATGCCCAAGATGTGCCCCTTCGTTCCCTTCGCCGGCTTGGTAGTTCCGCTGGACCGGCCCAGCGTGGACACCGATGCGATCATTCCCAAGCAATATCTTCTCTCGATCCGCCGTAGCGGTTTCGGCCCGTATCTGTTCGACGACTGGCGCTACCTGGATCCTGGAGTCCTGGATCAGGATCCGGGTAGCCGCCGCCTGAACCCCGAGTTTGTGCTCAACCGTTCCCGCTACCGCGGTGCCGAGATCCTGCTCGCCAGGGAGAATTATGGTTGCGGCTCTTCCCGGGAACATGCGGTGTGGGCCATGTTGGACTATGGCTTTCGGGCCGTGCTGGCGCCCTCCTTTGCCGACATCTTCTACGACAACGCCTACCGGAACGGCCTGTTGCCCGTTTTGCTGGAAGCGGCTGTCGTAGAGCGGCTGTTCGGCCAGGTGTCGGAGAACGAGGGCTATCGTCTGGAGATAGACCTGGAGCGGCAATCGGTGGTCACCCCCGACGGCGAGAGGCTGCCCTTCGAGATCGCCCCTGGCATTAAGCAGCGGTTGTTGCGGGGGTGGGACGACATTTCCATTAGCCTGCAACAAGCGGAACGCATCCGTGCCTACGAAGAGCGCCGGCGCTGCGAGGCACCGTGGCTATACTCGCCCGCCGCCTGTGCGAATTCTTCCCCTGACCAGGGACCAGGGGGTAGCCTCGGATGAATGGGGTCAGAGTGAATGGGCGCCAGAATAAATGGGCGATGTTGGGATTGAACCAACGACCTCTGCCGTGTGAAGGCAGCGCTCTCCCACTGAGCTAATCGCCCGTTTCGGTGCCGCTTTTGTCTTGTCAGCCTCTGCGCGGCGGGCGTTGCGCCGGCCTTATTTGTCGTTCCGGGGGGCGGGACATCCCCCGGAGCTTCGGCATCGCTCCGTCTCCATTCGGAGTTGCTCCAGATCCGACCGGATACCGTCCAGGCCGGCGGTTATCTCCTGACGCAAATCGGTGGCAATCCTGAGGTGTGTCGCAGGCATTTCGTCCAGCTGGGCGCTCAGTTCCGTAATGTTGCTTCCCAGGGCTCGCAGCTCTTCGCGCAGGGCGTTCGCTTCGGTGCCTGCTTGCCGTTGCTTGGCTTCGAGTTGCGCCAGCTGGGTGCGCAACTCGTCAACGCCCGGATCCGCGGCGGTCGTCAGGATGGATGCGATCAGCAAAATGGCGCCAACGGCGGCAAGCCCGCCCCCGGCCGCGCCCAGTTGCCGATGGCGCACATAGGCCCAGCATACCGCCAACAACGTGACGCTGCCCAGGAAGATGCCCGCTGCCACCGCGATGTCCGCGAAAACCATACCTGCCATTCCGTTCATGTTTTACCCTCCCGCGATCTCCAGCCGCCGCTGCCCCGCCGCTGACCCACCCGCTGAACGTTCCCGTTACGTAGTCTGGCGCTCGCCGAGGCTGTAAGACCGTAGCGCGGCAGTATAACAGATTCCTGCGCCGGGGCTGTAGAGCGCTGAGGTCTGCGCATGCATAATGACGCTCAGGATGGTGTGGAGGGGTATTTTAAGGGCAGGGCATCTCCAGGGAATGGGAGTTAAAGCATCCGTCAAGCCGCCAATATTCAGTGAAAAGCGTTCACAGGCCGGCGAACGGCAAGTCTTCGCGGTAGTCCGCGAAGGGTTCTCGCACGGTGGGGTGAAAGCGCCGGCCGCGGGGATTCCTGTTCCGGGGGATAGGCATGTTGGCGCTGCGATGCGGGCACAGCGGCTGTAGTAGTATAAGCATGTTCGGGGATATGTCCGGCGCCTGGGGGGGAGGGGAGGCCGGGCATGGATTGGGTCTGACGGGCAGCAAAGAGGCGGCAATATGAAAGATGCGGAACACCGGGAGCTGGCGTTGCGGGCCCTTGGCGTGTTGATCGAGCGCGCCAACTCGTTGCTTGTGGAAGAAATGGCGCTGGACTACAAAGGGTTGGCTGGGCGGATCGGGTATCCAGGGCCGTTATCGGGGCGACGCTTCGGCGTAGAGATCGGCAAGACCTTGCGCTTTATGGCGGCACTGCTGGACGGGCCGGCTGTGAACGGCAGGCAGGTTCCTCGCATTCAATGCCTGGTGGTGCGCCGGGATACGGGCGTCCCGGGTGCCGGGTTTTTCCGGCAACCGTTGCCGCGTCTGTCGGAGGCCAGGGTCCTGGCGCGGGCCGAACGCGACAGAGTCGCTGCCTTCGGTGCGGCGCGGTGGCGCCGGGTGTTGCTACGGGCGCGCTCGCGGGCGGCCGCGGCCGGCGCGCGGTCTTGCCGATGCCCCGGGCTTGTGCCGATTCAGGGGCGCCGCGCCCGTGTGGAAGAGACGGCGCCCTGCCGGCCAACTGTACCTTGAATTTTAGCGCTATGAAGGATGATGGCGATGGGGAAGAAGGCAATGAGCGGCGGCACCGGGACAAGCGGCAAGGGCTGGTCGGCCCGGTCGTGAAGAGTATTATGAAGACCCCCTGGGTTGGCGGCGGGTGGACCGCCCCGAGGGCCCGGTTGCCGGCTCGAATATGGGCGTGTTCGTGGTGCGGAGGCGCTAATGTTTTTGTGTAGCCCTGCAAATGCTCTGGCTCTCTGCCGCCGGGAAGGCGGCGCGCTGGCGCCTGGGTGCGGTGGGGCGGAATGGGGCCTTGCGGGTCGGCATCGTCTCGGGTGAGCCCTCCGGCGACCGACTGGGGGCCGGGCTGGCTCGCGCCTTGCGGCAGCATTGCGGGCAGGATCTGCGCCTGGAAGGCATCGGCGGAGAGTTGTTGCAGGCGGAGGGGTGTCGCGTCTTCTATCCGATGGAACGGTTGGCGGTGGTGGGGATCGCGGAGTTGGCGGGCCGATTGCGGGAATTGCTGCGCATCCGCCGGGAATTGCGAGACCGCTTTCTGGCGCAACCGCCGGATATCTTCGTGGGGGTGGACGCGCCGGAGTTCAATCTGGATCTGGAGTTGGCGCTGCGTCGCCGGGGGGTGCGAACGGTGCATTACGTCAGTCCCCAGGTTTGGGCCTGGCGCCGCTACCGTATCCGCAAGATCTCCCGGGCGGCCGATCTGTTGTTGACGCAGTTCCCTTTTGAGGAGCGCTTCTGCCGCGAACATGGGGTGCGGGCGCGCTGCGTGGGGCATTCGTTGGCCGACCATATTCGCCCTGGCGGAGGGGCGGCGGCGCGCGCCGCCCTGGGGATCGCCCCGGAAGGTCCGCTGGCGGCCCTGCTGCCGGGCAGTCGGGAGCATGAGTTGCAGCGGTTGATCGAGCCCTTTTTGCTGACGGCGCGCTGGTGTAGCCGGCGGGCGCCGGAATTGCGTTTTGCGGCGGCGCCGCTGAATGCGGCAGCGACGGAACAGGTGCGGGAAGCGCATCGTCGCCTGTGTCCGGAGTTGCCCCTGAGCATCCACGGCGGTCGCTCGCTGGAGGTGATGCGGGCCGCCGACGCCGTACTGCTGGCTAGCGGCACGGCGACCCTGGAGGCGATGTTACTGGAGCGCCCCATGGTGGTAGCCTATCGCCTGTCCGGGCTCACGTATTGGTTGCTTCGACGGTTGGTACAGGTCCCTTGCTATTCGTTGCCGAATATCCTGGCAGGGCGCGCCCTGGTCCCCGAATTTGTGCAGGGGGAAGTGTGTCCGGAGCGCTTGGGGCCGGCCTTGCTCGATTGCCTGCGGGAAGATCCGGAACGCGCCGGGTGGCCGCGGGTCTTCCGGGAGCTGCGGGCCGGGCTGCAGCGCGGTGCGGATGCCAACGCGGCGCGGGCGGTGCTGGAAGTGGCGGGCGGCGCGGCACAGCGGGCATGAACCTGGTCGCGGGGGTAGATGAGGCCGGCCGCGGCGCCCTGGCGGGGCCCGTGGTGGCGGCCGCTGTTATTCTGGACCCGGCGCAGCCGATCCAGGGTCTGGCCGACTCCAAGCAACTGGCGCCGGCGCGGCGGGAGGTGCTGGCCGTGTGTATCCGCGCCCGCGCCCTGGAGTGGGCCGTGGCCTGTGCTACGGCGCGGGAGGTCGAGCGGCTGAACGTCTTGCAGGCGAGCCTGCTGGCGATGCGGCGGGCGGTGCTGGCGCTGGAGCGCCGCCCCGGCGAGGCACAGGTGGACGGGCCGCATGTCCCCGAGTTCCCCGGATTGGATTGCCGCGCCACGGCCATTGTTGGCGGCGACCGGCTGGTGCCGGCGATCGGTGCCGCCTCGATCCTTGCCAAGGTGGACAGGGATGGGCGGATGCGCCGCCTGCATGAATGTTATCCGGCATACGGCTTCGCCCGGCACAAAGGTTATCCCACGGCCGCACATCTTGCCGCTTTGCAACAGCATGGTCCCAGCCCCGAGCACCGCCGATCTTATGCGCCGGTGCGGCGCGTGTTGGAGGATCGGTGAGTCGCGGCTCAGCAGGGGAGGCGGCGAGCGCTGCTGCCCCAGGCTTTGTCCATCTGCGGGTGCACTCGCACTACTCGCTGGAGGACGGCCTGCTGCGGGTAGCGCCTCTGGTCGAGCGCGTCGCGGAACTGGGCATGGGCGCGGTGGCTCTGACCGAGCAGGACAATCTGTTCTCGATAGTTAAATTCTACCGCGCCGCCCAGCAGCGGGGCGTCAAGCCGATCGTGGGGGCGGATCTGCGGCACGGGGATCCGGATGCCGGGCAGGCTTACCGGGTGACGCTGCTCTGCTGCAGCCGTCAGGGGTATGTAAAACTGAATCGTTTGCTGACGCGCGCCTACCGGGAGCGCGGGGCGCAGGTGTTGCTCCGGCGTGACTGGCTGCGTGGGGAGAGCGCGGGTCTGCTGGCGCTGTCCGGCGGGCGCGAGGGAGACGTGGGGCGTTGCCTGCTGGCTGGACACGGCGCTCGCGCGCGCGAGGAACTGGAGACCTGGATGCGGCTTTTCCCTAACGGTTACTACTTGGAGCTGCAGCGCACGGGGCGGCCGGGCGAGGACGAATACCTGGAGCAGGCGGTGCGTCTGGCCGCGGAGTTCGGGGTGCCGGTGGTGGCCACCAACGACGTGCGTTTTCTCGGTCGGGATGACTTTGAGGCGCACGAGGCCCGTGTGTGCATTGCCAGGGGCAAACTCCTGGACGACCGATCGCGGGAGCGCCCTTACAGCGAATTGCAGTACCTGCGCAGTGCGGATGAGATGCGCGAATTGTTCGACGATTTGCCGGAGGCCCTGGAGAACTCCGTGGCCATTGCCCAGCGCTGTAACCTGGAATTGGACACGGAAGGGTACCACCTGCCGGAGTTCCAGGTCCCTGACGGCTACGATCAGGACCGCTGGCTGGCACGGGAGGCGGAACGGGGATTGCAGGAAGTGTGCAATTTCCGTCCCTCGAGCCCGCGGGAGCGCGCCGACGAATACCGGCAACGGCTGCGGCGGGAGTTGGAGGTGATCGTGCAGATGGGCTTTTCCGGCTATTTTCTGATCGTGGCCGACTTTATTCGCTGGGCCCGGGAGCAGGGGATTCCGGTGGGGCCGGGGCGCGGCTCCGGAGGCGGCTCGCTGGTGGCCTATGCCCTGGGGATCACCGAGTTAGACCCGATCCGATACGACCTCCTATTCGAGCGCTTCCTGAACCCCGAACGAGTTACATTGCCGGATTTCGACATAGATTTTTGTATGGAACGGCGCGACGAGGTGATCGAGTACGTGGCGGAACGCTATGGCCGGGAGCGGGTCTCGCAGATCATCACTTACGGCAACATGAACGCCCGTGCCGTGGTGCGCGATGTGGGCCGCATCCTTGGTCATACCTACGGATTCGTGGACAAGATCGCCAAATGCATCCCGGGCGACCTGAACATGACCCTGGGCAAGGCCCTGGCCGAGGAGTCGGCGCTGCAGGATGCGTACGAGCAGCAAGAGGATGTACGTACGCTGATCGATTTGGCGCGTAAACTGGAGGGGACGGTGCGCCACGCCGGGCGCCATGCCGGAGGCGTCGTTATCACGCCGCGGCCGCTGATCGAGTACATGCCGCTGTACTGCGAGCAGGGCGGCGCCGGCAATATGCTGACGCAGTTCGATATGAACGACGTGGAGACTATCGGCCTGGTCAAGTTCGACTTCCTCGGATTGCGCACTTTGACCGTGCTGGACAATTGTCTGCGTACCGTAAACGAGATGCGCGACGGGAACGACGAACCGGCGTTGCGCCTCGAACAGCTGTCTCTGGAGGATTCCGCCCCCTACCGGTTGATCCGCTCGGGCCGCACCGCCGCATTGTTCCAACTCGAGTCGGAGGGCATGAAGGGCCTGATCCGGCGGCTGCAGCCAGAGCGTTTCGACGACCTGGTGGCACTGGTGGCGCTGATCCGCCCGGGGCCGCTGAAGTCCGGGATGGCGGAAGACTACATTAACCGCAAGCATGGTCGCGAGCGGGTGCGCTACATGCATCCCTCCCTGGAGCCGATTTTGCGCAACACCTGGGGCGTGATCCTGTACCAGGAACAAGTGATGGAGATCGCCCGCGTCCTGGCCGGTTACACGTTGGGCGCCGCCGATCTGCTGCGCCGCGCGATGGGCAAGAAACAAGTTGCGGCAATGGCCGAGCACAGCGACATCTTCGTTACCCGCGCCGTACAGCAAGGCGGGGTCCCCAGGAAGACCGCCGAGCGCATTTTCGAACTGATGGAAACGTTTGCCGGCTACGGGTTCAACAAGTCCCATTCCGTCGCCTATGCCTTGCTGGCCTACCGCACCGCCTGGTTTAAAGCCCGCTATCCCAGCGCTTTCATGGCGGCGCTCCTGACCACCGAAATGGACCATACCGACCGTCTGGTCTCTCTCTGCGGCGAACTGCGCCGAGCCCGCCTGGAGCTATTGCCTCCTTCCATCAACCGCTCTGGACACGGGTTTCGGGCAATGGACGCGAAAGCCATCCGCTACGGTTTGGGCGCGGTTCGCGGCGTGGGCCGGGGAGCGGCCCGGGAGATCGAGACGGAGCGCGACGGCAACGGCGCCTTCCGGGACTTGTTCGACTTGTGCCGCCGCCTGGACGCGCGCCGCGTCAACCGCCGCGCACTGGAGGCCCTGAGCCTCGCGGGAGCGCTGGACGATTTCGGCGTCGAGCGCAGCGTCCTGCTGGCCAGCTTGGAAGGGGCCATGCAGGCGGCGGAGCAGTTTGGGGCGGGTCATGGCGGCGGCCAGGGGAGCCTGTTCGCGCCGGCCGGGGAGACAGCATCGGGCGAAGGGGCTGCCGCCTCGCTGCCCTATGCGCCGGCAGCGCCCTGGGACGAGACGCAGCGCCTGGCGGGGGAGAAGCAGGCCCTGGGACAGTATCTGAGCGGGCATCCCATCCGGCGTTACCGGGAGGAGTGTGCCGCCTTGCTCACTTCCGACCTGGGCAATATCCGGCCGGGACCGCTGTTCGTTATCGGTTACGTGCAACGTGTTTCCACGCGGCGCGGCAGCGGCGGACGTGTCGCCTATGTCTTTTTGGAGGATGCCGACGCCACCCTCGTTTTGTATCTGCATGCCTCGCAGTACCGGCGTTTCCGCGGCATGTTGGCCAAGGACAGTATGGTTGCCGTGCGCGGCGCGGCCGACCGGGGCGAACGGGAGCGCCGGCTCAAAGTGGAACAGATCTACGATCTGCAGCGATTGCGCGATCGGTTTGCCAGCTTGTGGCTGCGGCTGGGTCCCGAATATGGGCAAGGCCGCGACCCGGTCGCGGGAATGCGAGAGCTATTCGGGACGCCGGATGCGCAAGGCAGTCCGGTGTGGATCGAATACCGCGGCCGGCAATTCGAGTCGGTGTTGCGCCTGGGAGACGCCTGGCGGTTGCGGCTCTGCGAGGAACTGTTGGAACGGCTGCGCGGCGCGTTGGGCAGGGACAACGTCCGAATACAATATAATAGCCGCGGCAACGGCGCCGCGCCGAACAGAGACGCCCCGAAGGGCGGGCCGGGGCGCGCCGCGGCAAGCGGCTCGGGGCGGCCTTCGCAACACGGCTCGGAACCGCCGCGCCTGGGCGACAGACAATGAACGTGCTATGAGCTTTCTCGATTTCGAACGGCCGATCGCCGATCTGGAGGCGAAACTGGCGGAGCTGCGCCACGTGGGCGCGGGCGGGGTGGTGGACATCAATGACGAGATCCAGCGCCTGAAGCGGCGCAGCGAGGAACTGACCCGCTCGATCTTCTCGTCGCTCAGCGCCTGGCAAATTTCCCAGTTGGCCCGCCATCCCCTGCGTCCGCATACGACCGACTACATCGCGCGTATTTTTTCCGGTTTCGAGGAACTGCACGGCGACCGCTGTTACGCTGACGACCCGGCCATCGTGGGCGGCATCGGCCGGCTGGGGGGGCGGCCGGTAATGGCGATCGGTCACGAGAAGGGGCGGGAAACCGAAGAAAAAATGCGGCGCAATTTTGGCATGCCGCAGCCCGAGGGATACCGCAAGGCGCGGCGGCTCATGCGCCTGGCCGAGCGCTTCCGCATGCCGGTGCTCACCTTCATAGATACGCCCGGGGCCTATCCCGGCGTGGGCGCCGAGCAGCGCAACCAGAGCGAGGCGATCGCCGGCAACCTGGAATTGATGTCCGGTTTGGCCGTGCCGGTAGTGGCGACAGTGATCGGCGAAGGAGGCTCGGGCGGCGCCCTGGCCTTGGCCGTTGCCGACCGGGTGTACATGCAGGAATACGGGACCTACTCGGTGATCTCGCCGGAGGGTTGCGCCTCCATCCTCTGGAAGAGCGCCGAAAAGGCCAGCCAGGCCGCTGAGATCATGGGCATTACCGCCCGCTACCTGCACGAGCAGGGCTTTGTGGACCGGATCGTCGAGGAACCCCTGGGCGGCGCCCACCGTGACCCCGACGCCGCTGCGGCACGGCTCGAACGATCGTTGCTGGAGGCGCTGGAAGAACTTTGCGCCCTGGAGACGGAAGAATTGCTGGCCCGCCGCCAGGAGCGGTTCATGCGTTTCGGCTTTTACAAGGAGGATTGACCTACAGGGCGGCCGATGGCGGCAGCTTCCCACGAGCACGGCAGGGCGCTCCCGCCAAGCGGGCCGGCCGCGGCTGACAGGGACGGCCCTGGCATCGGTCTCCTGGAGGCGGTGCGGGCGGCCCTGCCCCGTAGCGGCCGCATCTGGGTCGCTTATAGCGGCGGCATGGATTCGCATGTGTTGCTGGACGCGGCTGTACGCGCCCTGTCGCCGGACTCGTCCCCCGCGCCGCCGGGCCTTGTGTTGCAGGCGGCGCATGTGCATCACGGCATTCACCCTGACGCCGATCGTTGGGTCGCTCATTGTCGCCAAGTGTGCCGCGAGTTGGCGGTGCCGTTGCGGGTGCTTCACGCCGATGCCGCGCCGCCGCGCGGCGAGAGCCTGGAGGCCTGGGCGCGGCGGCAACGTTACCGGCTTCTGGCGGCTCTGCCGGGCGCCGACGATGCCGTGCTCGTGGCCCACCATGGCAACGACCAGGCGGAAACCGTCCTGCTGCAATTATTCCGTGGCGCCGGCCCTTCCGGCCTGGCAGGGATGCCGGAGCGGCGCCGGCTGGGGCACGGCTGGCTGTTGCGCCCCCTGCTGCGGCGGCCACGGCGCGAATTGCGGGATTACGCCCTGCGTTACCGCTTGTCCTGGGTAGAAGACAGCAGCAACCGCGACCCGCGTCTGCCGCGCAACTACCTGCGGCGGGACGTCTTGCCTCGTCTGCGCGCGCACTGGCCGGCGGTCGCCGGCACCCTGGGCCGCGCCGCCCGGCATCAGGCTGCCGCCGCGCGTTTGCTGGCGGAGTTGGCGCAAGGAGATCTGCACGTTTGCCGCGACGCGCGCGACGGCAGCCTGGATGCGGATCGTATTCGCGCCCTGGCGCCCGAACGGGCCGCCAATCTGTTGCGTGCCTGGTTGCGCGGGGAGGGTGCGCCCATGCCGTCCCAGCGCCTGCTGGGGCAACTGTTCACCGCGGTGCTTGCGGCGCGTCGGGATCGTTGCCCCTGCCTGCGCTGGGGCGGCGTCGAACTGCGTCGCTACCGGGAGCGGCTCTATCTCCTGCGCCCGTTGCCGTCGGCGTCGGGACTCGCTTTGGAATGGACGCCGCAAGGGCCGCTGTCCCTGCCTCTGGGCAGTCTGCAGGCAAGCCGAACGCGCGGCCCGGGAGGCTTGTCTCTGGAGTGTGCGGCGCGGCTTACGGTTCGCTTCCGCGCCGGCGGCGAGACCCTGAGCGACGGCCCGGGGACGCCAACCCGCACATTGAAAAAGCTGCTGCAGGAGCGGGGCGTATTCCCTTGGTTGCGCCGCTTCGCGCCGCTGCTCTACAGGGACGGGCGGTTGGTGCAGATTCCCGGCATTTGGCAAGCCGGCGATTGCCGGGCCTTGCCGCCGGATGGCGGCTGGGATATCCGCTGGCACACCCCTGTGCCAGTGGCCGCCTTGTCGCCCCCGCCGTCCGATGCGGCAGAGCCGCCGCCCCCCGTTCCGTAGGCCGCCGCATCTGCAACCGCAATCGGCGGGGCTATGCAGTGCATGGTGCTATCATAATCGAATGACGCAGCAGCTCGTGGAAGCGTTCGATCTTCACGCCATGCTCGGCGCGCCGCGCCTGCGGTTGTTTGACTGCGGGTTTTCTCTCGCCGATCCGCACAAAGGCCGTGCCGACTACGACGCCGGCCACATTCCCGGCGCGGTTTATGCGCATCTCGATAACGATCTTGCCGGGCGCCCAGGCGGCGGCCGCGGGCGGCATCCGCTGCCGGCAGTGCCGGCGTTTATACGAACCCTCGGCCGCTTCGGTGTTGCCGCGGGCGATCACGTGGTGGTTTACGACGACAGCGGCGGCGCTATTGCGGCGCGTTTGTGGTGGATGCTGCGCTGGATCGGCCTGGAGTCGGTGCGCTTGTTGAACGGCGGCATACAGGCATGGTTGCGCGCCGGCTATGCGCTGGAGACGGATACGCGCTCGCCGCAACCGCTGCCCTTTGTCGGGGACGCCGCCGACGCGCTGACGGCGAGCACCGCCGATGTGGAACGGCGGGCGCAACAAAACATGGTGCTGGTGGACGCCCGCGCCGCGGTCCGCTACCGGGGCGAAAAGGAACCCATAGACCCGGTGGCCGGCCATATCCCGGGCGCGCTGAACCTGCCTTTCGAGGAAAACCTGGATGCGGACGGCCGCTTCTTCGCGCCGCAACGGCTGCGCCGTCGCTTTGCCGACATCGGCATCGGCGCGGCGAATGCCGCTTCGGTCGTGCATATGTGCGGCTCCGGCGTCACCGCATGCCACAACCTGCTGGCCATGGAACAGGCCGGCCTGCCCGGCTCGCGCCTGTATCCCGGTTCGTGGAGCGCGTGGGTGGGCGACGGTGCGCGGGAGGTCGCGCGCATCGCGGCCGCGCGCTGAGCGACGGCGCCCACCCGGCCGCGGGGCGGCGCGTCACGCAGCCGCATCACCCCTCTGTCCGCATCACTCCCCCCTTGAGGGGGAGTCGGCAAGACGAGGGCGCCAGCCCGAAGTCGCGCCGGTGGGGGGAACACCTATAGCGTCTCCTGCGCCGCCGGAGCTACGCCTGGCGTCATCGCCGCAATCCCCCCGCCGCGGCAGCCGGCGCCCCCCAATCCGCCATTCCCGCGCAACAGCCTGTGCAAAAACTCCGAAAATCCAGAACTGCCCGAAAAACTACCCACTGGCATGGCAAATATCCGCCATTCCCGCGCAGGCGGGAATCCAGCATAAATAGAGCGCGGTACGCGCACATTCGCGCGATGGCGCC
>JAPPPX010000049.1 GCA_028817305.1 Gammaproteobacteria bacterium | reverse complement strand
CGCAGGCTTGCCCCTGGCTTGTCTTTACTGCATTAACGGGGGCAGGAATCTACCCTCCATGGCGGGAAGGGAATCGTTAGCGGGAATCCGCCGCTTCCCGCCCCGGCCGCGGGCGCCTCTCGATGGGCTTTCCTGCGCCCATAGTCATCCGGCCCACAGGTTCACGCTGAATCTGTAGGCGAAATAGAGTTGCGCCGCAAAGAGCACGGCGCACAAGGCATAGGTTGCGGCAGGGCGGGGGGCGGCTTTCAGCCACGCCAGTACCAAAAATGGGGCCGCGCTCAGCATATAACGAAAGTAAGCGGTTGTCGTTCCGGCGCTTATGGCGGTGTGCGCATAGACGAGAGGGAAGTAAAAGCACAATAGCGCCCATTCCCGGCGCAGCACAAGGATTAAGGCGCCAAGGAAGAACAGCGCCACGCCGTGATCGGGCAGCATATGGTGGAAGCTCCGAAGGTTTTCGAGGCTGGCGAGCAGGGCGCCGAAAAATTTGATGTCAGCGATTAGGTGGCGGAGAAAGATGGTCGGGATGAACAGATTGGAGGTTTTGTTTTGCGCAGGGAACCGGTCCTGAACTGCGAATCCGGCAAACGCATTGCCAGTGGCGAGTTGCATAAACAGAAGATACGCCAGCGCGCCGGCGAAGAATGCGGCCAGACAAAGCGCGGGGTAGCGCCAGTCGAACGGTTTGCCTGGCTCGATTTGCGCGGCGCGCGCCCGTTTTTTGGCGCGGCTGCTCGCCCGCGCGTATTCGAGCGCGGTGTGGAGCAGCAGGCCGCCGGCGACAAATGCCGCTGTCCCCCGGGTCAACGGCATTAAGAACGCATACATCAAAATGGCGTAACTTCGGGTGACCAACAGATGATACAGGAAGCCCGTGAGGAGAAACAAAAACAGCGCTTCGGTGTAGATCGCCCCGGTGAAAAACGCAGTGGGAAAAGCGAGCAGCATCAACACGGCCAGATGCGGTTTTGGGCATTTCATATGTGCGGCGATGCGATAGAGGAACACGCAGAAGCCGGCGGTGAACAGGTAGTTCAGTATGAGCCCGGACATCCATGGCGAGAACACCGGACTCAATGCGCGAATCAGCATCGGATACAGCGGGTAAAACCCCTGAGAGAGACTCAAGTGCTTGTAACCCAGGTCGGACAGTATCAGATAATGTTGGCCGTCCCAGTTGGCGAAGGCAAGATACCAGGCGGTGCGATTTTCTGTGCCGGTGTACCAGCGAGTCGACAGGTGGTGAACTTGCTCGAAATCCGAAAATTGGTAGAAAACGAACAGCATGAACGCCGCCATCGCGGTCTTGACGGCTAACGCCAGGCCGACGATCCGGGTTTCGCCAGGGCTTAGGGAGATTGTCGCGGGAATCCGCAAGGGCATCACGACTGGGTTCCTTCGTTGGCGGGAGGGGTGAGCTTTGCGGGTTCAGAATATGTCAAGGCGATCGGTTAGCGTCGAGGCCCTGTATGGGGCCGCCACATATGAGACAAATCAGGCTGCCTCCGCGAAGCGGCGATAATACTCCATAAGGGTAAGCATGTCTCTGCCTCTGCCGCCGTGAGGGCGGTAGCGGCAGTAGTGTCTCTGGAAGTCCTCCATGGCGCGGTTCACCGTCCGCAAACGCCAGTCGCCTCGATATCGGGTATAGAATTCCTCACGCAGGGAACGATGCGCCCCACCGTGCTTCAGATAAAAAACCCGCCCTGGCCGCTGGTCGCTGTGGCCGCGCGGCCATCCATTTGCCGTTTGACGGCGCATAACGATTCTCCTTTCGGGAGAGGGCCAGGGCGGGGGCAAAGAACGGGTATTAACAGGCTGGCTTTTCCCGGCTATATTCTCCGCATGTTGCCGGTAGAATTCGTCGTTGCGGCGCGGCGGCGTTCCGGCATTCGTTTGCGGGCGGCGGCGGGTTGCGCGCGCCGCATGGCGGGTCAATTCCCCGCACTGCGCGTATCGGCAGGGGAGCAGGAATGATATTGTCTATTGTTGTCCCGATGTACAACGAGGCGCCGGGCCTCGGCGAGTTTTTTGCGCGCACGGAAAAAGCGTTGCGCGAAGTCGGCGGCGACTACGAGATCGTCTGCGTGAACGACGGCAGCCGGGACGACACGCTGGCGCGGCTGCTCGAACGCCATCGCCGCGACCCGCGCATCAAGGTGGTCAATTTGTCACGCAACTTCGGCAAGGAGCACGCGCTCTGCGCCGGCCTCTCGCTGTGCCGCGGCCAGGCGGCGATTCCCATGGACGCCGACCTGCAAGACCCGCCGGAGTTGATTCCGCGCCTGGTGGAGAAGTGGCGCGAGGGTTACGACATCGTCTATTGCGTGCGCGTGAGCCGCACGGGGGAGAGCTGGGCCAAGCGCCTGACCGCTCATCTGTTCTGGCGTTTCTACAGCCGTATGGCCGATGTGTCCGTGCCCGGGAACGTTGGCGCGTTCCGGCTGATGTCGCGCCGCGTGGTGGAGGCGGTGAACCGCCTGCCCGAGAAGCAGCGTTTCGTGAGGTCGCTGTTCGATTATGTGGGGTATCCGGCGGCGCGGGTGGAATACCAGCGCCCCCCGCGCGTCGCGGGCGAGACCAAGTGGCGCTATTGGCGACTCTGGAACCTGGCGCTGGACGGCATCGCGGCGTCCAGCACGCTGCCGTTGCGGGTGTGGAGCTATTTCGGGCTCGTCATATCGGGGAGCGCCTTCTGTTACGCTGCTTTTCTGGTGGTGCGCAGGCTGGCGCTGGGCACGGATGTGCCGGGCTATGCGTCGCTGATGGTGACGATTTTGTTTCTGGGCGGCGTACAGCTCATCACGCTGGGGGTGTTGGGGGAATACCTGGGCAGGGTTTTTCACGAGGTGAG
>JAPPPX010000042.1 GCA_028817305.1 Gammaproteobacteria bacterium | reverse complement strand
GCTTCCCTCTCCCTTTGGGAGAGGGACCGAGGGTGAGGGCGGAAAACGGCGCAGCTGCGCATTGTCTATATCGGTGACGGTCATGCCGTGTTTGAGAACGACAACGCGGGTGGTTTCGCTGCCGTAAAAAGGTTGAGGATATTATTGCGCTTACCAGTGGAGGCGCGGAGGAGTCTTCCCAGCAGGGACTCCGATTTTTACATGGGGCGCACCCCGGAAGCGAGCATATGCAAATGCTGCTGTTAGCACGAACATGAGAAGGTATCCGTCACTGCGGCGTAAACGTCAACGGCTGTTGCCCTGGAAGTGAGGCGGCTTCCGTAAAGCAGCCGCTCTTAAAGGGCACCCTGAGCTTCTTTGCGCGGAGACCCTCGGTGCAATCCCGCATGGCTGCTGGCAGCGAGGCTGGAAGTCGCAACCTGCGAATACCGAGCCGCTTCTCCGCGATCGCTGTGTATTCCTCTGAAATATCACAGATGATAGAGAACCGCTCGTTGTTATAGGCCGCGACGGCACTGGTGCCCGCGCCGCTCATCAAGTCAATGACCAGGTTGCCTCGTGTCGTTCCCATTAGGATGATACTCTCGAATACAGCAACAGGTTTCTGCGAAGGGTGGCCAGTCTGTTCATTTTTGCCAACGAACCCGCAAAGTAGCGGCTCCTCGATCACGCTCGGTGGTCCGGGTATGAACCTGAGTTTTCCTTGCTTGAACTTCTGGAGTTGCGCTTCATTCAGGAAGTTCTCGACATGCATCTTGGCGCCGGGTTGTGACAGATGAAGGCAGGTCATCTGGGCTGACCGCCACCCGCGAATCATCGACGGCGAGTTTTTATAGAACCATGTGACCCAACGCCGCAGGCAAAGCGGTTTGGGAATCTTGTCAATGAAATGTGCGATGATTTCGGGGAAGCCCCAAAAAAAGATATGTTCGGAGAACGGCCCGAGAGCTTTGAGAATGCCAATGGTGTAGTCAACATAGTCGTCCCTTTCTCCGCCGGTGCCTTTGTTGTACCACGGATCGAAAATGGTTGTCTGGGCTTTGATCCCGGCCAGTGTCAGCAGTCGCGCCGAGTCCAGCACGTCCATTGGAGGCAGAATTGCGACGCCGTCCTCTGACAGCGCGGCCTCGATCTTGCCGCGGGTGTCCGCCAGGAGCTTGCGGATACGGGGGTTGCTTGGTTTCATTTCCGTACTTTCCGTATCCCGCCGACACTGTTTACAGCGTACCCAAAGTAGTCGAGCAGGAAGCGAAATACCTGCCACTTCTCATCCTCAGGCGCAAATTGCACAATCGCATAGGTATTGAGCTTGCCTGTCGTTGTATCCCAGTAGTTTTTCTTTGTGACCTGGTGACGACCGCAAAGGGCCTGCCATTGGTCCGGGTCTGATGGGTCTGCATCCGGGTTCAGGGAGTGGGGATTCTTATGGTCTGGAGTAAGCTTCACCCGGCCGCCGCCCACGGGATCTATTTCTCCATCCTTCAGGCCACATGCTTTTTTAGCCTCCCGCCACTCGCACATATAGTCCGCTCTCTTTAGGATGGCAATCCATGCTGTTTCGCTGGGGCGCGCGCGTTTTCCGGCACCGCGCCGCTTACGCTTGTGCGGCATCAGGTACTCTTGAACCTTTAAGGCGCCGCGGTTGCGCCACGAGAGAATTGTGTATCCCTCATCCGTCCGCAACTCGGACAGCCGCTGATGCCAGTTCTCTGGTTGCCGGCGCGTTTTGGGATCGGTGGCAGCCTTGATGATCTGCTCCCGGGTAAGCACCTTGCCGATGTTGTGGAGGAAGAGCGCCTCTATGCGTTTCTTTACGCTCGGCTGTTGGTATGTTCCCCTGAGCTTGCCGTAGAGTTTGCGATTCGGTGCTTTCTTCCTCGCGGCGACGCCGTGTCTTTGCTTTTCCCTCTTTCTTTTTCGCTCAACGTTGATCATTAGCTCTGCCGTGAACTGCAAATTCTTCCCGCCCTTTTCCCGGACGCGCGGAACTTTCTCCCTGTGGGGTTAAGCGCGAACAAAGGCTGCCAGGTTGCGGGCCTTTCTTCGGCGCTCCGTTATTTCCCCGAGCCCAGCTGCGCCAGCAGCGCCTTTGCCACGCCGCCGGAAGATCTTGGGTTCTGGCCCGTGATCAGGCTGCCGTCCGTGACTACGTGCGGCTGCCACTTGTCGGCTTTCGAATATTGTCCGCCCAGCCGTTGCAGCTCGTCTTCCACCAGGAAGGGGATGACATCGGAGAGCCCGACGGCATCCTCCTCGGCGTTGGAGAAGCAGGTCACATCCTTGCCTTGCACCAGGGGCGAGCCGTCGGGCGCCTTGGCGTGGCGCAGTACGCAGGGGGCGTGGCAGATGGCGGCGACCGGTTTGCCGGCGGCGTACAGGGTCTCGATCAGGGCGATGGAGTCGCCGTCTTCGGCCAGGTCCCACAGGGGGCCGTGGCCGCCGGGGTAGAACACGGCATCGTAGTCGGCGGCGGAGATGCCGGATAATTTCAGTGTGGTGGCCAGCTTTTCCCGTGTCACCGGGTCGCTGTCGAAGCGGGAGATGGCCTCGGTTTGGCAGTCGGGGTTGTCGCTTTTGGGATCCAGCGGCGGCTGTCCGCCACAGGGAGAGGCCAGTACGATCTCGGCGCCGGCCTCCTGGAACATGTAGTAGGGGTTGGCGAATTCCTCCAGCCACAATCCGGTCCTGTCGCCGGTGTCGCCGAGTCGGGCATGGGACGTCATGACCATCAGGATTCTCATGCCGTTCTTTGCCATAGGTCTTTGTCCGAAAAGTCTTTGTCCGTAGCGACTGTGTATCGGCCCTGCGGTCCCGACTCCGTTGTTTTCGTTTTGCTCTGGACGAGAATCCTATGCCTTCGAGCGGCCCTTGACAAGGGAGCGGGAGGCCCGGCAAGCCGTTACGCAATCGAGGGGAAAAGAT
>JAPPPX010000166.1 GCA_028817305.1 Gammaproteobacteria bacterium | reverse complement strand
TCGTGGGTCGCCCAGACGCCGACGGAGTTCTCCGGAATCGTGTGGAAGGTCCACAGCAACTTGCCGGTCTCCGAGTCGTAGGCCTTGACAAAACCGCGGATGCCGTACTCGCCGCCGTTGGTGCCGATCAGGATCTTGCCGTCCACGGCGGTAGGGGCCATCGTCTCGCTGTACCCCAGCTCCGGGTCGGCGATCTGCGTCTCCCAGACCAACTTGCCGGTCTTGGCGTCCAGCGCCACCAATTTGGCGTCCAGCGTCCCCATGTACACCTTGTCGCCGTAAGCCGCCACGCCGCGGTTATTGGGGCCGCAGCAATAGGTGGTAATCGGCCCCATCTCGTGCTCAAAGTGCCATATCTTCTTGCCGGTTTTGGCATTCAGCGCATAGACATGGTTGAACGACGTAGTGACGTACATGATGCCGTTGACAACGATCGGCGACACCTCCATGGACTCCTTGACCTTGGTCTTGAAGGTCCAGGCCAGCTTCAGCTTCCCCACGGTCTCCAGATTGATCTGGGCAGACGGATGGTAGCGGGTCTGGTCGTAGTTGCCGTTGGTATGCAGGAAATTGTTGGCGTCACCGTAGGCATGATCCAGCATATCCTGCGTCACGACCTGCATGTCGCCATACAAGGTAGCGCCGTCTTCAACTTCCTCGCCGGCGAAAACCGTGCCGGCGAAAACGAACAACGTCGCACCTGCAAGCGACAGCAGGGATTTCTTTGCATCAATCATAAGTCTGCTCCTCCTTCGTTGCAGAAACGGTATTCCCGATATTTCCGAAATCTCCCCCGGGCCAACCGTCGCAGCCGCCAATTCAGTTGCCGCCGTTACAACCGCAACGTTACGGCGGCACTACTCTGCCGCACTGTTATGCGCCGGAGGAAAGGCCCATAATTATAATCGGGTTTCTCTTTCGGACAACAGCACCCTGCATGGCTCCCGGGGAGCGGGAGCCTGCCTGTCGGCAAGTGTCTGGAGGACGGGCCTGGAGAACAGTTTAATAAAAAATGCTATCCCTCTTATTCTTCAACATTTCCCTGCATCGCGTCTGCGAGGAAGCGGGCGCAAAAACCAGCCCGCCCCGGCGAGGTACCGCCGGAAAACCCGGCCACGGATGAATACCAAGGGAACCGCCGCGGCGCGCGATGGAGGCTCCGGCCGCCCATTCGCCTTCATTCGCCACAGCCGCACCATGCCTGTCGCCTGCCTGCTGGCCCTGCATCTGGCCGTCTGGAGCCCGCCAGCCTCCTACTGGCCCTCGCCCCTGCTGCTGATTCACCTGGGCCTGTTCCTGCTCTGGCAACCCTTCTGGCCGGAGGCCGGGTACGGACGCGGCAAGGGGCTGCTGATCATCCTGTCCATCTGCCTGCTGATCGGAATGCTGGGCTGGTGGCTGCTACCCGCCTGGTTGCTGCTGGCCATCGCGTGCGTCGGCGGTGGCGCGCCCCGGGAGCGGCGGGAACGTCTGGCATACATTCTGATCCTGCTGACCCTGATCCCCGATCTGCTTATCGGCTGCCTGCCGCGCCTGGCGGGCATCCCGGTGGCGGGCATCGAAGCGGGGCGCTACATCCTGTTGCTACCGTTATTTGCGATCATCGCGGCGCCGCCGTTCCGCGGCCAGCCCGACCAACGGCAGGTCTTACTGAACCCTCCCCAAGGTTTGCTGCTGGCGTTACTGACCGGTCTGAGCGGCGGCGGCGGCCTGCTGCTCGTCCGCTATGCCGGCATCCCCTACCTGCTAGCCGTGTTCTGGATGTTGCTCGGCCTCAGCACCTTGCTTATCGTCCTGTCCCGGCTATTGCCGCCGACACCGCAAGGGGGACGACTGACGCGGCTGTGGGCCTATTCGTTGTTGCGCTTGGGGCCGCCGCTGGAGCAATGGCTGGCCCAACTGTCGCAACTGGTGCAGACCCCCTGCCAGCCCGAGGATTTTCTGGACCGCGCGCTGGATCGGCTCGCGGAATTGCCGGGGATCGCCGGTGCCGACTGGCGGGCCGGGCGGCACCGAGGACGACGCGGTGCGACAACGCCCCACGAACTGCGGGTGCTGACAGGGGAGCTGGTGGTTTCCGTATATGCCCAGGCGCCGGTGTCCGGCCCGCTGGCGCTGCACTGCCGGCTGTTCGTCCAGCTTGTGCGGCACTTTTACTCCGTCAAAAAGAGGGAGCGGGAACTGGCGCAACAGGCACATCTGCAGGCAGTCCACGAAACCGGCGCGCGCCTGACCCACGAGATCAAAAACATGGTGCAGTCGCTGCAGACGATCCTGAGCCTGTATCGGGAGCCCCGCAAACGCGACGACCCGGAGTTACGGGTAGCGCTGGACCGCCAGTTGGCCAGCCTGACGACCCGACTACGCCTGTCTCTGGAGAAACTGAGCGCACCGGGCGAGGAAACGGAGACGACCCCGGTAGCGTTGGGGCACTGGTGGCCGGCCCTGCAGGACCGATACGCTGCCGAGCCCGTAGTTTTCCAAGGACAGGAAGCCTGGCCCGACGGCGCGGTGCCTGCCGAATTGTTCGATACCGTGGCCGACAATCTGCTGGAGAACGCCCGCCAGAAACGGCTATCGCACAAAGGGCTGCGCGTACGGGTGCGGTTACAGGTTAGCGATGGCCAGGCTCGCTTGACCGTATGCGACGACGGCCCGCCCCTGCCGCCGTCGCTGACCCGGCGTCTATTCGCCGAGCCTGCCGAATCTCGCTACGGGTTGGGGATCGGCCTGTATCAATGCGCCCGTATGGCGAAACGTCTGGGCTATTCGCTGCAGTTGCGGGACAATCGCCAGAGGCGGGTGTGCCTGGAACTGCAGGGACCGCTACTGCCGAAGCTCGACCCGGCGGCATCGGCGGCATCGGCGGCATCGGCGGCGAGCATTGAACCAACGGAACGGATCGGAGATACTGCCACCCCTGT
>JAPPPX010000192.1 GCA_028817305.1 Gammaproteobacteria bacterium | reverse complement strand
GCGCTTCGCGCTCCTTCAGGGCGGAGCGAGGGCGCGGCGGACAGCCTTAAACTCGTGCCGTCGCCCGCCGCCGCCCCACTCTTCCCATCACTCCCCCCTTGAGGGGGAGTCGCAGCAGCCACAAGCCGCCAGGCGCCGGCTGCTGCGGTGGGGGGTATGCGGCCCTTGCGGTTCTCCTGGGCGGTGGGGTGTAGCAGGCGCTTTCGCTGCTCCCCCCACCGGCGCGACATCGGGCTGGCGCCCTCGTCTTGCCGACTCCCCCTCAAGGGGGGAGTGATGCGAGAGAGAGACGCCGGGCGCCCCGGGCGCGCCTGGGCTCGAGGCGGCCGCGGCCTGCCCGGAGCAGGGCGGGGGCGCACCGTACATGCCGGGGCTCGGTATTTCCTCCTGCCCCGCCCGAATCCAGGGAGGGCGCCGCCAGCGGGCCGCCCGCCTTGTCAAGTGGCCGGGAAAACCTTTATTTTACGCAGCATGAGTGTCTCGTTGCGGAGCAGGAACAGGAGCGGCGCGGGGGCCGCCTGGCGCCATTGCCGGCTGTTGCCGCTGGCCTTGTTGCTGGGCGCTTGCGGACCCCCGCGGGCGCCGTCCCCGGAGCCGTCCGCCATCGAACCGGTGGTGAACGTGGTGGACGAGGACCTGAGGAGGACGGACGGCTTTTCCGAGGAGCTCCTGTATAGCCTGCTGGAGGCAGAGCTGGCGGGGCAGCGCGGGAACGTGGACCTGGCGCTGGAGAATTACCTGCAGGCGGTACGCAGTACCCGCGACCCGAACATCATTCGGCGCGCCGTGGAGATCGCCTTGTATGCGGAACGGCGCGAGGATGCCGGGCGCGTGGCCGAAATCTGGCTGGAGGTGGCCCCCGGCAATACGCAGGCGCGGCAGATCATAGCCCTGCTGGCCCTGGAGCGGGGCGAATTCGACAAGGCCCTGGGGCATCTCCGGGGCATCCTGGAATCCGGCGACACCTTGCAGAACAATCTCTGGCTGGTCGTCGGCGTCTTGAACAGCACCCAGGACGAGGAGACCACGGTCCGGCTCATGGACCGGCTGATGGAAGGTTTCCAGGAAGAACCCCAGGTCCTGTTCGCTTATGCCGGCATCCTGATCCGAATGAACCTGCTGGAACGCGCGGAACGGCAGTTGCGGGAGGTGATTCGGCTGGAGCCGGAGAATGCGGACGCGGCCCTTACCTACCTCTCGACGTTGCGTAATCAGGGCCGCACGGAGGACGCCCTGGAATGGCTTGCCGGGCACGTGGATTCCTACCGGGAAGATCTCTCGCTGCGCCAGTATTACGCCCGTATGCTGGCCGGCGAGGACCGCTTCCTGGAGGCCAAGCGGCAGCTGCAGATCCTGGCCGGGGAACACGAAGACGATTTGGATGTGAAGTTTTCCATGGCGCTGGTTGCCCTGGAGCTGGATCAGCTCGACGAGGCGGGGGGGTATTTCCGGGAATTGCTGTACCAGCAGCCGTACGGAGAAGAGGCGGCCTACTATCTCGGCTGGATCGCCGAGTTGCAGGAAGAGTTCGAGGAGGCCGTCCGCTGGTACCGTTCGGTGCGCGACAAGGAGAGCCGCTTCCAGGCGCGGCTGCGCCTCGCGGTCCTGACGGCCAAACAGGGCGAATTGGAGCAGGCCAGGAAGGACCTGCGCGACATGCAGGCCGAGTATTCCGACAGGCGCAACCCGCTGTTCCAGGCCGAGGCGGAGATCCTCGCCGGGCTGTCGCGTTACCCGGAGGCCATGGCCGTTTACGACGAGGCCCTGGAGGAGTCCGGCTACGACGCCGAGTTGCTCTATGCGCGCGCCCTGGTGGCCGAAAAGATGGGGGAGTTGGAGGCGATGGAGTCGGACCTGCGGCGCATCCTGGAACGGGACCCGGACAATGCCCAGGCCCTGAACGCGCTCGGCTATGCGCTGGCGGACCGGACCGATCGCTACGACGAGGCGTACGGCCTGATTCGCCAGGCATTGCTGCTGAGCCCGAATAACTTTTATATCCTCGACAGCATGGGGTGGGTCCTGTACCGGCTGGGCCGGCTGGAAGAGGCGGTCGGGTACCTGCGCCGGGCGCTGCGGATCAAGAAGGACTCGGAGGTGGCGGCGCATCTGGGCGAGGTGCTCTGGAAGCTGGGGCGGCGCAACCAGGCCCAGGAGGTGTGGAAGCGCGCCTTGCGCGCCGATCCCAAGAGCCGCCAGCTGTTGCAGGTGATCCGGCAATTTTCCCTTTGAGGCTGCCCGCGCCCCTTTCCGCATCGCTGCTGGTCGTGTTGCCGTTGCTCCTGGCAACGGCCTCCTGCTCCCGGAATCTTCCCCGGCTCGCTACGGCCGCCGGGGCGGAGTTGTGGCAAGCGCGCCAGGAGCGCTTGCGCGCGCTGCGTTTCTGGGAACTGAAGGGGCGGGTGGCGGCGCGCGACGGCAGCGAGGTGGCCAACGCCCGGCTGTCCTGGGAACAGCGGGGCGCGGACTACCGGTTGCGGCTTTCCGGTCCGTTGGGCGGCAATCTGCACGAGTTGACCGGCAACGGCCGCGACGGGGTCACGCTGCGCACGGCGGACGCGCGCATTTACCACGCGGAGACGGCGGAGGCGCTGATGCGGGAGCACTACGGGTTGAACGCCCCGGTGGCGGGGCTGCATTACTGGGTGCGGGGCCTGCCCGGCCCCGCGCCCGCGCCCAGCGACCTGGTCCTGGATGAGCGCGGGCGCCTGCGCTCGCTGCGCCAAGCCGGTTGGGAGATTCGGTTCCTCGATTACGCGAAACGGGACGGCATCGAATTGCCGGTCAAATTGCAATTGCTGCGCGGCGAGATGCGCCTGCGAATGGTAGTGCACGATTGGCGGCTGGGCGGACTGTGAACGCCGCGCCCTCCGGCGCGCTTTCCAGAGCCTGGCCCGCCCCTGCCAAAATCAATTTGTTTTTGCACGTAACCGGACGGCGCGAGGACGGGATGCACTGCCTGCAGACGATATTTCAACTCCTGGGTTACGGCGATCTTCTGGACTTTCGGGTGCGCGAGGACGGCCAACTCCGCGCGCTGTCCGGTTTGCCCGGGCTGGCCCCGGAACGGGACCTCGGCCTGCGGGCCGCCGCCTTGCTGCAGGCCAGTTCCGGAACGCGCATGGGGGCGGATATTTTTACCCGCAAGCGCCTGCCGGCCGGCGGCGGGCTGGGGGGGGCGAGTTCCAACGCCGCCACCGTTCTGGTGGCGCTGAATTGCCTGTGGGGGACCGGCGCCACGGCGGCGGAACTGGCCGCGATTGGCCTGGCGCTGGGTGCGGACGTCCCCGTGTTCGTGCATGGCCGCACGGCCTGGGCAGAGGGGGTGGGGGAGTGCCTGGAGCCCTGCGCGCCGGATCGCCGCTGGTTCCTGGTCGTGGCGCCCGGCGTGTCCGTTTCCACGGCGGCGGTGTTCGGCTCGGCGCAATTGACAGCCGAGAGTCCGCGGATAAAAATACAGTCTTTCTCCTTGGCCAGCGCCCGCAACGATTGCGAACCGGTAACCCGCGCCATGTATCCGGAAGTGGCGCGCGCGATGGACTGGCTCGCCGCTCGCGCGCCGTGCCGCATGACCGGGAGCGGGGGTTGCGTCTTCGCCGCCTTTGCCGCCCGGGCGGAGGCGGCCGCGCTCCTGGCGGAATTGCCCGCCCCGTGGCGGGGATTTGTGGCGCAGGGGCTGGGCCGGTCGCCGTTGCAGGGCAGGCTGCTGCGGGCCCTGCGCGGCAACGGATGGCGCGGGGGGAGCGGCGCGCGGGAAGGCGTCCCGGGAGAGCGCACTGGGGTGTAGCCAAGCGGTAAGGCACGGGGTTTTGATCCCCGCATTCCCAGGTTCGAATCCTGGCACCCCAGCCAATCCGCGGCGGCCGTTTTCGGTTAGGAACAGGGGTAGGGGTGCAGGGGTGCGACGCAGGAGGCTATAGTTTGCTTTCTCCCGCCAACATGACGGTCTTCGCCGGCAACGCCAACATGCCGCTTGCCATGCGCATCGCCGCCTGCCTGAACCTGCCGCTGGGGAAGATTGGCGTCGGCCGCTTCAGCGACGGCGAGATCGCGGTGGAGGTGGCCGAGAACGTGCGCAACCAGGAAGTGTTCATCGTGCAGCCGCTGTGCGCTCCCGGCAACGATTATCTGATGGAACTCCTGATCATGGCGGACGCCTTGCGCCGGGCCTCGGCGGCGCGGATTACGGCGGTGATCCCCTACATGGGGTATGCGCGGCAGGACCGGCGCCCCCGGTCGTCGCGGGTTCCCATCACGGCCAAAGTTATCGCCAATATGATCGCCGTGGTGGGCATAGACCGGGTGCTGACGGTGGACCTGCATGCCGACCAAATCCAGGGCTTTTACGACATCCCGCTGGACAACGTGTACGCCTCGCCGGTGTTGCTGGGCGACATTTGGAAGAACCGGATGCGCGAATGCAAGCTGACTGTCGTATCGCCGGACGTAGGGGGCATGGTCCGGGCCAGGGCCCTGGCCAAGCGCCTGGAGGATGCCGACCTGGCGGTGATTGACAAGCGCCGGGCAAAGGCCAACAAGGCCGAGGTGATGAACGTCATCGGCAAGGTGAAGGGGACTGCCTGCATACTCATAGACGACATGGTGGATACTGCCGGCACCTTGTGCCAGGCGGCAAAGGCCCTGAAGCAGCGGGGGGCCAGCCGGGTCACCGCGTATTGCACGCATGCCGTGCTTTCGGGCGCCGCGCCGCGGAACCTCGCGGCATCGCAGTTGGACGAACTGGTGGTTACTGATACGATACCGCTTCGGCCTGCCGCGGAGGAGTGCGGCAAGGTGCGGCAGTTGAGCGTTGCGACGATGCTGGCGGAGAGTATGCGCCGCATTTGCGCGGGCGAGTCGCTGAGTTCCATGTTTATAGACTAGGGTTAGGGTTATCGTGCCGGGCGCGGCCTGTACCCGAACCGGCGGGGGCGGGAGGAGGCGCGCAACCGGACAAGCTTCGGTTCGATTGTCATGAAAAAAGATTTCAATTTATCGGCGCAACGGCGCTCCGAGTTGGGCAGCGGGCCCTGCAGGCGGCTGCGGCGCGCCGGCAAGCTGCCGGGCATTCTCTACGGAGGCGGAGGGGAATGCGTCCCGCTTTGCCTGGACGCCAGGGAGGTCATGCACCACCTGGACGACGAGGCCTTCTATTCTCACATCTTGCAGCTGCGGCTCGAGGACGGGGAACAGCGGCGGGAAGAGCAGGTGGTGTTGAAGGGGCTTAAGCGGCATCCCAGCGAGTCGCGGCTTCTGCACATAGATTTCCAGCGGATTGACGAGAACCGCGCGCTCACCATGAACGTGCCGTTGCACTTTCTCAACGAGGATCATTGCGCGGGGGTCAAACAGGGCGGCGGGCTGGTCAGTCACGTGTTAACGGAGGTGGAGGTCTCCTGCCTGCCGCGCCATCTGCCCGAGTACATCGGCGTGGACATCGGCGCGCTGCAAGTGGGGGAGACGATCCACCTGCGGGAGCTGCAAATGCCGGAAGGCGTCGAGCTTTACAGCCTGAAGCACGGCGGCGACCCCGATCAGCCCGTGGTCTCCGTCCATCTGCCCAAGGCGGTCCAGGAGGAGGAGGAAAAGGTCGGCGAGGAAGCAGAGGCCGCCTCGGCGGAGGGCGCGGCCCCCGCCGCCGAGGAATCCAAGACCTCCGGCGGGCAGGAGGGCTGATATATCGGCCAGGCGCCCGCCCCGTGCCGGTCGCCTCCGCGTCTGGTGGCGGGCCTGGGCAATCCCAGCGGCCCTGGCGGCGGCCATGCGGCCGACCGCCACAATGCCGGGTTTCGCTTTCTGGAGCGGCTGGCGGTAGAACTGGGCGGGGGGGGCTTCAAGCAAAAGTCGTCTTTCGCCGGGGCCGTGTGCCGGCTTTGCCCTTACGGTTCCGATCTATGGCTGCTTAAGCCGTCCACTTTCATGAACGATAGCGGCAGATCCCTGAGAATGGCCGCCGATTTTCTGAAGTTGTCCGGCCCCGACATCCTGGTAGTTCACGACGACCTGGACTTGCCCGCGGGTACGGCGCGCCTCAAGCGCAAGGGCGGACACGGCGGGCATAACGGCGTAAGAGATATTCTGCGCTGCCTGGGAGCGGACGACTTCCTGCGCCTGCGCTTCGGCATCGGCCGCCCGCCGGGCGCAGGCGGCGAGGCGGTTCGGCGCTACGTGCTGTCGTCTCCCGACGAAGCGCAGCGGCGCCTGCTGCAAGAGGCCATGGATCGCGCCCTGCAGGCGATGCCGCTGGTGCTAAGGGGGGAGGTGCAGGCGGCCTTCGACCGTCTGCACGGCGCGGCGGGGGCGCAGGACGGCGCCGCGTGACGCTGCCGCGCGGTAACGGCGGCAAAGCGCCGCGGCCGCCGCCGCGGCCGGCGCCGCCTTGGGCGCCCGTAGCGGCCAGGGGCCGGTAATAGGCTTTTAATGGGCTTTTAATGGGCTTTCGCTGCGGCATCGTGGGGCTTCCCAACGTGGGCAAGTCCACCCTGTTCAACGCCCTGACCCATGCCGGCGCCGCCGCGGAGAATTACCCCTTCTGCACCGTGGAGCCCAACGTCGGCATGGTGCCGGTCCCCGACCCGCGGCTCGGGCAGTTGGCCGAACTCGCGCAACCGCGGAAGGTGGTACCGGCCCAGATGCGCTTCGTAGATATCGCCGGCTTGGTCAAGGGCGCCGCCGCGGGCGAAGGGCTGGGCAACCGGTTCCTGGCGCATATCCGGGAGATGCAGGCCATCGTACAGGTGGTGCGTTGCTTCCGGGAGGACGGCATCGCGCATGTGGCCGGGCGGGTGGACCCGGTCTCGGATCTCGATACCGTGGATACGGAGTTATGCCTGGCGGATCTGGATGCGGTGGAGCGCGCCCTGGCGCAATGCGCCGGCGCCGCGCAGTCTGGCGACAAGGATGCGCGCCGGTTCGCGCAACTGCTGCGGAAACTGCGCGGCATCCTGGACGCCGGCCAGCCCCTGCGCCATGCGCGTCTGGAAGAGGCGGAGCGGGCGCAGGCCGAGGCCCTGCAGCTGCTGACCCTCAAGCCGACGCTGCTGCTGGCCAACGTGGACGAGCGGGGGCTGCGCGGCCACCCCTGGCAGGACGCCCTGCGCGAGCGCGCCGCCCGCGAGGGCTTGGCGCCGGTCTCCTTCTGCGCCAAAGCGGAGGCGGAGATTGCCGCGCTGCCTCCCCGGGAGCGGCGGGAATTTTTGCAACTGCTGGGGTTGGCGGAGCCGGGGCTGAACCAGCTGGTGCGGGCAGGTTATCGTCTCCTGGGTCTGCACACCTTTTTTACCGCCGGTCCGCAGGAAGTCCGCGCCTGGACGATTCGCCAGGGCGATACCGCTTTGCAGGCGGCAGGCAAGGTGCACACGGATTTCGCCCGCGGCTTCATCCGGGCAGAGGTGATCGGCTTCTCCGACTATCTTGCCGAGGGCGACGAGCATAAGGCGAAAGCGGCAGGGAAGTGCCGCGCCGAGAGCAGGGATTACGTGGTGCGGGACGGGGATGTGATCCATTTCCGGTTCAATGTCTGAGTCCCCGCCCGGCGCGGGCCGCGGCGACCCGCGGGCGGAGATGGTGCGCTACATGCGCGCCCTGGCCGAGCGCGGGCTCAACACCGGCTGCGCCGGCAACGGCAGCGTCCGCGTCCCTGAGGGATTGCTGATCACCCCCAGCGGGCTGTTGCCGGAAGAGCTGCGGGCGCAGGATCTAATCGTCCTGTCCCCCGCCGGCGAGGCGCCGCCGGGAGGGCGCCGCCCTTCCAGCGAGTGGCGCCTGCACTGCCGCATCCTGGAGCGCCGCCCCGAGGCGAATGCCGTGCTGCACGCGCATCCCCCCTATGCCACGGCGCTGGCCTGCGCCCGCCGCGACCTGCCCGCCTTCCATTACATGCTCGCGGTCGCGGGCGGCGCCTCCGTGCGCTGCGCCGATTACGCCACCTTCGGCACCGAGGCGCTTGCCGGCAACGTTCTGCGCGCTTTGCGCGGCCGCGGCGCCTGCCTGATGGCCAACCACGGCGCGCTCAGCCTGGGCCCGGACCTGCGCGCCGCCTATTTGCTGCTGCTGGAGCTTGAGAACCTGTGCCGGCAATACTGGCTGAGCCTGCAAGTCGGCGCCGGCCCGGCGCTGCTCTCCGCCGCGCAGATGGAGGAGGCGCTGGAGCGCTTCCGGGATTACCGGCGCCCCGGCCCGGCAGAGCCGGACCCGGAAGCGCCGGATAGCGGGGGTTCGTAGCCCGGCTGCCGCCCCGGGTTATGGCTGCCGCCGCCGGGCGCCTTGAGCAGTTCCAGGTGCAGCGTCATCGCGCCGCTGCCGCTTAAACTGCCCCAGCGGGTTTTCATGCGGCGGATTTTGAGGGCGGGCTT
>JAPPPX010000077.1 GCA_028817305.1 Gammaproteobacteria bacterium | reverse complement strand
CACAGCCTGGAAAGCCGGAATCCCGCGCAAATAGAGCGCGGAACGCGCACATTGCAGAACCTGACGGCCCGCTCCTTCCTTCAAGGGATATTTCTGCAAAGGAGCGCGAGGCGTGCGCTTTCTATGCGGGATTCCGGCTTTCGCCGGAATGACATGGAGGGAGCCGGAATGACATGGAGGAGGCCGGAATGGCGGAAGGCAACATATAAATGGCGGAAAGCAACATATAAATGGCGGATTGGGCTTTATTCGCTGGATGCCCGCAGGGTTTTTGCACAGACTGTTTCGCCGGAATGACAGACAGAAAAAAGCGCCGGAGACGGTTTTTACACAGCCTGTATCCACTATAATGTCTCCATATCGGGGAAGGCACTGGCCAGCCTGGTGCCGCGTCTGTTGCCGCTGGCGCGCGGGGGCTTGCACGGGAGACGAACCGGGGACGGCCCGCGGATACGGGAATCGGGAATCGCGGATACGGTAATCGGATTTATGGCACGCAAAATACGTTTCGGCGCCTTGGTGCGGGAATTGACGCTGCACCAGCGCCAACTAAGCTACAGTGCGCTGATTCCGGCGATCGAGCACGACGCGCAGGGCCGGGAATTGCCGTACCGGCCGTCGCAGCTGCGGCTGCGGCCGATAGACATGTACCGCCTGTTGCGCCCTTATATAGGTACGCGCTTTTGGGAACAGGCGCGGGTGGTGATCCAGCTGGCGGCGTACCTGATCCTGTTCCAGCTGCTGATTCTGCAGCAAAGCGTCACCGATTCATGGGTGATCGTTGCCGGTCTGCTGTCGGTGATCGTCGGGCTGATGCTGTTTATGGAGGGGCTGAAGGTTGGGCTGATGCCCTTTGGGGAGACCATCGGCAACGTGCTGCCGAAGAAATCGCGCCTGCCGGTCGTGCTGACCGTCGCGTTTCTGCTCGGCATCGGGGTAACTTTCGCCGAACCCGCCATTGGCGCGCTCAAGGCGGCCGGCGCCATCGTCCAGGCGGAAAGGGCGCCCTATCTTTACGCGCTGCTCAATTTTCACGCCGATACGCTGGTGCTGATGGTCGGCGCCGGCGTCGGTCTGGCGGCGGTTCTGGGCACCCTGCGCTTTATCCGCGGTTGGAGTTTAAAGCCGTTGATCTACCTGAGCGTCGCCCCGCTGTTGGCGCTGACGATTTATGTCGCCGGCGACGAAGAACTGGCCAAGACGATGGGACTGGCCTGGGATTGCGGCGCGGTCACCACCGGCCCGGTAACCGTGCCGCTGGTGCTGTCGCTCGGTATCGGCATCGCGGCGGCGGCGGGCAAGGGCAGCTCTTCGCTGTCCGGTTTCGGGATCGTGACCCTGGCCTCGCTGTTTCCCATCGTCGCGGTATATCTGCTGGCGATCACGGTGGCGGCGGGCAGTTCGCCGCAGGACATTATCGAAATGGCGCGGAGCGCGGCGCCAGACGGCACGGCGCCGCATTGGTACGAACGCACCCCTTATGCGGAAACGATACTCGGTGTGCGCGCCATCGTTCCCCTGGTCGTCTTTTTGCTGGTCGTCATGCTTGCGGTGCTGCGTGAGCGGGTGCGCCAGCCCGGCACCATCGCCTACGGCATCGTGCTCGCGGTGCTCGGCATGGTGGTCTTCGGCGTGGGGCTCAGCTACGGCCTGGCCAAACTGGGCGGGCAATCGGGCAGCCTCGTGCCGGCGGCCTTTACCCGGATTGATGCCGTGAGCGAATCGCCGCTGTACGCCTTCGTCTTTGGCATCGGCATCGCCATCTTGTTCTCCTGGCTGCTCGGGTTTGGCGCGACGCTCGCCGAACCGGCGCTCAATGCGCTCGGGCATACCGTAGAGAGTTTGAGCAACGGCGCTTTCCGCAAGGCCGCGCTGATGTACGCCGTTTCCTTCGGCGTAGGCACTGGCATCGCGCTGGGCGTACTCAAGATCGTATTCTCCATCCCCATCCACTGGCTGATCGTTCCCGGTTACGGGGCGGCGCTGGTGCTGACCGCGCTGTCCACCGAGGAGTTCGTCAATATCGCCTGGGACAGCGCTGGCGTGACCACTGGCCCCGTGACCGTCCCCCTGGTGTTGGCCATGGGTTTGGGGCTGGGCAACGCAGTGGGCGCCATTGAGGGCTTCGGCATCCTGGCAATGGCCTCCATCGGTCCGATCCTGTCGGTGCTGGCCACCGGTTTGTGGATCCGCTGGTCCATCCGGCTGCGCCGCCGCCGCGAATACACCCAACCCGAGGCGATGGAGGCAACGACATGAGTACGCGCAATGTCACGGTACTGACCGACGCGGCGCTGATCACCTGTATCGTTCAGCGCGGCGCGGCCGATGCCATCGTAACGGCCGCTCAGGACGCCGGCGCGCAGGGCGCGACCGTCTATTTCGCCCGCGGTACCGGCGTGCGCGAGCGGCTGGGGGTATTCGGGGTCACGGTGGAGGTCGAGAAAGAGGTGATCATGATTGTGGTGGCCAATGACCAGGTGGATCGCATCTTCGAGAGGATGTACGCGGCGGGGAAACTGGATACGCCCGGCATGGGTTTTATCTACGTGACGCCGCTGGAGAAGGCGGCCACCTACGTCCCGCGCGAGATCGCCGAGCGCCTTGCCCGCCAGCCGGCCGGGGAGGGCGGCGAATGAACCGGGAGGCGCCTTGCAAACTGTTGCTCTGTATTTTGCCCAAGGGCGTCGCCGCGGGGCTGCTGGAAATCTTGCGCAAGGAGAAGGGCATACTCCGCGCCAGCGTCAAGTCCGCGCGCGGCGTCGGGCGCATTACGCCGCTGGCCTATCGCGGCATCGGCGCGCAGTCGGAAAAGGAGGTAGTTTCCATCGTCGTGCCTGCCGCAACGGCCGACGAGCTCTTCGATTTCGTATTCGAGCGGGCCGACATCGCGCGTCCGCACGGAGGCATCCTGTTCATGCACGAGTTGGGTCCCGCCAG
>JAPPPX010000183.1 GCA_028817305.1 Gammaproteobacteria bacterium | reverse complement strand
GTTGGCTGAGGAAGGCCTGTTCGTGTTCAACCGCGACGGCCTGCACCGGGGGCGCGATCCCTTTGCGCTGTTCCCCGAATTGGCCTCTTTGCAGGAGGACGCCCCCCACGCCTTCTACATGGGGGTGGAGCTTGCCCGCGCCCAGATCGCCTGGCAGCTCGGCAAGCGGTACCGGCAAGACCGGATGCTGGACTGGGGCGCCGCGCTGCCTCCTGCCCGCCGCAAACGGGCGGGGTTCGAAGATGAGGAAGGGAATGCGGCGGCGACAGAAGGCACGACCCTGCAGGCCTCCCGCCGGCAGCGCCGGGCGCGGCAGTCAGGATGATCCGCGAGGCGATCGTCGGCACCCGCGATCCCGGCGGCGCGGTGCACCTGGCGCCCATGGGGGTGCGCCGGCAGGACAATCGCTTTCTCCTGGCGCCGTATCGCCCGTCCCGGACCCTGGAAAATTTGCGGGCGCATCCGGAGGCAGTGGTGAATTTCTGCGACGACGTGCGCGTGTTCGCCGGCTGCCTGACCGGCCGCGCAGATTGGCCCACCACGTCTTCCGCGGTGGTCGGCGTACCGCGGTTGCGGGATGCGCTGGCGCACAGCGAACTGCGGGTGCTCGAATGCGAGGAAGATCCGGAACGGCCCCGCTTCTCTTGCCAGGAGGTTCATGCCGAAGGGCACTTGCCGTTCCGTGGGTTCAACCGCGCCCAGGCGGCGGTGATCGAAGCGGCGATCCTGGTTAGCCGGCTGCACCTGCTGTCCGCGGCGGAGGTGGACCGCGGCCTCGCGTCCCTGGGCGTCGCCGTGGAGAAGACCGCGGGCGAGCGAGAATTGCTGGCCTGGGAGTGGCTGCTTGCCCGAGTCCGCGAACATCGGGCGCCGGCTCGGGCAGGAAGGAGCGCGCCGCCTTGACGCGGATGCTCGCCAGCGTGCGCGATTTACGGGAGGCGGAGATCGCCGTCGGCGGCGGCGCCGATATTCTCGATTTGAAGGAGCCGGCCGGCGGGGCGCTGGGCGTGCCGCCGGCGGCCGTATTGCGCGCCGTGAGTCGGCGCTATGGCGCGCGCCTGCCGGTCAGCGCCGCGATCGGCGAGCCGCCTCTGTCCTGGGCGGGTCTGGCTGTTGCGGCGCAGGCGGCGGCCGCCGCCGGGGTCGCGCTGCTCAAGATGGGTCTGTACGCCGCCGACCCGAACCCGGAGTTGCCGCCGTTGTTGCGGCGCCTGCGCGGCCGGGGATTGCGGGTCGTGCTGGTTTATCTGGCGGAAGGCGGAGTGCCGTCCCTGGCCTGCCTGCGGCGGCAGGCGGCGGCAGGCGCCTTCGGGGCGATGCTGGATACGCGGGAGAAGGAGGCGCCTCCCTTGCCCAGGCGCCTGCGGCCTGTCCGTTTGCGGCGCTTCGTGGCGCAGGCGCGCGCCGCCGGCCTGCTGTGCGGGTTGGCCGGTTCTCTGGCGGAGGGAGACATCCCCGCCCTGTTGGAGTTGCGGCCCGATTACCTGGGGTTTCGCGGCGCGTTGTGCCGCGGCGGGCGTACAGGGCGCCTGGAGGCCGGCTGCGTCTCCCGCATCCGGGCGCGCATCCCGGTACGCGGTTCTTCGTCCTTGCCGGCGCCGCGGTCGGCGGCGGCGAATATGCTATAGTGGCTGGCGTGAACGGCGGCAAGTTGCCGCAGGGGGTGCGTAGGCAATGGCGCAATGGCGCAGCAAGAAGGCGGACGAGGTCTATTCCGAGGAGGAGATCAAGGCGCGGCTGGAGGCCGAGTTGCCGAAGTGGTACTACGAGAAGGGCTGGATTCGCCGCCGTTACAAGACCAGCGGCTGGAAGGGGACGCTGATGGCGATCAACACCATCGGCCACTTGGCCGAGGCCGCCTTTCACCACCCCGATCTGAGCGCCTCCTACGCCTTCGTGATCGTCAAGCTGATGAACCATGCCGCCAAGGGAGTCACCGAGAAGGACTTCGCGCTGGCGCAAAAGATTGAAGAGGTCATCATGTGGCAGCCGGGCGCCGAAGAAGGCAGCGCCTTGGAGGGGACGCCGGACGATCCCCGCTTTCGCTACCTCAAGTACGATTAACGCGGCCTTTGCGGGTGGGGCGGGGCGCCCGGGGCGGCGCCTCCGGGACGCGCCGCCAGGCGCCCGAACGGCCGCCGGACTTTTCCAGCAGGCGTACGCCGTCTATGGTCATGCCCCGATCCGCGGCCTTGCACATGTCGTAGATGGTCAACAGTGCGGTCTGCACCGCCAGCAGTGCCTCCATTTCCACTCCCGTCCGCTCTCGGGTCTCCACCCGCGCCAGGCAGTGCACGGACGGCGCCTGTTCCGTGTGCAGGGAAAAGTCCAACTCGACGCGGGTCAGGCACAAGGGGTGGCACAGGGGGATCAGCGTTGCGGTGCGCTTGGCGGCCATGATCCCGGCCACCCGCGCCACTCCCAGGACATCGCCCTTGCCGTGCCCGCCCTCCCGGATCTTCCGCAGGGTTTGCGCCTGCATCAGGATGCGACCCTCCGCCAGCGCCGCGCGCCGGGTCACGCGCTTGTCGCCCACATCTACCATGCGGGCCGCTCCCCGGGGGTCGAAATGCGTCAACTCGGTCATGCGGCGGGTTCCCTGCCGCTCAGTATAACGTTATAACGTCGGCGCGGCGCTTGTCAGCCTCGTCCCTTCGGGGGTATCTTGTGTTCCGTTATGACGATCTCGGTCAAGGTCAGATATTTTGCCAGCCTGCGGGAATGCATGGGCCGCGGCGAGGAAGAGGCGCGGCTGGAGGAGGGCAGCAGCGTCCTGCAGTTGTGGCAGCGCCTGGCGGCCGGGCAGGAGTTGCCGCCGGGACAGGAATTCCTGGCGGCGGTCAACCGGGAGCATGTCGGGATGCAAGCGCGGCTGCAGGACGGCGACGAGGTGGCTTTTTTCCCTCCCGTGACCGGAGGCTGAGGCGATGCGGATCGAGCTGCGCGAGCGCCCCTTCGACGAGTTCCGGGAACTGGCCTCTCACCAGTCCCTGCTGGCGGCGGGCAGCTACGGGGCCTGCGCCCTGTTCTCCGGCAGCATGCGCGATCTCAACGACGGCGAGGCGGAGGCGGTGGAGCGGATCTATCTGGAGCACTATCCCGGGATGACGGAAGACTTTCTGCGCCGAATCGCGGGGCGCGCCCGCGAGCGCTGGGAGTTGCGCGATGCGTTGCTGTTGCACCGCGTGGGCGAGGTCGTGCCGGGAGAATCCATTGTGCTGATTGCCGTGTGGGCGCGGCACCGGGCGCCGGCCTTCGCCGCCTGCCGCTTCCTCCTGGAGGAATTGAAGGCGCGCGCGCCGTTCTGGAAAAAAGAATATGCCCGCCAGGGCGGGCGCGAGCGCTGGGTGGGGCAGGACTGGAGCGGGCGCGCGCCGGCGGCGGAATCGCCTGCGGCCAAGGCCGATGCCGAGGCCGATGCCGAGGTCTGATGCGGGGTTCTGAGCGGCAATGAAGTTACGAGTGCTGGGCGCGGCCGCCGGCGGCGGTTATCCGCAGTGGAATTGCAACCACTCCAACAGCAGGAGCGCCCGCCGGGGAGATGCCCGCGCCCGCACCCAGTCCTCGGTCGCGCTGAGCGCGGACGGCGCGCGCTGGTTTCTGCTCAACGCCTCTCCCGACCTGCGGCAGCAGATCGGGGAGAACCCGATCCTGCAGCCGCCCGCGGAGGGCCCCTTGCGGGCCTCGCCGATCCAGGGCGCGGTGCTCACCAATGCCGACGTCGATCATATCGCCGGGTTGCTGAACCTGCGCGAATCCCAGCCGTTGCGCCTTTACGGCACCGGCCGGGTGCTGGAGGTGCTGGCGGCCAATCCCGTGTTCAACGTGCTGAACCCGGAATTCGTGCGGCGGGAGCCCCTGGTGCTGGAGAGCCCGACGGAGTTGCGCTACCCCGACGGCGCAGCCGCCGGGATCGAGGTCGTGCCTTTCGCCGTGCCCGGCAAAGTAGCCTTGTGGCTGGAGAAGAAGGAAGAGGAGGGCTTCGGCTCGGTGGCCGAAGACACCATTGCCCTGGAGATTCGGGAGGGGGAGCGGCGCTTCTTTTATATCCCCGGTTGCGCCGCTATGCCCCCGGAGCTGGCCCAGCGATTGCGGGGTGCGGATATGGTCTTTTTCGACGGCACGTTGTGGGTGGACGACGAGATGATCCGCGACGGCGTCGGCGTCAAGACCGGCAAGCGCATGGGGCACATGAGCGTTTCGGGAGAGGAGGGTACGCTCGCCGCCTTCCGCGATCTCGACGTGCGGCGCAAGATTTTCATCCACATCAACACCACCAATCCCATTCTGCTGGAGGACAGCCCCGAGCGGCGGGCGGTGCAGGAGGCGGGTTGGGAAGTCTCCCACGACGGCATGGCCGTGGAGCTGTAGGCTGGCATACGGATGTCGTATGGCAACGAATTACATCTGCGCCCTCTACGAGGTTTCGGTGGCCTGACGAAACCGAAAACCGTGCTATACGGTTGTGTGCGGCACCAACGGGATTTACCGGCCTGCCGGTTGGGTCGTTAGTCAGGCCTTCCTTTTGTTTTTCCTTTTTTCTTATGGGAATTGCGGATCGCCTTTTGTAATTTGTCTGACCTTACTTCGTACTTTGCAAAATCGGTTATGTTGTCATTCCTCATATGAAGCTGGCCTTCGCCAACATTGCCACGGTGTTGCCCTTGGGAATAGTGCGGGTTGGTTTCGACCTCGTGGGAAGAGAGGACCCAGTACCGGATAATATCCCGCCACACTGCGATCCACACGAATACATCACAACAATCTGGCTTGATTTGCTGGAAATTCATCCAGAATTCTTTTCGAGAATCGGAAGCCAGAGCCTTGACGTACATTGGTGCATCCAGATTTGTATCCACTGCACGAGATGCTTTTACTTCGATACGAATACCGTCAAGAAAGAAGTCGTATTGGCCGGAATATTCGGGGTCAACTGTCCTGGATGGCTTTTGCAGTTCCGGCACCAACTCTTTTAGGTGGCCTTGCGCCCAAGCTTCGCCAAAAGTCCGTGGTGCGCTGATTTCGAATATGTAAAGATAGAGATTCCGTGCGATGTAGTCGTCCCTGAGAGTTTGGTATCGCTCTAAATCCAGAACATCCATTGCTAGTAATGTAGAGATGATGTATTCATATTCGTTGAATGGGAAAACGGAGACAAGTGTTTCGAGACGGTCCCGGACTTCTTGCTCGCCAGGAACTTGTTTTAGCAACAAGTCAAGTTCTTGCTGCAAGTACTCCATGGGTTAGAACAAGGATTTTTGGAGCGCAGTGAGCCGGTTTGCCGATTCGCTCGGTCGTTCAAGAGAAATGTCGGGTAAATCATCCTGAAACGGATGTCCATTTTGCCAGCCAAGCTGCCGAGTTGCCCGATAGCGCTCGAGACGGCGAATGGCTATCTCGGTATAGATGGGGTCAATATCGGCCGTGAAGCACTTGCGCCCTAGGATTTCACAAGCGAGCAGCGTTGTTCCCGAATGCGCGAAGAAGTCAATCACGAGAGCGCCAGTATTGGAGCTTGCCTGAATAATCCGTTCAATAGACTTCATCGGCTTTTGGGCGTAACAACCGGATACGTTTTCTTCCATTCGGTAAAAAACCTGCTGAATATCTACCCAGACATTCCCTGCTCGGATGGTATTTGCCCGACCGCGTTCGAGATTTTCCGTTACCTTTCCATTGACTTCCTTGTAGTACCCCCGTAGGATTTTCGGAATGTTTGTGTATTCGGCCTCCACATTGAATACAGGCGTTCCCTTGATGTAATACAGCAACTCCTGTCGAAGTGCCATCCAGTTTTTTTGCGTTCCGTAACCCCGCTGATTTCTCATGGTGATGAAACTTCGAGGCGCAAAAGCCTGATCGCGCATCATCAACATGAAATCTGGCAGGGGTTGAAAACCATTATTTTGGTCTGCTCCAAGCCACACGTAGAGTGACGCATTTCCTTCCAGAACAGTGTCCGTAATCTGCACCCATTGCCGGCACCAGTCGGTGAATTTTGCGGCGGATCGAAGTTCGAAGGCTGCCAGGTTGTATGGAGGATCATGAATGGCCAGTTGGGCGTACTCGCCATTCATAAGCTTCCGTATTGCCGCCGAATCGGTCGCATCGGCGCAACCAACACGGTGTCCACATACGCCATCCTCCCAAACATCGCCCGGCTGTAACCGACAGAAAGAGAGCAGGCGCTTTCTGACATTAGGTGATGCGTCAAGCCGTGGGAGCGGATTGTTTTTCATATTCGACGCTCAGCTTACCATGCACGGTAGCGAACTACTATAGCGCGAGTCTCTGGCTTTGAACTCCTTGCTTGTGCAGAAGACCTCAGATTGTCTTCTCTGTTCCCCAGCGCCCAGTACTTCCTTCCGTGGGATTTTAGGAATTTTGAGTTTTTCGAATGGGGCGCCCTATGCAGGAGCGCTTTCTCCGTGCGGCTCGTCGAGTGCATAAATCGTCGCCTAAAAATCCGTGGGGAAGGGCTGCACGGAAACCATGCTGCCGGGTTCGATGTCGCCAGCTTCCTCCGGGAGCAGGATGTAGCAGTCGGCGAGCGACATGGAACGCAGGATCCCCGAGCCCTGGCCGCCGGTCTTGCGCACCACCAGGCGGCCGTCCTGGTCTCGTTCCAGGCAGCCGCGCTGATACTCGATGCGCCCCGGCCGCTTGCGCAGCCTGGAGACGCAGGGCAATTCGAAGCGCGGCGGCGGAGGCGGCTCCGTTTCGCCTTCGAGGCGGCGCAGCGCCGGCGCGACGATCTGGTGGAAGGTGACCATCACCGAGACGGGATTGCCCGGCAGGCCAAATAGCCACATCTCCCCGATGCGCCCGAAGGCCAGCGGCCGCCCCGGTTTCATGGCGACCTTCCAGAAGTCCATCTGCCCGATCCGCGCCAGGACTTCGCGCACCCGGTCCGCCTCGCCCACCGAGACCCCGCCGGAGGTGATCAATACATCTGCGCGCGCCGCCGCATCGCGAAAGGCGCGCTCCAGCAGCTCGCTTTCGTCCCGGACTACGCCTAAATCCAGCTGTTCGATCCCCGGGCGGCGCAGCATCCCGTACAGGGTGTAGCGGTTGCTGTCGTAGAGCATGCCCGGCGCGAGCGTTTCGCCTACGGAGCGGAGTTCGTCGCCGGTGGAACAAAAGGCGACGCGCAGAGGGCGGCGCACCACCGCCTGCCCCAGACCCAGCGAGGCCAGCAGGCCGAGGTCGGCCGCCGTCAGCCGGCGCCCCGGCCCGAAGATGCGGTCGTCGCGCCGGATGTCTTCGCCGCCGGCGCGCACGTTGTCTCCCCGGCGGGTGCCGGCGGCGAGGCGCACGGCATCCTCTCCCGGCAGTTCCTCGGCGTGCTCCTGGATGACGACGGTGTCGCAGTCCGGCGGCACCAGGGCGCCGGTCATGATGCGCACGCATTCGCCTTCGCCTACCGGGCCGGTGTGGGGGTGGCCGGCGTAGGCGTGTCCCAGCAGCCGGAAGCGGCGCTCCCCGGGGCGTTCCCCGGTGGCGGGCAGGTCGGCGCCGCGCACGGCATAGCCGTCCATGGCGGAGTTGGTGCCGGGAGGCACGTCCAGGGGGGCGCGGATCTCTTCCGCCAGCACCCGTCCCAGCGCGTCCCGAATGGCGACGGTCTCGGTGCCGGCGACGGGCCGCAGCCGTTCGGCAATCCGCACCCGCGCCTCTGCCACGCTCAAAGATTCCGGGTCGAAGTCGTCCTGGCAGCTGGCGCGGAGCTTCATCCCGCGCCTCCTGCCGCGGCGGGCGGCGCCGCCGCGCCGTTCTGGGCTGTAGCCGCTTTCCGTTCTGTCTTCAGTTCGGTCTCCAGGGCATTCCGCTCTTCCGGGGTGTTGATGTTGCGAAACATCCGCGGGCGGTCGGAAAAATCCACTTCCACCGCCCGTTCCTGCCGCAACCAGGGGTCAATCTTGCGCCCGCCCGCCGCCAGGTACGCTTGCAGGGAGGGATACAGGCGGCGGTCGAGCAGCGCGAACACCGGCTGCAGCCGTTCGCCGTCGCGGGCGACGCTGAGCATGGCGCCGTCCGCTGCCCGCAACGCCTGCAACAGTCGCGCCACCAAGTCGGGGGCCAGCAGCGGGCTGTCGCAGGGGGCGGTGGTCACATAGGGAGTCTGGCAGACGGCCAGGGCGCTGGCGACCCCGGCCAACGGCCCGGCAAAGTCGGCCAGGTCGTCTTCGATTACCGGATAGCCGAAGGCGGCGTAGCGTTCCCGGTTGCGGTTGGCGCTGATCAGGAGCCGCTGGACCTGGGGGGCCAGGGCGCTTAGCGCGTATTGCGCCAGGGGGCGGCCGGCGAGCGGCAACAGCCCCTTGTCGCGCCCGGCCATGCGCCGCGCCCGCCCGCCGGCCAGGATCAGGCCGGTGACCTGCGGGCGGGCGTCAGGGCGGGGCGTCCTGGGGTC
>JAPPPX010000193.1 GCA_028817305.1 Gammaproteobacteria bacterium | reverse complement strand
ATTTCACATTGAAATCGCCGCCCCCGTTCCGGCTCGCGCCGGCATCGTGTCATTGGCAAAGACTACGGCTACCGCAAGGGCGCCGATTTCTGTTATAGTTAAGCCTTTGTTCAAATTGGAAGCTTTGCCATGAATCCAGGAAATAGCCCTTTCGCACCCAACCGACTGGCGCCTGCCGAGACGTTCATTGGCCGCGAGCGGCCGATTGCAAAACTACTCGCCATGGTGCGCAAGGCGCGGCGAGGAAAATTGCAGGTCGGCTGGGTCGCCGGCGAGCACGGCGTTGGCAAGAGTTCGCTGGCCGCACTGGTCGGCCTGCTCGCGGAGCGCAACGAGAAGGCCGTCCGGGCGCACGTGCGCCTCGGGAGCGCACAGAGAATACAGGAACTGCCGGCCGAGGCCCTGTCGCAACTGCTGAAAGACAACGAGAATAAATCCTGGGGCAGGAGCCTGTGGCGGGCCTTTGACAACGGGCGCATCGAGAACAGCGGCCCTTACGGCGCCGGGATACGGTTGCGGCTGGCGGACAAAGAACAGGCAGCGGCGTTGCGCGATTTCGCCGATATCATGGCGCAACTCGTCAACAGGGCGGGAAGCGGCAAGAGCGACAGAAAAGTATTGCTGTTGATCCTGGATGACATCGAAGACCTGGCCGCCGACCCCGAATTTGCGGATTGGCTGATGCGCTTGGCGGGAGACGCGGCCAATGGCGCGGCGCATCTCCCCGTTTGCCTGTTCTTCGTCTGTACGGAGACTTGTCTCTACGATGCGATGGAGAGCGCGACAGCCAACAATGTCCCCGGGAAGCGGGCAAAGAAGCAGGCTTTGCTGCCGACGGTGCGTCTGCAGCCGTGGACGTTATCGGAGAGCGCGGCGTTCTTCAGGACGGTCCTGAAACGGCGCAATGTCGTGCTAAGCAACAACGGTATCAAGCCGATCGCCCGTTATTGCGGCGGCCTGCCATTGCTTGCGCATGAGATCGGCGATGCAGTATGGCGGCAGGCAAAGAACAAGAAGGTAACGCCTGAAGAGATGTTCCATGGCATTGTCGAGGCAGGCGATGCCGTGAAGCGTCGTTTCCTGAAAAGCGAACTCGTTCGGGAACTACAGAGCAGAAGGTACCGTTCCATCCTGAAAAAGCTCACCGCGCATGACGATATTGTCGGAGTCGAGTTTTCCAGAAAGGAGTTGCAGGAGGTAGAGACGCTGAGTGTTGCCGAGCGCAAGGGGCTGGACAACTTTCTCAACCGGATGCGCAAGCTGGGGGCCGTAGTGCCGAGCAGAGAACGAGGGCGCGGGTTCTATCGCTTCGCCAGCCATCTGTACAAGGCCTATTTCCAAATCGAGACCATGCGCGCCAGGAATCGCTGAGGCGCATTCGAGCATAGCCTGCGCCTGGGTTTGTACCCGCGTGCGGACCGGCCGCATCTGCCCAGCGTTCAAGGTTCGGCTGTTAGTCGCCCCACACCCTTCCGTTGCCTACACAATATACCTGGCGGCGCCGATTTGACTCCCTTGGGAGACCAGGGGTTTAATCCGCGCCATGGCGGACTCGCAAGCTCTACACCCGGAATTGGTGCTGGCCTCTTCCTCGCCATCGCGGCGGGAGTTGCTGGCACGCCTGGGATTGCCATTCCAGGTGCTTCCCGCCAACATTGACGAGAGCCGCCGGGAGGCGGAGCCGCCCAGAGATTACGTGCGCCGTCTGGCAGAGGCAAAGGCGCGGGCGATGGCCGGCCCGGGACGGCTGGTTGTAGGCGCCGACCAGGTAGCGGCACTGGACGGGGTAGAGATCTTCGGCAAGCCTGGGAACCGCGAGCGGGCGCAACGGCAATTGCAGGCGCTTAGCGGAAGAGAGGTGGAATTTGTTTCCGGCCTGTGCCTGCTGCACCCGAGCGGGCGGATGCAACTGGACTGTGTGGCGACCCGGGTGCGTTTCCGGCAACTGTCGCCAGCCTGCATTGAGGCATACCTGGAGCGAGAGCGGGTACTGGGGTGCGCCGCTTCCTTTCGCTCGGAGGGGCTGGGCCTGTGCCTGGCGGAGTGGGTGCGAGGAGACGATCCCTCCGCCTTGATCGGGCTACCGCTGGTGCGCCTGACAGAAATGTTGGCACACGAGGGCCTGGACCCATTGCTGGCGTCGCTACCAGAGGAGCCGGTAGTTTCTTAGTCTCCCCGAGGGGGTGATCGGCGCAGGGTGCGCGCCGCTATCGGGGCGCTATCGGGGGCGCTATCGGGGGGCGCTATCGGGGGAGTGAACTGCCGTGCAATATTGCGGCCAGCTTGCCGACCGCTGCCTCGCCCAAAGCGCTAAATAGCCGTTCCCAGTCGTACTCCTCGCCCTGGGTGTAATCTACGATCTCTTCGGCACCCACCACTTCGCGGGCAACGTAATGCATCCCGCCAAGGGCATCTACAAGACCCAATTTCACGCCCTGCTCGCCGGTCCAGATCAGGCCGCTGAAGACCTGCTCCTCGTTCGTCAACCGGTCTCCCCTGCCTTTCTTGACCCGCTCAATGAACTGTTTATGGATATTGTCCAGCATCACTTGCAAGTGTTCGACTTGTTCCTGACGCTGCGGTGAGAACGGGTCCAGCAACCCTTTGTGCGTGCCGGCGGTCATAAGTCGCCGCTGTATGCCAAGTTTTTCCAGGGCCTCCACAAAGCCAAAACTGGAGAGGATCACTCCGATCGAACCGACGATACTGGCCGGGTCGGCGTAGATTTGGTCGGCAGCGGAAGCGATGTAGTAACCGCCCGAGGCACAGATGCCGGTCACCACCGCATAAACCTTCTTGTCCGGGTGCTTCTGGCGCAACCGGTAAATCTCATCGCTAACGTAACCGGCCTCCACGGGGCTGCCGCCCGGGCTGTTGATACGCAGGATAATCGCCGCCGCGTCGTCACTCTCGAAAGCAGCCTGCAACCCGGAGATGATATTATCCGCACTGGCATGCTCGTCAGCAGCGATAACCCCCTCGACATCGACCACCGCGGTATGCCGGCCCATCCCCAACAGGGCGCCGCTCTTCCGTACCTCGCTAGACTGCCAGATTAGCCCCAAAAGCAAGTAAAAATAGCCGAATATCAGCAGTTTGAAGAAGATACTCCAGTACCGCTTGCGCCGCTGTTCCGCAAAATGCTCCCGGGCGATGCGGTCCACCAGACCGCGCTCCCAAGAGGGGGCGGACGCAGGGGCTCCTGAGACAGGCTCGCTCATCCTTTACCTTTCAGCAATCCCTATCGCCATCAAGCGAATACACATAATCTCCGCTCATTTGAATTTGCGGATGAAAAACATGCGCCAGTGCTATTAGACAAAAGCCCTGTAAAAGCGATGTAGATTTTTTCATAAAAACGAGTCTCCAAGGGACCGGCACCAATCATCGCGTCTGCGACGGCGCTTATAACCGTTCCCCACAGTACGCTATTGCCCTCTGGGTTGGCAATTCGGCAGTCGCCTGTTCCATGCCGGGAATTCTACCACGAATGCCGCTTGCCTCGTATCATCGTCGCATCCTCGTTCCAAAATCAATAATTTATATTCAATTAAATCTATAAATATATGTTTATATTTAATTTTTTACTAAAATTTCCGCCTCAAAAACAACCTTCAGGTCCCCAAGCTCCCATAACCGAATCCGTCAGCCCTTCCCTATGTGCCGCACTCGCTCGGGGGCATCCGGGCAGTCCGCCAGGCGGCGCAAGACTGACCGCAGCTCTTCCGGCAGAGGGGCGCGCAAGGGCGGCGCCGCCGGAGGGCCGCTCCAACTCAGCGTGTCGGCATGCAGGAATAGCCGCACCAGACCCTGCTGCCGCAGCCAACGATTGAAGTCCGGCGCCCCGTATTTACGGTCTCCTCCCAGAGGGTGGCCGATGGAGGCGGTATGTACGCGAATCTGATGGGTGCGGCCCGTAGGGATTCGCAACGAGACCAGGCTGGCCCGGCCGTAAGAGCGCCGCAGCTGCAAGTTGGTGGCGGCGGCGCGCCCCTGCGGGGAAACGACGACGCGGCGGCGGTCGGCGTTCCCGGCCCTGGCCAGCGGCAATTCGACCCGCAACCGGGGCCGGGACGGGCAGCCCCGAATCAGGGCAAGGTAGCTCTTGCGGACCCGGCCTTGCCGGAACTTGGCTTGCAACTCCCGCAGCCAGCGGTAGTCCTTGCAAAGCAGCAGACAACCGGAGGCATCCCGGTCCAATCGGTGAGCCAATCCCAGGAAAGGCGCATCGGGCCGCAGGTGGCGTAGCGCCGCCAGCAGGCTGTAGCGCAAACCGCTACCGCCGTGCACAGCCAGCCCGGCGGGCTTATCCACGACCAGCAGACGCTCGTCTTCGTGCAGAATGCGGCTTTCGAGTTCCCGGCGCAGGGAATCGGACGGCGGCGGCGATTCGTTCGCGGGCAACAGGTAGAGCGGCGGCAACCGGATCTGGTCGCGGACCCGCAACCGGTAGTCCTGCCGGACCCTGCCCCGGTTGACGCGGATTTCTCCCCGGCGCAACAGGCGATAGAGGCGCCTGCGCGGCAGGCTGCGCAGCCGGAAAGCAAGGAAATTGTCTATGCGCTGACCGTCATGCTCGGCGTCCACCCGCAGATAATCCACAGGCCGGTAATGGCCGCTGTTGTCCGCATCTGCCATGTCTGCTATAGTAGCAGCATCTGGCGCGGGCGGACATCCGCGGGTGGACATCGGGGCGACAACGAGATCGCGTCCTTGCGTCTGTCCCCAGGGGCCGAAGGGGGTTTGGCATTAAGCGTTTTCGTTCGAGGACCGTTGCAGGGGTTTCCCTTGCACGCCACACGCAGCAATCGCTTTCACGACTTCGCCTGACAGCGCCTTCGGCAACCGCGGCGCCCCGTGGCGTCCCCGTGACCGAGCTGTGGGACGCGCTTGGTGCGCCTAACCGATAATCGCTGAAAAGCAGAGGATCTACAAATGAAAAAAATGCTAATCAATGCCGCCCAACCAGAGGAAGTGCGTGTCGCTCTAGTGGATGGTCAGCAACTATACGACCTCAATATCGAGTCCGGGACCCGGGAGCAAAGGAAAGGCAGTATTTACAAGGCGCGGATAGCGCGAGTGGAACCCAGCCTGGAGGCCGCCTTCCTGGACTACGGCACGGGGCGCCACGGTTTTCTGCCTTTCAAAGAGGTGGCGCATGTGCTCTGCCTGCCCGACCGGCCGGAGGCGGACGACGACGAGCGCCCTGCCCCTGGCGAAGCATTGAAAGAGGGTCGCGAGTTGCTCGTCCAGGTAGAAAAGGAAGAGCGCGGAAACAAAGGCGCTGCCCTGACCACCTTCGTCAGCCTGGCCGGGCGCTATCTCGTGCTGATGCCCAACAACCCCCGCGCCGGCGGAGTATCCAGGCAGATCGAAGGCAATGACCGGGAGCAGGCGCGGGAGGCTCTGAGCACACTGGAGATCCCCCGGGGCATGGGCTTGATCCTGCGCACCGCGGGTGTCGGCATGGATGCCAACGAATTACAGCGGGATCTGGATTACCTGTTGCGCCTGTGGGCGACCATCGAGGCGGCTGCCGAAGAGCGAGCGGCCCCGGTTCTGGTGTACCGGGAAAGCGACATTGTAGTGCGGATCCTGCGTGACTACTTGCGCGGCGACATACAGGAGATCCTTATAGACAACGAGGACTTCTATCAGCGGACGCGGGAATTCATGGAGCAAGCCATGCCGCAATTTCTCGACAAGTTGCGCCTGTACTCCGGGCCGGAGCCCCTGTTCGTCCGTAACCATATTGAGAGCCAGATCGATTCCGCCTTTGCCCGCGAGGTCTCGCTACCCTCTGGCGGTTCTCTGGTAATTGACCACACCGAGGCGCTGATCACCATAGATATTAACTCCGCCCGCGCCACTGCCGGCGGCGACATTGAAGAAACGGCGCTGACCACCAACCTTGAGGCGGCAGAGGAGATCGCGCGCCAGTTGCGCCTGCGCGACCTGGGGGGACTGCTCGTGGTGGATTTCATTGACATGGCCAACAACGCCAGTCAGCGCGAAGTGGAGTCCCGGATGCGCAAATGCGTACGCCTGGACCGTGCGCGGGTGCAGATGGGGGGGATTTCCCGTTTCGGACTTTTGGAGATGTCCCGCCAACGGCTGCGGCCTTCGCTCAGCGACGCGAATTCTGAGGCCTGCCCGCGTTGCAGCGGTACCGGGCGGGTCCGTTCGCTGGAATCACAGGCCTTTGCCTTGTTGCGGCTGATCGAAGAGGAGGCCGTCAAGGAGTCCACTGCTCAGGTAGTTATCCACCTGCCGATCGACGTAGCGACCTTCCTCGGCAACGAGAAGCGGGAGACCCTGCTGGAGATCGAGAAACGCGAGAATATTCGTATCCTTATGATCCCGGACGCGGGTCTGGAAATCCCGCGCTACCAACTGCGCCGGCTACGCCGAGGGGAATCCGAAGCGCGCGAGGAGAGACGGGAAGAAGGAACCGCGCTTTCTTCGAAATTGGAGAATTACCTGCGGCGCAGCCAACGCAAGGTGCCGCGAGCGGTAGTGGAAGGAATGGCTCCAGGACACGGCGGCGGCAGGAGAGGATGGCTGTTGCGGCTGTGGGATGCCCTGCGCGGCTGGGGGCGCCGTAGCGGCGGGACAGCAGGTCGGCGGCCGCGGCAAGAGCGCCAAAGTCGAGGCGAAACCCGGCGCAGCGGTGGCCGCCGTCGCGGGCGGCGCGGCGGCGGAGGGCGCCGTGACCGCGCCCCTGCCAAAGGCAATGCCCCGTCACGATCGGCTACAGGCAGGCGGCAAGGCGGAACGGAAGGAGGCGCCATGGCAGACAGGAAGAAAGAGTCCTCGTCCGGTCAGTCTCGGCGCCGACCGCGGCCCAGTACGACACAGGCCAATACATAATGTTTTTCGTCCGTGATGCTGACATGCCGCTCCGTAATCCCGCGCTCCAGCAGTAATTTCCCCGCTATTCCCTGGCAATGCAGTTGCGGCTGGCCGCTGGGCAAATGGGTGAGCAGCAGTTGGCTGGCGACGATCCCATCCTGAAAACCGGTGCCCAAGGCCTTGACCAGCGCTTCCTTAGCCGCCAAGCGTTTGGCCAGATAATATTCCGGGTGACGGCAGGCGGCATACTCCAGCAGCTCTTCCCGGTGCAACAGCCGCCGCGCCAGGCGTTCTCCGAAACGACGCCAAGTGGAGCGTATCCGCCTGACATCAACAATATCCAGACCAATCCCGTAAATCATCCGGGGTCTAGGCGCTGCTTGATGCCTGTTCTGAAGCCAAGTGCGACAGCCCCAGATATTCGCGGTACAGCGCGCGGCTGGCAAGGGGACGGCCATTCAACTGCTGCGCCAGAATATGGCGCAACAGACGCTTCGCCTCGCGCAACGAGGTCGGCGTAGCAGGACCCTCTCCGGAGAGGAATTGCAAGGCCCGCCCGGATATCTGTTGGTAATCGCCTGCCGGACGATTACGGCAGGGACCCAACCCGACCTGGTAATAGTATTGCGCTTCGGCACAGATGTACTCTCCGGAAGGATGCTCCCGCTCCAGGGCCGGGCCGTAGCCGAGTTCCCGCAGCAGGCACACCTCGAAACTGCGCAGCGGCGCCTCCTGGTCCCCACCGCCCTGCAACGAAAGCAAGGTATCGTGATAAGAAGCGAACAACCTATGGTGCGGTTCGTAGCGGTGTAACAGCGACAGCAATAATTCATTGAGATAGAGGGCGGCAAAGTAGTTTTCTACAGGCAAAGCGAGCGGCGGCGCAGCCGATTCGTGCCGGGTCAGCGTCCCCAGTTCGCCACGCCCCTGCCAGGAAAGCAGCAACAGTTGAAATGGCTGTAACGGAATGGCGGGGCGACGACTACGACGACGAACGCCGCGAGCCACGAGCCCCCAGCGACCATGACGGCGAGAGAGCACCTCGATCAGCAAGCTATGTTCCCGATAGGGACGCCGGTGCAATATATAACAGGGATGTAAGTCCGTCCGCACGGCCGCGCCGCATTCAGCCGCAGAATTGCAGGATGGCCCGGGGGTCGGCAGACCAGCCCGGTCTGACCCGGACCCAACTCTTCAAGTTCACCTGCCGGCCCAGCATCGCCTCCAACTCGCAACGAGCCTGGCGCCCAGCCTCCTTGAGCACCGTTCCCTCCTTGCCGATTACGATTCGCTTCTGCCCTTCCCTCTCTACCCAAACCACGGCGCGCAAGTGCAATATCGGACCGCAAGCCGTCTGCTCCTCGGCAGTCACTGCCAGAGAATAAGGCAGTTCCGCACCCAAACGATGTAAAAGCTTCTCTCGCAACAATTCAGCGCAAGTCCTTGGTAAATTAACTGATTCTTCCTCCTGGACCGGGCACGGCACAGGCGGTGCAGGGAGCAGACGCGCCAAGCACCGTTCCAACACGTCCACTTGCAAACCAGTGCGGGCCGATAAAGGAACCGCCTCGCAGCGATCCAGATGCCCCGCTAACCGCTCCAGATAAGGCAGCAGGCGCGTTTTGTCCCGAACCTGGTCCACTTTGTTAACCGCCACCAGGGTAGGCAGGGGCGGATGCAGATCCCGCAAAAGGCCGAGCACGAATTCGTCTTCCCGCCTCCAATGCAGGGCTTCTACGACCCAGATTGCAGCGTGTACGTCGTGCAGGGCACGGATCGCCTCCCTGCGAAGATGGCGATTCAACGAGTCGTGCCGACAAAATTGCAGGCCTGGCGTATCTACGTAAACGATTTGCCCATCGGGGCCGTTCTTGCAGCCGGCAACCCAAAAGCGGGTCGTCTGCGGGCGTCGTGAGGCAATGCTGAGTTTGCGCCCCAAGACCCGGTTTAGCAACGTGGACTTGCCTACATTGGGCCGGCCAACGAGAGCAACGCGGCGGCCATAGTCAGGGCCGGGAACCGGGCATTCCCGGCGCGGCAAAAAGTTCAAGACTGCACCTGCAACCGTGCCAGGACCTTGCCCGCCGCCTCTTCTTCCGCCCGGCGCTTGCTGTGCCCCGAACCCTGGCAGATCAGCTCTATGCCTCCCTGGCTCCCGCTGTCCGCGGCGCCGTTGCCCGCGGCGAAGACCTGACACTGTATGATAAATTTCTCCTCTTCAAGGCAGCTATCCTTGCCCAGTACGCGATAGACCGGCAGGGCCCATCCCTGTGCCTGAAGAAATTCGTTCAGGCGCGTCTTGGAAGATTTGCGGGCACGGGACGGCGCAAAGCTTTTTAGTTCCTTGCCATAAAGAAAGCGAACGGCGCGTCGGCAACGCTCAAGACCGCCGTCCATGTAGATGGCGCCGACAATAGCCTCGACCAGGCTCGCGAGTACCGATTCTGGAAGCGGCAGACGGGCGGCGATGCTTTTCCCCAGCCGGATACGCCGATCCAGACCATGCGCCAGCGCCAATCGTGCCAGGGCGCCCCCCCGGACCAGGTGGGCGCGCATCCGGGTCAACTCTCCCTCCCGGGACCGTGGGAAGCGTCGGAACAAGTGCTCCGCAATCAAAAAGCCAAGTAAAGAATCCCCAAGATACTCCAGGCGCTGATTATGGGGAGAACCCGCACTACTGTGGGTCAGAGCCTGGCAATATAATTCGCGGTCGCGAAAGCGATGCCGTAATAACTCGCAAGGCATGAGCTCCCGGTTATCGGCAATCTTCGAGGCTATTGTCAGCCCTCCCCTTCTCCCAACATCCGCTCCTGATGGAATTTCAGCAACAGATCCAGATCCGCAAACAGCGGTGACCGCGCCTCGTAAGTGACGACAAGGAGCCTTGGCTGTCCCTTTTTCCTGGGCTCCACCACGTTGAAGGTCTCGTGGATATTTGTCTGCTTTATGACTGTGATGCCATTCAGACCCGCCAAGCGCAGAAACTTGAACCGCAGTTGGGCCTCGTTGGACCGTGCCGTTTTCCGGTCCGCAACCAAGGTGTCCATCACCTGGATGACCAGAAAGCGTTCGTAGTAAAGAGGGTAAATCTTTAGCCCTAGATAGGCGATGCCCAAAAAGATAGTCCCCGCTATCGCTACGCCGCTGAGGCTGAGCCCGAGTTGACGCCGCCATTGGCCGCCGAATGCTATTGGATGCTTTTGCCTATTCTTTGCCATACGATCCCTCCGTTCCAACTCAGCCAAACCAGGAAGGCCTTGCCTACCAGGTGATCGTCCGGGACGAAACCCCAGAACCTGCTGTCCCTGCTGTTATCCCGGTTGTCTCCCAGAACGAAATAATGCGCCTCCGGGACAACCACGTTCGTCTCCGTGACCAGGTCTTGCCGCGGGTCCACCAGGATCTCGTGTGCCCTGCCGGGTAGCAGTTCTTCCCAGGACAGGCGGCCGCGCCCGCCATCATTCCCGGGCTCCTCCGTATCCAAGCCTCCAATTTGCGCGCGCTCTACCGGCATGCCGTTAATATACAGGTTTTTCTCGTGATAGCGTACCCGGTCGCCGGGCAGACCGATCACGCGCTTGATATAGGACAGGCGGGGGTTCAGCGGATAGCGGAACACGATTACGTCGCCCCGGCGCGGCTGACCGTCGCCGACGATCTTATAGTGGACCAAGGGCAACCGAATGCCATAGTCGAATTTATTGACCAGTATGAGATCGCCCGCCAGCAGGGTGGGCATCATAGACGCCGAGGGGATACGGAACGGTTCGATCAGGAAGGAACGGATCAGGAACACGATCAGGAATACCGGAAACAGAGAGCGAGCCAACTGGACGACCCCCGACTCCGCCCATTCTCGGTCGCAGTACCGGCCCAACCGGCCGGCGCACACGAGTCCGCCGCTGGCCAGGACCAACGAGGCCATCACCCAGGAAAAATCTATACTCAACCCTGCCTCTCCGCCCGCAACAGCGCCAGGAAGGCCTCCTGTGGAATCTGTACGTCACCGAAGCTCTTCATCCGGCGCTTGCCGGCCTTCTGGCGCTCCAGGAGCTTGCGCTTGCGGGTAATATCTCCGCCGTAGCACTTGGCGGTCACGTCTTTGCGCAGGCCCTTGACGGTCTCCCGGGCGATAATCTTCGAACCGAGAGCGGCCTGGATGGCCACGTCGAACATCTGCCTGGGGATCGCCTCCTTGAGCCTCCGCGCCAATTGCCGGGCGCGGACGGCAACAGAGTCGCGGTGCTCAATAGATGACAAGGCGTCCACTCGCTTGCTGTTGAGCAACACATCCAGCCGCACCAGGTCGGCGGGAACGAAACCCAGAAAGTCGTAATCGAAAGAGGCATAACCGCTGCTGACGGACTTCAGCCGGTCGAAAAAATCCAGCACAATCTCGCTCAGCGGCATCTCGAAGCGCAGTGCCGCACGACCCTCCAGGTAACGGATTTCCTGCTGTTTGCCACGCCGTTTCAGGCACAAGGCCAGCACCCGGCCCACGTATTCCCGCGGCGCGAGCAGGTCGGCCCGAACTACTGGTTCGCGCCACTCGACAATCCGGGTCCGTTCCGGAATCCGAGCCGGATTATCCACTGACAGCAGTTCGCCACTGTCAGTCAACGCCTGGTAAATAACCGTCGGCATAGTCGTGATTAAGTCCAGGCCGTATTCTCGTTCCAGGCGTTCCTGGACGATCTCCATATGCAACATTCCCAGAAAGCCGCAGCGGAATCCCATGCCCAGAGACTGGGAATGTTCTGCCTCGAAATGCAGGGCCGAGTCGTTCAGGCGTAATTTTTCCAAGGCGGCGCGCAACGCATCGCAGCAGGAGGAATCCGCAGGGAACAGACCGGCGAAGACCCGCGGCTTGATCCGTCGGAAACCCGGCAGCGAGCGGGATGCCGGCCGCCGGGCCAAGGTCAGGGTATCCCCTACCGGGGCGCCGTCAATTTCCTTGATGCCGGCAATCAGAAACCCTACCTCGCCGGCATGCAGCCGCTGGCGTGGGACATCCCGCGGCGTAAAGACGCCCAATCGCTGCACCGGATATGCTCGCCCCGTCGAAAAGATCTGAACGCGGTCACCGACGGCGACCGCCCCATCGAACACACGCACCAGGGAGACGACCCCATGGTAATTGTCGAACCAGGAATCAACGATTAAGGCCCGCAAAGGTGCTTCCTGATCGCCGTGGGGAGGAGGAAAGCGGCGCACCAGAGTGTCCAACAGCGCGGGTATCCCCTGACCGCATTTGGCGCTGATCCGCGGCGCTTCACGTACAGACAGGCCCAGCACTTCCTCGATCTGCCGCGATACGCGCTCCGGGTCGGCGGACGGGAGATCGATTTTGTTCAAGACCGGGACGATCTCCAGCTTCTGTTCCAGGGCGATCCGGCAGGTGGCGATGCTTTGGGCCTCCACCCCCTGGCTGGCGTCTATAACCAGTAGCGCCCCTTCGCAGGCAGCCAGCGAACGCGATACCTCGTAGCTGAAATCAGCATGTCCGGGGGTATCGATCAAGTTCAGCAGGTATTCCCGGCCATTGGCGGCAGTGTGACGCAAGGCAGCGCTCTGCGCCTTGATCGTAATCCCTCGCTCCCGCTCCAGATCCATGGAGTCCAGCACCTGCTCCTGCATCTGCCGTTCGCTGAGACCGCCACAGGATTGGATCAAGCGATCGGCCAATGTGGATTTGCCGTGATCCACATGGGCGACGATGGAAAAGTTGCGCATAGAATCCATGGAGCCGACAGAAGACGATTGCAGCAGGGGCATAACGCGCCGCTGGACGGGGCGGGCCTGGCCAGGCTCCTGCTCCTTCAGGGCAAATCCTCGGGCAGCGGGTCACGCCGCAACGCCAGAAACAGGGGTACGCCGTCGCGTTGGAGCAGAATCGGCACTGGCTTTCCCACAGCAAGCTTACCGGCCAATGCGCGGAAGTGTTGGCTGCCTTCGAGCTCGCGATTATCGAACTGCAACAGCGCATCGCCTACGCGGATGCCGGCGGCGAGCGCCGGCCCCGGCATCACTTTCCGTACGACCACCCCGTGGTCGCCAAGCGCCAACTCCTGCCGCTCCTCCTCGGTGGGATCGCTCACCTCCAGTCCCAGGGGCGCTGCGGGCGGTGCAACATCCGCCAACGGCCGATCCGCTGCATCCCCAGGCAATTCTCCTACAGTGACCTGCAGGGATCTGCTACGCCCGTCCCGGATCAGTTCGAGCGCCACCTCGCTGCCGATGGCCGCGGATCCAACTCGCGGCGGCAGGTCGGAGGCGTAGATAATCTCCCGGTCGCCAAAACGCACGATAACATCCCCTTCCCTCAAACCGGCGCGCATGGCCGGGCTGGCCGGCAACACCTGGGCGATCAAGGCGCCGCGCGCCTGGTCCATGTTAAACGACGCGGCCAGTTCGTGGGTAACATCCTGTATGCGCACTCCAAGCCAGCCGCGCGTGACCCGGCCATGTTCGCGGATCTGCCGGTAAACTTCCATGGCGAGGTTGATCGGAATGGTAAAAGACAGCCCGGAGTAGCCGCCAGTGGGACTGAAAATCTGTGCGTTCACGCCGACTACGTCGCCGTTCAGGGTAAACAGCGGCCCGCCGGAGTTGCCCGGGTTGATGGCGACGTCGGTTTGGATATAAGGCACGTAATTTTCGTTCGGCAACCCGCGGCCAATGGCGCTGACGACCCCAACGGTCACCGAATAGTCGAACCCGAAGGGCGAGCCAATGGCCATGACCCATTCCCCCACCCTGAGGCGGGAGGAATCGCCGACGGTTACTGCGGGAAGGTCTTCGGCATCAATATGCAATACGGCGAGATCGGAATGTTCATCGGTACCTATGAGTTTGGCCCGGAACTCGCGGCGATCCTGTAGCCGCACCACGATCTTCTCCGAGTTGCCTACGACGTGACGGTTGGTAAGGATATAGCCGTCGGCAGAGACCAGAAAACCCGAACCGCGCGGGGCAGACCAGGGGGTCCGTCCGGCCGGAGGGTCCTTGAAGAACTTCTCGAAGAAATGGAACAAGGGGTGATCCTTGGGGATCTCATGCCTGCGTGCGATTTGCGGCGGTGCGGCATGGGCCTCGATACTGACCACCGCGGGGCTGTTCTCCTCGACCAGGTCAGTAAAGTCCGGCAGGGGCGACGCGGCGGCGAGGGGCAGTGCCGCCGCCCACAGGATCGCCGGCAGCAGGGTGTTGCGAAACCGCCCCGGCATCACGACCCGGAAGCCGGCCGCGCCGAATCGGCGATGAGCCGCACCGTGCGTAACGGAACAACGCCGATGGCAGTGACCTGGTAGCCGTCTTTATAGGCCGTGTGGGCATTGAGCCCGCTCAGATTGGTGGAACCCTCCGGGATATACAGCGATCCCCCGGGCCGGACTTCAATGAATACGGAGACGGAAGCAAGGCCGTCGGTCAGTACGACTTGGTTCACCGGCGCTCCTGCGATGCGTAATGGTTGCAAGCCTCCATCCGCCAGAGCAAAACCGTGCGCCGCGGCAGAAAAGGTCCAACCGGACTGTCCTTCTTCCCCGGCAACCGGCGCCTCTTCTTCCCAATCGTGTGAAGAAACAGCGTCATCCTCCGTCGTTTCCGGCTCCAGCAACCGTAGCGACACGAAGGTAATCTGCTCGATGATGCGGCCGTTGGATTCCTTCACTTCCGATTGCAGCAGCAGGCAGGTTGCCCGGTCTATGTGAAAGCGACGGCCGTAGCGCAGATCGTCCAGCGGACGCGCCTCCAGGATCCAAACAGGGCGCCCGACCACACGACCCTCCCCCGTCACTTGCAGGTCGTAGTACTGCTGCATTTGCCGAATGGAGAGCCGCGGCAAGGGGGCCAGGCGATCCGGCCGCATATTCGGGTTCTTCAGCAGGTAGCTGCGGTCCTCGGAGCGGGCGGACACGCCCGATGCCCGGGCACGGTCAGGGAAAGGCTCACGCACGAGCCCATTCAACGAGACAATTTTCTGCTCGCCAGGATGATGGTGGATCACTCGCACTGGGGAGATCAAATCGTCCCGGCGGTACAGGAAGACGCCATCGTATCGCAATTTGCGGTTGGCCTGGATCATTTCCCGCAACAACCGATCCGCGGGTTCCGTATCCCGAGATTGCGCCTGTGCCTGAAAGGCCGGAGACGCAAACGCGAGCAGGAACGGGAGCAGAAATTTACGGCCCAGTCTCGGTAGCCGCCACAATTCTGGCATAAGAAAACATTCCCTGAGCGCTGCTGTGGGCGAGATACTCGCTGTGGTGGACCAGATAAATGGCCAAACGGCGTTGCGGCGGCGCCAGTTCTCCAGGCACCCGGCTAACGATCTGCAGAGGCAAATCCGGCAACGCCACGACATTCTCCCCGTTCCCGCCGCGGTCACCGACCGCTGGCACCAGCATCATAACGATCCCAAATGTCAGCAAGACCGCCAAGGCGCAACCAAAGGCCAACGCCAACCCCCGGCGGCGGGGGGGAACGGGCTGCAACAGGCGTGCCCGCCCGGAAAACTGGCTGCGCAGACAGTCGCCGATCACGTGGTAGCCGCGCCATTTTGCGCGCAACCCGGGATCGTGCAACAGGCGCTCCAGCGCACCCTCCTGGCATTCGGCCTCGTCATCCAGCCAGGCAGACAGCCAAGTTTCCGTCTGAGGATTATTTACTCGGTTCACGGTCCTATTCCTCCTGCAATTCCCGCAGGCGCTGGCTAATCGCCTCCCGGGCACGAAAGATGCGGGAACGAACCGTGCCTATGGGACATGACATGGCTTCGGAGATCTCCTCGTAACTGAGTCCTTCCACTTCACGCAAGGTAATAGCTGTCTTCCATTCTTCCGGCAAGACTTCGAATGCCTGGATGACAACCTCCTGGATTTCGTCACGCAACAACGCATGTTCCGGGGTATCATTTTCTCTTAGATTTTCTTCATTGGCAAATGGTTCCGGAACATCCGGCCACGGAAGCGATACCGGGCGACGAGACTGCATGGCGAGATGGTTGCGCGCGGCATTAATGGCAATCCGGTACAGCCAGGTATAAAAGGTGCTCTTTCCCTGAAAAGAGCCCAGACCCTGGTAAGCGCGCAGGAAGGTCTCCTGGGCAATATCGTAGGCATCCTCCGGGTTCGGCAGGAGGCGGCTGAGCATACGGTGCACACGCTGCTGGTATTTCGCCACGAGCAAATCGAAGGCATGGCGGTCTCCCTGCCGGGCACGGTCCAACAATAGCTGTTCGGCATTATTCTTCTTCATTACAGGTATCTCCGGGGCGTATCTCCGGGGCGCCGCCCGGATGCCTCCATTCCCTGTTACAACAGACGCTGGGACCTGCCATGCGGACCGCCCGTCTTAGTCCGCATCTAACAGTCGCCGCAACCCTTCTTCGTCCAGTTCCGGTATGTGCAGTGCGCGCGCCTGGCGCAGCTTTTCTCCGGGCGACCGCCCCACGACCAAATAACCAGTGCGGGAAGATACGCTGCTGCCGACCCGTCCCCCGCTGGCCTCGATCAGACTCTTGGCCTGCATCCGCGACAGGGACGGCAAGGTACCGGTCAACACGAAAATCGGCGACTTCCGGCCCGGCGCCGCGGAAGCCCCTTGCCAGCAAAGCCCCAGGCCATGTAGCTGATCGACAATGCGCCGGTAGTAAGGATCGGTAAGCAGGGCCAACAGCGCCGCCGCCGTAGCCGAGTCCGGCCCCCCCTCTTCCCCCAAGGCAGCGGCCATGCCGTCGCGCCCCTGGGCAAGGAACTCGCGCAAACTGGAAAACCGCGCACCCAGCCAGGCGGCGCACTGTTGCGCCCGTCCCTTGCCGATGCCCGCCAGCGGCGGTCGCTCCTGAAATCCCCGCGGGGTCGGGATGCGCAAGGGTTTGCAGCCAGAGCCGAAAGCGGCCCGCAAATGCTGGAATCGCTCAAAGAAATCAAGCAGTGGCCGGGGATGGCTTTCAGGCGCAGGCATTGACTCCTTCCAGGATACCCCGGATGCCCGTAACCGGGAGATTTGTTCCCGGTTCTCCGGGGCCTGCAGGAAGCCGTGGATCTCCTGTGCTCTTTTCGCGCCGATGTCAGGGACAAAGCACAAGACCTCGACCCCGGCGCGAAGCAACTCATCCAAGCGCGAAAAAACCGCTGCCAGGCAATAGGCGAGCTGTTCTCCCACCCCGGAGATTCCCAAGGCGTATAGAAAGCGCCCCAGGGTCGTCTGGCGACTGGCATGGAGGTTGGCCAACAGGTTGTCGGCCGAGCGATCGGCGACTCGCTCCAGCCGCAACAGGTCTTCACGGCGCAGGGAATACAGATCCGCTGGCGATTGCACCAAGCCTTGTTCGAGCAGCTGCTCAATAAGAGCGGCGCCGAAACCCTCAATGTCCATCGCCTTGCGTGAGACAAAGTGGAGCAGACGGGTCTTGCGTTGCGCCGGGCAGTGGTCGCGGTTCCGGCAATAGAGCAATGCCCCTTCGGTGCGGACGCCGCTTCCGCAGGCAGGACAGTTTGCCGGCAGGCGGCAAACCGCAGCGTTGGCGGGGCGTAACTCCCGTCGTACTCCGACGACTTCGGGGATGACATCCCCGGCCCGACGGACAACGACGGTATCGCCGATACGGATGTCCCGCCCCTGGATTTCCTGCCAATTGTGCAGCGTAGCATTGGTCACCGTGACACCGCCGACGAATACCGGCGCCAGACGAGCCACTGGGGTCAGGACGCCGGTACGGCCTACCTGCGTCTCTATGTCCAGAATCCGGGTATTCTCTTCCCTGGAAGGGAATTTAAATGCGACGGCCCAACGGGGGGCGCGCGCGACCGCGCCCAGGCGAGCTTGGTCAGCCAGGGTCTCTACTTTGAAAACCGCGCCGTCAATTTCGCAGTCCAATCGTTCCCGGCTGGCAAGAAGCCGGCGATAGTAGCCCAGGCACCCGCGGCTGCCGCGCACGATCTCGAAGCGGGAAGAAACCGGCAATCCCCAGGCCGCCAGTTGCCGCAACAACTCAGAGTGCCGTCGCGGCCGGAGGCCGGAACACTCTCCGACGCCGTGCGCCTGGAAACGCAAGGGGCGGCGGCGCGTCACCGCCGGGTTCAATTGCCGCAGACTGCCTGCCGCTGCGTTGCGAGGATTGACGAAAGGTTTTGCCCCCGACTCCCGCTGGCGACGATTCAATTCCGCGAAGCCTTGGCGGGTCATATAGATCTCGCCCCGAACTTCCATGCGCGCGGGGAAGGACGCCCCCAGCAGGCGCGGCAGGATCATGCCGATGGTGCGGGCATTGGCTGTGACCTCTTCGCCGACCCGACCGTCACCGCGGGTCGCGGCCTGGAGTAATCGGCCATGCTCGTAGAGCAAATTGAGCGCCAAGCCGTCCAGCTTGGGCTCGGCAACATACTCCACCTCCTTCGCGTCTAGCAATCGGCGCATGCGTTCGTCAAAAGCGCACAGTTCTTCCCGGTCAAACGCGTTGCTCAAAGAGAGCATCGGCGACAGGTGGCGCAGTGCCCGAAAATCGCCCCGCGGCCTTCCAGCTACCCGTTGCGTGGGCGAGTCGGGGACGGCCAGTCCGTATTGCTCCTCGAGGCGGGCCAGCTCGCGCAACAGGCGATCATATTGGGCATCCGGGATCAGTGGCGCATCCAGCACGTAATAACTGTGGTCGTGCCGCAGGATATCCTGGCGCAATTCGGCGCAACGCCGCGTCGCCCGCTCCCGCTCTTCCTCCTCACAGCCCACGCGGGCTTACCGCTCCGCGGTCGGCAATGGACGACAAGCCTGTTCGGCATACCGATGCAGCTGCTGTATGCCTTCTGGAGTGAGCGCGTCGCCCTCAGAATTGGAAAGTTCTCCGCCAAGCTGACGGGCCACTGTGTGCGCCCCTTCCAACATCCGTGCCAGGGATTCCACGCCATCGGGATGCGGCAGGCGCAGAAAGAACACCAGGCCGCCGGTGCGCAGGCGAGGCAACTCAGCGGCAGATAAGGTCCCCGGTTCGTACATATTGGCTACGCTGAACGAGGGCATGGCCTGCGTATTCTCCACCGAGACGCAACAGTGGAAGATATCCAGGGCGCCGCGCCGTAATCCGGCAGACTCCAGAGCCGCCTCGATCTCCGTACCGGTAAAGGCTCTGTCTCCGCGTGCGGTTACATAGACGAGCAACAGCTCTTCTTTGTCCGTCAGGCTCCCGGAGGAGGGGGCGGGGGCTTGTGTGATCGTATCGTCCGCCTTGTCATAGAGGAGATCAGGAGGGGCGGCATCGGCAAAGACCCTGTCGTCAGGAGGCCGGGTGACATCGTCATTAAGGGGGCCGCCGGCGCCAGGCCGGGTCGGCGCCGATGCCAGCGGCGGGAGTGTCCCCCGGCGCCGTTGCCGACTGCTGTGGATCAAAGAGCCGAGTTCGGCAAGAGTCTGCCGCCGCGCGGAACCAGAACCTTCTTCCTCTCGCCGCCGCCCGTGCACGTTGTCGCCATGCGACCTGCCCGGCAGACGGCGGTTATCGCGGCGCCCCTTCACGGCTCCCCAAAGATAGAGCCCCAACAACAGCAGTAGCCCCAACAACAGGAGACTGAAACGCAAACTGCCGTCCATCGCTCGGTACGCTAGGCCGTGGCAGCCAGCTCGACGGCCTCTCCGACATCTACAGAGACGATGCGCGAAATGCCCGGTTCCCGCATAGTAACTCCCAGCAGGGCATCGGCCATTTCCATGCTGATCTTATTGTGGGTAACGAAAACGAATTGCACCGTATCCGTCATGGAGCGCACCAACTCCAGGAAGCGGCCAACATTGACATCGTCCAGAGGCGCGTCCACCTCGTCGAGCAAACATAGCGGCGCAGGGTTCAAACGGAAGATGGAGAAGAGCAAAGCTACCGCCGTCAAAGCCTTTTCTCCTCCGGACAACAAGTGGATCGCCTCCCCTCGTTTTCCCGGAGGCCGGGCGCGGATCGCCACCCCGGACTCGGCCTGCCCGGGTTCGATCAGTTCCAACCGCGCTTGTCCGCCGCCGAACAGACGAGGGAACAAGTCTTGCAAGTGCCCGTCCAGTTTCTCCAAGGTATCTTGAAAGCGCTTCCGCATCTCCCGATCAATACGACGAATCGCGCGCTCCAAGGTCTCCAGACCACGCTGCAGATCCTCGTACTGGCGCTCCTGCTCCTGCTGCCGCTCGGTTAACCGGGCATGTTCTTCCACCGCCGCCAGGTTAACCGTGCCCAACTGCTGGATTCGGCGCTGTATTCTGTCCAAGCGCCGTTGCCAAAGCGCGGGATCGGCACCCTCTTCCAGGCCGGACAGGACCTCTTCGGGGGTGCCAACGCCGTCCAACGCGGTCAACCGCTCTGCTGCCGCCTCCATGCGGACCCGGGCTTCGCCGACGGCGAGCTGCTCCTGCTGCACCGCGGCCTCCTGTTCGCGCAGGAGGTTCTCGCACTCTGCCCGCTGGCGCTCCTGCGCCTGCTGGCTCTCTTGCTGCCGAGTCAACTTCTCACGCCCCTGTTGCAACTCCCGCTCCAATTGCAGGCGCTGCTCCAGCCCCTTTTGCAACCGCTCCTGCCAGCCGGCCAGAGGAGCCCGGGCCTGCTCCAGATCGGCGCGTAGCTCCCGGTAGCGCACCGCCAGCTGTTGCTGCGCCTGTTGCTGACGCTTCAAGGCCCGTTGCCGCGACTCCTTTCGGGAGTTCAATGACTCCAACTGCAGGTCTGTTTCGTGCAACGCATCGCCGCTCGCCTGCCAACGCTGCCGCGCCGCCGCCAATTCGTCCCGCTGCCGTTGCCGACGCTCTAAAAGTCGTTCGCGTTCCTGCTCCAACTTCTCCTTACGCGGCTGCAGGGATGACAATAGTTGCCGCAGCTTTTCTTGTTCGTCTCCGATCGCATCCCCTTCCGCCGCAAGCTTCTCGAGTTCCCGCCCGATACGCTCAGCGCGTTCCTGGCGCTGCTGCCGTCGGGCCCGGTCGGCAGCCAGGCGAGAATGTCGCTCGCCAAAGGCTTCCTGGCAAACCTGCAGCCGCTCGCGCAATTCCTGGCAGGCGGCTTCCTGGCGCGCGGCCTCGCAACGCAACTGCGCCAACTCCTCTTCCAGCCCGCGATAGCGTTTCCGCGACTCGGCATAGTCTTGCTGCAAGCGCTTGCGTTCGACCTCCCGCTCCAAAATGCTTTCATCGCCGCGGCGGCGCATCAGCCATAACCAGTCGCGCCCCAACCAAAGACCATCTGGCGTCACGACGCTTTGCCCCGGCTGCAGGCGCTGACGCGCAGCCAGCGCCGCCTCCGTATGTTCGGCGGCGAACACGCCGGCAAGCAAGCCCGCGGGAAATTCCGGAGTCTCTATGTAGCGAAGCAAAGGAGGCAACCCGTTGTCTTTCGCATCCGGGGGCGCGGCGGGGCACGGCAATCGGTAAACGCCCACCACGCCCGCCGACAACCGATCCAGGGCTGGAAACACCTCTTCCAGGCTGGGCGACTCCACCGCCTGCAAGTATCTTCCCAACACTAATTCCACCGCCTGGCGCCAACGGGGCGCCACCTGCAAGCGTTCGCCCAGGCGCTGTACGGCGGCGAGCTGCGTCTCCTCCAGCCACTGGTTGACCTGCTCCTGATCGCTGCCGAGCGCTGCCTGCTGACGCGCCTGCAGGGAAGACAGCGCGGAATGCATCTCCTGGTGGGCGGCGCGTTCCTTGTCCAGGCGCTGTTCCAGGTCCGCGACCGAGGCGCGCAATTTCGCCAGGGTACGGCGGGTATCTCGCTCCGCGGAGCCCAGCTCTTCTCTCTCCCGCTCTACCCGCGCCAGCTGTTCCCGTTCCTGACCAAGGAGAACCTCGTGCCCCCGCGGATCGAGTTCCCGAAGCTCTCCCTGGAGCTCCTGGCTACGGCGTTCGGCCTCACGCTTGCGGGCGGCGAGATGTTCCAAGCGAGTACGGGCTGTCTCTTCCTCACGCGTCAGAGCGCCCGCCTTTTCGCTGCAACGATCGCAGGTTTCCTGCCCTTCCTGCAACAGACGGTCCGTTTCCTGTAGCGCCGCCTGCGCCCGCTCGCGCTCGCGCTGCCGCTTCTCCCGCAAAGGGATCAATTTCCGGCACTGGCCTTCCAGGGAATCAAGTTCCTGCTGTTCGGCCCGGCAATGCGCCTCTTCCTCCGCCAGCAGGACCTTATTTCGTTTCGACTCCTCTTCCAGCGCCGCAATGCGCTCCCTGCCATGCTTTAGGTTTTGCTCCCAGCGGGAAATCTCGGAGTGCAGACGGTAGAACTGCCCTTGCAAGTCGTCGCAAATCCGGTTGAAGGCCGCGCTTTCCTGCCGCTCCCGGTCCAGTTCCGCCTCCAGATGGCGCAGACGGCTGCGCTCGCCTTCGGCCGCAAGCTCCAGTTCCTGGCAGGCCCCGTGCAAACTCTGGAACCGCTCTTTCAGCCGTTGCCAGTCCAGCGCCAACAATTCGCCTTGCAATTGCCGCTCCCGGTCGCACAATTGCCGATAGCGCTTCGCCTGCGCGGCCTGCCGCTCTAATTCTTTAATCTGTTTATTCACTTCATCTTGTAAGTAACTTAAATTCAGTATATTTTCCTTCGCTCTGCGGATGCGCCCCTCAGCCTCCCGGCGGTCCTCCCGGTACTTGGAAATGCCGGCGGTTTCCTCGACATGCGCTCGCAATGCGTCCGGTCCGGCATCGATCAGGCGCGAGACCATTCCCTGTTCAATAATCGCGTAACCGCGCGGTCCCAGGCCAGTCCCGTGCAGCAAGGCAGTGATATCCCGTCGGCGGCAACGGGTCCCGTTCAGGAAATAACTGGAGACCCCCTCGCGGTCCACCTGTCGCCGGATGGAGACCTCCCGGTAAGAGAGGAAACGCCCCCCCAAGCGCCCCTCGTTGTTATCCAGGAGCAATTCGACGCCAGCTTGTCCGGCCGGCTGGCGGTTGCGCGAACCGGAAAAAATGACCTCGGAGATGAGTTCGGCGCGCAGGTGGCGGGCGGAACTCTCCCCCAGAACCCAGGCCACGGCGTCTATCAAGTTGGACTTGCCGCAACCGTTGGGCCCGACAATGGCGGTCAGGGGGCGCCGCAAGTCCAGGGCAGTGGCATCTACGAAGGTCTTAAAGCCTGACAAACGAAGCTGGCGTAACCGCATGGCCTGACAAAATACCGGCTTACCGGGAGGGAGGCAAGGATCGCCCCCCGGAACGGCCTGTGGGATAATAAGTATGCAAATGGGACGGACGCCGCCCTTGCGGGAGGGGTCGTAACGGCATAGCAAAGCGTGGCTGAACGTGAGTGCGAAAGAGCAGAAAACAGCAGCAAGAACCAGGCGCAAGATTTTGGAGTGTTTCCCTAATCCCTCGCCGGAGCGGGACTATACCCTGCACATCCGCATCCCCGAGTTCACCTGCCTCTGTCCGCGCACGGGCCAACCCGATTTCGCCGTGCTCGAACTGGATTACGTGCCCGAGGCTCTTTGCATCGAACTGAAGTCGTTGAAGCTCTATATCCATTCTTATCGCGACCTGGGAACCTTCCACGAGGCGGTCAGCAATCGCATCCTGGACGACCTGAAAGCGGTATTGGCGCCACGCTTCCTGCATCTCACCGCCCGCTTTAACGCCCGCGGCGGCATCCAGACCACCGTGGCAATAGAGTACCGTCGCCCGGACTGGACCCCTTCAACCCTTTCCTCCTCTGCCGCTTCGCCGTAAGACCGGCGCCTTCAGGGCCGGACGCAGCGGGCGCACGCCAAGCCGTCAAGGGCCTTCGGCATAATTGCCGAACCGGGAACAGCAGCATCGTCCTGGACGCCCCCCCCCGGGACGCAACTAGACAGCGCCCCCCGGAGCGGCCAGCGGCCTCCCATGCGCGCCATACCCATCCTGTCCACAGACCCTCCCCAGGGTTTCCACGGGAATAAACACAATATTTGCCTCTTCCGGACGGGTTGACCACAAGATATAGTGGCGCTACACTGGCGCAATGTCCACTATTGGGAACCAGGGCAACCGGAAACCGGGGGACGCAGTCAAGCAAAGACTGGTTCTGGATATGGCCGGTTCGGGATACGGGGTATAGAAGATGACTACACTTTCCGAAAATCGGTCGGGAGCAGGAGCAAAGGCAGCTCCCGGCTGGGAGAAACGGCAGGATTTTACGGGCGACGAGGCGGAGCTCCTGGCGCATCGTCCGGGCCAATCCCGGGTAATCCGGCGCAACGGCAAGGTCACTCCCTTCGATACCAGCAAAATCGAAGTGGCCGTGACCAAGGCCTTCCTGGCCGTGGAGGGAGGGAACGCGGCCGCTTCCAAACGGGTCCACGAGACCGTGGAGCGGTTAAGCCGGCAAGTGGTCCAGGCTCTGCACCGCCGCTATCCTACTGGCGGCACGCTGGCTATCGAGGACATTCAGGACCAGGTCGAGCTGGCCTTAATGCGGGCAGGAGAACACAAGGTCGCGCGCGCCTATGTTATCTACCGCGAAGACCGCGCCCGCGAGAGGGCCCGTCGCAAGGGCAAGGAGAAGGGAGGGAAGAGCCCTTCCCTGACCGTACTCTTTCCCGACGGTCAGCGAAAACCGCTGGACAAGAAGCGGTTGCGCGCCATCGTCGCCGAGGCCTGCCAGGGACTGGAGGCAGTGGACGCAGAGCAAGTCCTCAGCGGGGCGCTGGACAACTTGTACGACGGCGCCAGCATAAGCGAGCTGGAGACAGCGCTGGTCATGGGCGCCCGCACTCAGATCGAACAGGAGCCGAACTACTCCTACGTAGCCGCCAGGCTGTTGCTGCACGGTCTGCGCCGCGAGGCCGTAAGCCACGTTCTGGACCGGCCGCTTTCCCCCACCCGCAAGGAAATGAAAGAGTTATACCCGGAGTATTTCTCCAAATACATTGAGGAGGGAGTAGCGACCGGATTGCTGGACCCGCAGCTTAAGCAATACGATCTGGGAAAGCTCGGCGCCGCTCTGGACATCGATCGCGACCTGCGGATCAACTACCTGGGGCTGCAAACTCTTTACGACCGTTACTTTATCCACCGCGAAGAAGTGCGTCTGGAATTGCCCCAGGCCTTCTTCATGCGGGTAGCGATGGGCCTCGCCCTCCACGAGGTGGAACGGGATCAATATGCCATTGAGTTCTACCGCTTGCTGTCCGCTTTCGACTTCATGAGCTCCACCCCTACCCTATTCAACTCGGGGACCTGCCGCCCGCAGCTCTCGAGTTGCTACCTGACCACCGTGCCGGACGACTTGGAGGGCATATACAGCGCCATCCGGGACGATGCCATGCTGTCGAAGTACGCCGGCGGCCTGGGCAACGACTGGACCAACGTGCGGGCCATGGGCGCCCATATCCGCGGCACCAACGGCCAGTCGCAGGGAGTCGTGCCGTTCCTCAAGGTAGTCAACGATACCGCCGTTGCGGTCAACCAGGGCGGCAAACGCAAAGGGGCCATTTGCTCCTACCTTGAGGCCTGGCACCTGGATATCGAAGAATTTCTGGAGCTGCGGAAAAATACCGGCGACGATCGGCGGCGCACCCACGACATGAACACGGCCTGCTGGGTACCGGATTTGTTTCTCAAGCGCGTCTGCGAGGATGGGGAGTGGCTCTTGCTCTCCCCGAACGAAGCGCCCGACTTGCACGACCTCTACGGTTTGCGGTTCGAGCAGCGCTACCTTGAGTACGAGCAACGGGCGCAGGAAGGGAAGCTGCGTAACTGCCAACGCATCCGCGCCGTCGCCCTGTGGCGCAAGATGCTCACCATGCTCTACGAGACAGGCCATCCCTGGCTTACCTTCAAGGATTCCTGCAACCTGCGCTCCCCCCAACAGCATGCCGGGGTCATTCACTGCTCCAATCTGTGCACGGAGATCACGCTGAACACTTCCAGTGACGAGATCGCCGTCTGCAACCTGGGCTCGGTCAACCTCGCGCAACACGTCAACGAGCAGGGGCTGGACCATGCCAAGCTGGAGAGAACCGTGCGCACCGCCATGCGCATGCTGGACAACGTCATAGACTACAACTACTACACGGTGCGGGCGGCGCGCCAGGCCAACCTGCGGCACCGCCCCGTGGGCCTGGGAATAATGGGCTTCCAGGACTCCCTGTACAAACTGCGCATCCCCTACGCCTCCGAAAAGGCGGTAGCGTTCGCCGACAGCAGCATGGAGGCAATCAGTTACTATGCGATCCGAAGTTCCTCTGAATTGGCGGAAGAGCGCGGCACTTACAGCAGCTTCCCAGGCTCGTTATGGAGCCAGGGCATCCTGCCCATAGATTCTATCTCGCTGTTGGCCCGGGACCGGGGCGAGTACCTGGAGGTCAACACGGACCGGACCCTGGACTGGGACACCCTCCGGGAGCGGGTGCGGCAGCTTGGGATGCGCAACTCAAACTGCATGGCGATCGCCCCAACGGCGACGATCTCGAACATCTGCGGTGTCTCCCAATCGATCGAGCCTACCTATCAGAACCTGTTCGTCAAATCCAATCTGTCCGGCGAGTTCACCGTCGTCAACCCCTACCTGGTGCGCGATCTCAAGAAATTGAGTCTGTGGGACGAAGTTATGGTCAACGATCTCAAGTACTTCGATGGCAGTGTGCAACAAGCGGACCGCATCCCTGCCAACCTGAAGGAACTCTATACCACCGCCTTCGAGATCGATTCACGCTGGCTGGTAGAGGCGGGGGCTCGGCGGCAGAAGTGGCTGGATCAGGCGCAGTCGCTGAACCTGTATGCGGCCGCCCCTGACGGAAAAAATCTGGATGAACTGTACAAACTGGCATGGCGGCGCGGGCTGAAAACCACCTACTATCTGCGCAGCATCGGCGCCACCCATGTCGAAAAAAGCACCACGGAGAAGGGGCGGCGCGACGCCAACCCATTGAACTCGGTACAGACCGTACCGGAGGTCTGCGCTCTGCACGACGGCGAGTGCGAATCCTGTCAATAACTAGGGGAACCAGGAGGACAACATCATGCTGGAATGGAACAACACGGCGTCTGCGACGCCGCAACCCGAACGGCCATGGACCGACACCGACGCGCCCGCCCCCGCCGCCCAGGAGGGCAGCGGCAACCGCGGCAGTAGCGGCGTAACCGGCCTGGAGGAAGTAGAATTTGGCGCTCGGCGCGTCACCGTGGACGACAAGCAAATGATCAACTGCCGCGCCGATCTCAATCAACTCGTGCCCCTGAAGTATAAATGGGCCTGGCAGAAGTACCTGGACGCCTGCGCCAACCATTGGATGCCGCAGGAAATCAACATGAACGCCGACATCGCCCTGTGGCGGGATCCCAATGGCCTGAGCGAAGACGAACGCACCATCCTCAAGCGTAATCTGGGCTTTTTCTCCTCGGCCGACTCGCTGGTAGCCAACAATCTGGTGCTGGCGGTCTATCGCCACATTACCAATCCGGAATGCCGGCAATACCTGTTGCGCCAGGCCTTCGAGGAAGCGGTGCACACCCATGCCTACCAGTACTGCGTGGAATCTCTGGGACTCGACGAGATGGAGGTATTCAACATGTACCGCGAGATCCCCTCCATACACGACAAGGCCGCCTGGGCGATGCGCTACACGGACAGCCTGGGCGACCCTGAGTTCCACACCGGCACCCTGGCCGCCGACCGGCGACTACTGCGGGATTTGATCGCCTTCTATGTAATTTTCGAGGGCATCTTCTTCTACGTAGGCTTCGTGCAGGTGCTTTCCCTGGGCCGGCGCAACAAGCTGACCGGTTGCGCCGAACAGTTCCAGTACATCCTGCGCGACGAATCTATGCACATGAACTTCGGGATCGATGTCATCAACCAGATCAAGATTGAAAATCCACGGCTTTGGGACGACGCAATGAAGCAGGAAAGCGTCGAGATGATCCGCAAGGGCGTGGAGTTGGAGACGCGCTATGCCCACGACACCATGCCGCGGGGGATCCTGGGGCTGAATGCCCGGATGTTCTCTGGTTACCTGCAATTCATTGCCAACCGTCGCTGTGCACAGATCGGCCTGCCCGAACAGTACGCGGGCGCAACCAACCCGTTCCCCTGGATGAGCGAGATGATCGATCTTAAGAAGGAAAAAAACTTCTTCGAGACACGGGTGACAGAGTACCAGAGCGGTGGCGCGCTGAACTGGGATTAGCAATGATCGCTGACCGAAAGGGAATTCGGTCCTTGCCTGGTATCGCCTGCCTGTCTGATGCCAGGCCTTCTTATTCCGCCAGGGCGGGCCGTCGCGCCAGCGGCCCGCCCCGGTTTCCAGCGGCGCGGCGGCTTTTGGCCCTATTGCGATAGACTCGCATTACCGGCAGGCGGATAAACGAAGCGAGCCATGCGGCGGTCCCTGGCCAACACGATATAGCGCAAATGCCCGCGCTTTTTCCGATCCGCAAGCGTTTCGCCGCCGACGGACGGGCGGTCGTGTTCCCGGGGGACTGCAGGGAATTGCTCAAACAGGTCCCCGACGAATCCATCCAGCTGGTAGTTACATCGCCCCCCTACAACCTGGGCAAGGAATACGAAAAAAAACTGCGACTGGATACGTACCTGAAACAGCAGGATGCGGTCATCGGGGAATGCATTCGCGTTCTCTCTCCGGCCGGCAGCATCTGTTGGCAAGTCGGCAACTACGTGCGGGACGGGGCCATCGTTCCGCTGGACACGGCGCTATACCCACTATTCGAGAACCGCGGCCTAAAGATGAGAAATCGCATTATTTGGCATTTCGAGCATGGGCTGCATTGCAACAAGCGTTTTTCCGGGAGGTACGAAACGATCGTCTGGTTCACCAAAACCGACCGTTATATCTTCAACCTCGACCCGGTGCGGGTTCCCCAAAAATATCCCGGCAAGAAATACTTCAGGGGCCCCCGGGCCGGCGAATATTCCTGCAACCCCCTGGGGAAAAACCCGGGCGACCTGTGGGCGATTCCCAATGTCAAAAACAACCATGTGGAGAAAACCGAACATCCCTGCCAGTTCCCGGCAGAGTTAATCGAGCGGCTCGTGCTCTCGATGACCGCCGAAAACGATTGGGTGCTGGACCCGTTCCTGGGGACGGGAACGAGTATCGTCGCGGCGCTCAGGCACAACAGGCGGGGCGCCGGCGCCGAGGTATGCACGCCCTACGTAAGGCTGGCGCGCGAGCGCATTCGCCGGGAAATGGCGGGAACGCTACGCACCCGGCCCATGCACAGGCCCGTATATGACCCGGGCAAGGCGGGGAACCGGCTCGCCGCCCCGCCACGGGGAAAAGAAGAGACAAGCAATGCGACAAGGCAGTAGCGAGGCAAAAAGTGAGCGTTGTACGAGCCGCCCATGATCGTGATCCCCGCGGTTGACCTGTGCGCCGGCCAGGCAGTGCATGCCCATGGCGGCGCCCGCGCCGACTACCCGCCATTGCGTTCGGAGTTGTGTGGCGGCGCAGAGGCCGCTACGGTGGTGGCGGCGCTACTCGATTACTACCCGTTCCGGCGGCTCTACCTTGCGGACCTGGATGCCTTGCAAGGAGGGCCCGGCCAGACGGATTGCATCGCCGTCCTGGCGAGGCGCTTCCCACAGGTAAGCTTCTGGCTGGACTGCGGGAATGCGCCGTTGCCCTTCGGCAACAATCTGCGGCGCGTACTGGGCAGCGAGTCGAAACTGATGCCGGAAAAACTGTCTCAGCAAGAGAGGCGGAAAGCGATCCTGTCGCTGGATTTCCGTGCTGGGCGGCTGCTGGGCGGCGCTGCCTGGCTTGCCCGGGCAGAAACCTGGCCGCAAGAGATTATCGTTATGGCATTGCACCGCGTCGGCAGGCATCGGGGCCCCGACCGCCCACTGTTGCGCCAGCTGTCCAGGCGGCTCCCGGCAAACAGGCTGTACGCAGCCGGAGGGGTGCGCGACGCGGCCGATCTGCGCTCCCTGCGCCAATTCGGCATTGCCGGCGCCTTGGCGGCCACCACCCTGCACCGACGCCAAGTGTCTCCCGCGGAGTTAGCGGCGCTTGAAGCATGAATTATGGAACCGGCCATGAATCCGTGTCTCACGCCGCTGGCAATATGCCCCCGCACATGCACGACTGCCGCCTCCCCACAGGGTTTTTGCGGCCGAGAACCACCACCGTGCGTTCATTGACGGCTGCTGCCCGATAGCGCCCCGGAACGGGTGCTCTCATGCATCTTGGAACGCCGGTCCGCGGTGGCGGCTTTGGATCTGGAGTTCCAAAAAAAAGCGCCCCGGCAGGGCCGGGGCGACAAAACAACATTGAGTGCAAACCGTAACCGCGGTCTCTGCGCAGCTATACGGGCCGTAGGGCCGTAGCAACTGCCGACGTTCTTTACATAGGAAAGAACGCCACTGGACTCAGAGGTGCGGTTACCGGCGCGACTCAGGAGTGGGCCTGGAAAGGATGATCGGCGCTACCGCGCTTGCTCAGCACTTCGGACGCCTTGGGGGCTTGGCCTACCGCGCGCTTGATCGAGAGCTTGGTCGCTTCGTAATTGTAGTCCTGGACCTTGTTGTCGTCCTCTGCCAGCCAGTGGATGAACACCCCGACACAGATAAATATGTCCTCCGCCTCGTTCGCCGGAATGGTGCCGTCCTCGACGCAGTCCATGACGGCCATGGAAACCGCCCGTTGCGCCGGGCCGAACATCTGCACCGCCTGCTTTGCCCCCTTGATCGTTACCTTGTTAACCAGGAGCGTGTGCGGTTTGCACGGCAGGTTGGGAGCGACCACCGCCAGAAGGCTGGTAAAGCCGTCTTTATTGTTGGTGATCGCGTTGCAGAAAGCCGATTCGGCGGCACTGCCCCTCGGCCCCATGATCAAGTCCACGTGGGCGACCTCGTTGCCCTCTCCCACTAGGGCCTCGCCGACCAGCACTCTGTCTATCGTTGCCATTTTCACTTCCCTCCATGACAGTTATCGTTACCAGTATCTTGCGGTAACGCGCCGTCTCCGTGCACCAGGCGCCAAGCCAAGAGGCTGGCCGCCGCTAAATCGGCGCTGGTGCCAGGATTGATGCGCGCCCCTTTCAGCTCACCGTCAAGCTGCAACAACGCGGGCAGGCAATCCCGAGGATCTTCGCGGGCCAGCAATGCCTGCCGCATCCTCAATGCCTTGCCGCACAATGCTTCGGCCGCCGCCCTTCCGTGCCTGCGACATACGTGACTATCGGCGAAGCTGCACAAGAACTCAATATAACACATTGTCAACGCCCACTCTACATCCCCATAGCGGGCCAGCGCTTTAGAAAAACAGGGAATCCCGGAGGAAAATATGTCCTCATAGCCGCTCACGTACTGCAGAGCAATGCGGTCGCGGCGGCGGGCATGGCGCATTGCCTCCAGTAGTTCATGACCAGAGGCGGAGCGGACATCGTAGCGCCGGCTGCTGCCCAGCCCTCCGGGCCGGGCCTCGAGAATGGCGCGGAAAATTCGCTCCCCCTCCACTCCCCGCAGATCGGCCAGGGTTTTCGCCAGCGCCTGCCGCAGGCCCGCCAACCCGCCTGCCGGCGCTTCTTCGGCTGCCCGAATCAGCGGGGCGAAGAGTAGCAGCATCCCCAAGTTCGTGTTGCAGCCCACCTGCCGCATGGTGGCCTGCACGGCCCGCAAGATACGCTCCCCCACCGACCGGGCGCGCTCGCAAAGAATCGGACTGACCACAGTGCCGCTACGCAGGAAATCCTCTGCCCGCATCCCGTGGCCAGCGGCATAGCGGCTGACATTGCCCGGCTTGAGCGCCATAACATCCGCCGCGAAGCAGGCGCGCACTAGCCGCGGCGCGATAGCGGCTCCCGGCGGAGCGGCCGGCAGGGTGTCCGACGGACTCCCGCTCTCCCGCTTCAAGCCCAGGTCCCCGCCGTCTGCATCCTGGCCCGCATGTGCCCGGCCAACAAGGCAGCGATATCCAGGGAACAGGTGCGCTGCAGCCCCTGCCAAGCCGGGATGCCGTTCACCTCCAACAGGCAGAGCCGCTCGTCCGCCCCAGCAATCAGGTCCACCCCCGCGTAATCCACCGCCAGCGTCTGTGCCGCCGCCTCAGCCAAACGGCAAAGCCGGGATTCCAAGGGAACCGGTTCGCAACGTCCTCCCTGGGCCCGGTTGGTAATCCAACATGTATTGCGCCGCAGCATCGCGGCGCGCGCCCGACCGCCGATCACCAATACGCGGATATCGCGCGCTTCCTCCCCAGCGTGCTCGATCAACCGTTGCAGGTAATAGACCCCGCGGAATTCCGATTCTCCCTCCCTTGGCAGAGGTACGCCAGGTTCCAGCAACCGCAACCCCCGGCCTTGAGAGCCGAACAACGGCTTGAGGACCACCTTGCCGCCGGCCTCCCACTCCCGTTCGCAAAGTTCCTGCGCCTGCCGCTCCGATTCGCAAATCCAGGTAGCGGGGGTAGGCAAACCGGCACGCCGCAAAAGAATGTTCGTCATGGCCTTGTCCACCGTGTGTTCGATCGCGCGAGGGGGATTACATACCGGTATTCCCCGCGCCTGCAGGTCGTGCAGCAAGTCCAGTCGCAGGATCACCTGCTCCAGAGTGCCTGTAGGGATACCGCGCACCAGCACGCCTGCCGGCATCCGCGGGCGCCGCCCCGGCAAATGAAGTCCCTGGCGCCCCGCGCCCCACTCCAGGCGGCAATCGCTCAGGGAAAGGAAAGAAACGCGCCCGCCCAAGCGGGCAAATGCCTCCTTCAGGCGGCGCCCATGCCAGCCGATCTCCTCCGCAAAGACGACGATATGGCGGCCGGAGACCTCGCTAGACACCGCCGGGAGAGCCGAAAGAACGGTCCAGCAGCTCCTCGTCCCGCCTGCCGGAGTGAAAAGTGCGGCCCGTGACGAGGGAGGTGACCGCCACCCAAGCAGGGGCGAACAGCATCGGGTCTATTCGGTAAAAGTCGAACTCCGCCTCTCGGAATACCTGGGCAAAAGGTTTACCGTAATCGCGCGAGGCACTGCTGGGCAGCCGCTCGGCCAGTTCCTGCGCCTCCTCATCGCCGGCGGCGACGAACAAATGTACCCGGCCGGCAAAGAGGATGGCATCGTTGCTGCGGCCCATAGCGACGAGCTGCTCCGGGGCCGGCGGACACAGGGGGGCGCTGCCCATGCCGTCCACGATCCCGGACAGCGGGAAGCGCAGTTCGTGCGCTTTGTGCAAGGCCGTCTCCAGGACCCGGGCGACAATCTGCACAGCGCCGCTCAGGCACGTGGTAGGGGTCAGAATCAAGCTAAGGGACTCCGGCCGCAAACTACATGCCTCGGCAATCTCCAGCACCAGTTCTTCCGGGGGCAAACGATCCGTCTCCAATACCAGAACGCTCTCGCTAGCCCGGTCCCGGTAGCCCAATTCCTGAAACAAAGGCTCCTTGCTGCCCAAGGCCCGGGCCGGTCCCGATCCCAGGGCGAAAAAACCATCCTTGCCGCTACCGTGAGACAGCTTCCAGCCGGCATACTGGCTCCCCAGACAGGCAACGACGGGGCTGGCGCTACGCACGTCCACCTCCCAGGGCCAATGCCTCAGCCCGGCACCTGCCCGTATATCTACCCGGGCCAGCCCCCCCAAACAGATCTCCGCAATACGTCTGCCTGCTTCCAGGCTGCCCGGGACCTCAATGCCGGCATCTATGATCGCAGCGCCGCCAGGAGGCGAATGAACCGCAAGCCGCAGTGACTCCTGTTCCTCCCGCAAGGAGCGCAACAATGGCATTGCCCCGGCACTAATACTAAGTTTATCCATTAATTAATTCGTATAAACTCAAATAAAATTTATTTTTTCTTAGCACACGGCCGGGAGCGCCAGCGGCGACAAACCACGCAGGCGCAGGGCCATGACCAGCCGCGCCTGACGTGCCGCCAGTAGAGATTTTACCCGGGTTTCGCTTGCCGCCCGCGCGTACAGGCTGCATACCGGCTGGCCGGCCGCTATCCAGGCGCCAGGCCGCGGCCGGTCCGCCGTCCATGAGGGCCAGCGCCAATCGGCAGGCAAAACGAAACCCTTGCCAGCGTAGCAGACGCTCTGCCCTACTACCGGAGGCCGTAACGGGAGTGCGGGCATCCGGCGCGGCAGGCGCCCCTGACAGGCCAGGATATGCCACCGCAACAGCCCCGGCGGCCGTTCGTGCAATTCGCAGGTCGCTGTAGGACGCGGGTTGATCTCCAGGAGACGCAAGCTGCCGTCCGGAGCTGCGAAAAAATCCAGGCCGCAAAGCCCGCGCAGTCCGGTTTCCCGTACCAGGGCATCCACCCGTTCCGGCAAGCCGCGCTCCAGCGCAGCGGGCAGGCGGGCTTGGTTGATCGCGCCCGCATAGCGGAAATCGCCGCGTTCCGGCGCCAGGGAATACAGCGTATTGCTCCCCAGCAGGACGGCCCGCCTGCCATCGGCAAGGAACACTACGGAACGGGGCCGCCCCGGAAAACGTTTTTGCAGGTACTCCCCGGGAAGCAGCGCCTCGCCAGGACACCATGGCCGCACCCTACAGCCGCCGCTGCCGCCAGTTCGTTTGACCAGCCAGTCTCCCCTAGATGGCCGGCGACCGATACTGGTATGCAGATTATATTTATCTTTTAAGCACTTATTAAATAAGTGTTTATTAATGCTAAGCCAGAGTTCGCTTGAAGTGCCCAGCAACTCCGCGCGCCGCTCCAGTTCGCATAATAAGCGCGGCCACGCCTCAAGCCCCCCCCCGACAATGACTCGCGGCCGAGCTGCCAATAGCGGCTCTACCGCCTCCAGCAAGCGTTCTTCGGAGTCCCCCAGTAATTCCGGAATATGCCACAAGCGCTCGGCGCAGGACGCGGTATCTTCGTCGGCGAAGGCATCCGCGACTTGTACCCGCAGGCTCGCGCGCCGGGCCGCTTGCGCCAGTGCCCGGGCACTGGCGGCAAGGATCAACAATCGTGCCATAATTTTGGCCCTGTCTCCCCGGCAATCTTCAACAGGCAGGGCGCCGGGAAGACTTAACGCCGGTAGCGGGCTCGCCCCCCTCAATTTCGGCGCCGCGGTTGCGCCCGGATACCATTCGCAATTCCAGCTGCGCATGCCCGCGCCAGCGGATAAGGCCCTGCCGCAAAACTCCCGAGGCCTGCTCTTCAGAAGGAAACAAGGCAAAACCCGTGGACCCCCAGGAGCTCTGCCCTACCCCGGCCGCGCCTTCGGCGACCAACCAGCGCATCGCCGCCGCGACCTCGGGGCTAGTATAGGAACCGCCCTGCACCGCGGCAAAATGGCCACCCAGGATCTGCTGGATTTCCCCGATGGCGGCGCCGAAATCCTGGATGCGGCGCTCGCAAACCGCCGGCAACGCCTGCAGGAGCACCAGTCTGCACAAGTGGGAGACTGTGGTCATGGGCAGCTCAGGCAAGGATTCGAAGGAGCGCCGTTCACGGCTGCCGCTGAAGCCATGCCGGGAATGATCCAGCATCAGCAACAACCGCCATTCTTCGGGGAACTCAAGACGACTGACCACGGGCGGCACGACAGTGGCGGCGCCACTGCCCCCGTCGGCCAACAGACCTCCGTAACAAAAAGCGCCCACACCAATCCCGGAGCGCTCTCCCCGTCCCAACAAGGACGCCAGCTCCGCAGGCGGCATCTGCATTCCGTGCAGACGCAGGACGGCACTGCCCACAGCCAGCGCCAACTGCGTCCCGGAGCCCAGCCCCATATGCGGTGGAATCGCGCTCTCTACAACAATTTCCATGCTTTGCGGCAAATCCAGATGCACGCACAAGGACTCCACCACCTCGCGAACCCGGCCCGCCATCGGCCCGCGGACCTGTAACCGCAGGGCCTGCCGGACCCGTAGCCGAAGCGCCAGGTCCGCCAGGGTCAGCCCTAAGCTGCCGAAACAGCGGCCCGGTCCCCCGCCCTGGAGACCAAAAAACCCCATATGCAGGCGTGCCGGGGCGATGACGGAGACCTCCGTCGCAGCGACCCGTAACGCCTTGCCATCCGGGGCCACGGGCGCCGACCCAGGCCGGAACCGGTGTCCGGGGCGCACCACCCTATTCCTCCGACCTGCCCCCGGGCACAGGCCGTGCCGCGGGAAAGCGGCCCCAGAGACCATGGCGCCAACGCTTCCGGCACCTATTTTCCTGCAAATCCATCTTTCTCCTCCGTCCCCGACTAGCCCTTGCGCCCCGTGCCGCGCGAGCAGCAACGATCGGCAGGAAAGGCACGCGCCATAACCAGCCGCCCGCGCACTTTACGAGGCGCGGGAATGAAGCGAAGGGCAAAGGAAAGGCGTAAAAGCCAACATTGCGTATGACAACATATGGTCTCCGGGAGTCCGCTACTGCAATATACGCCGATAAACTCTCCCGATACTCAGGAGCCGCAAACATGCATAATACCTATATGCGGATTCAATCGGCAACGTCTGCGTCCACGCCCATTACCTGCCCTTTCTGTTCCCTGCTCTGCGACGACCTGGTCCTCGAGCGGCGCAGGGACGGCGCCCAACACCTGCGGTTGCCCCATTGCCCGCGGGCACAACGGGGGTTTGCATGTTCTTCCCGTCGGCGCGCGACAGCTATGCTGCGCGGGCGGCGGGCAGACTGGGCGGCGGCATGCCGCCGCGCCGCCGAGTTGCTCGCGGCGGCCAGCCAACCTCTGTTCGCCGGCCTGGGGACAGACGTGGCCGGGATGCAGGCCGCACTGCGGCTGGCCGAGAGACTGGGCGGGGTACTCGATCACATGAACGGCGACGGGATCGCCGCGGCGACCCGGGCCATGCAGGAAGAAGGCGGTTTTGCCACGACCTTGACCGAGCTTCGCAACCGTGCCGACCTCCTGGTATTCGCGGGCAGCGACCCCGGCACGCGCTATCCCCGCTTTCTGGAGCGCATGGTCTGGAACCGGCATGCGCTGGACCGTAGGGGATGCGAACCGCGGTTAATCTATCTGGGCCGCGATCTGGACCCGCGCAGCGGTCGCTCGCCCACGGGGCGCCTGCCCTTGCACTTCCCGGTGCCGGGTCACGCCCTGGCCGAGACCGCCGCCGTGCTTACCGCCTTGGTGCGCGAAGTCCGGCTGCAGGCGGAGACGGCGGCGGGCATACCGCTGACTCGGTGGCGGCGCCTGGCGCAAATGCTGCGGACGGCCCGCTACGGGGTCATGGTATGGGAGCCGGCACAGCTCCCCGCCGCCCAGGCGGACCTGCATATCCGCGCCTTCCAGGAGTTATTGCGGAGCTTAAATGTCCACACCCGGTTTGCCGCCTTGCCGTTGGGCGGCAGTGACGGCGGCGCCACGGCCCTCAATGTCTGCCTCTGGCAAAGCGGATATCCTCTGCGCGTCAGCTTTCGGCAGGGGTATCCCGAACATAACGCAACGCGTTACTCGACGGAGCGGCTGCTGGCCCGGGGCGAAGCAGACGCCCTGCTTTGGATATCCGCTTTTGACGGCAGCCGCCGCCCGCCGCGCTCTTCCGTGCCGCGGATACTGCTGTTGCGCCCCGACACCCCGGCCCCCCGAAAGGCGGAAGTATATCTGCCGGTGGCTACCCCGGGGGTCGAGGCAAAGGGAATGTTGTTCCGTTGCGACGGCTCGGTCGTGCTGCCGCTGGCGGACGGCGCGGCGCCGCCATCCCACCCGGGAGTAGCCGAAACCCTGGAGGAAATCGCCTCTGCCCTGCCTGCCGGGTACGGGCCATGATCCGGCTGCGCGGCGGACGGCTGTACGACCCGCATAACGGCATAGACGGGCGCGTTCGCGACCTATACATAGATGCCGGGCGCATCGTCGCCCCGCCCCGCGGCAAAGCGGCGGCAAGTAGAGAATACGACCTGCGGGAACGGGTCGTCATGCCGGGAGGCATAGACATCCATACGCATATCGGCGGCGGCAAAATGGCCCTGGGGCGCTTGCTGTTGCCTGAAGATCAGCGGCAGCATCCGCTGCGGCGCGGCCGCCGGACACAGGCGGGGGGAGGCATGGCGGCGCCCACCGCCGCGGCCATCGGCTACCGCTACGCCCAGATGGGCTACACATCTTGCTTCGAGCCGGCCATGCTGCCCAGCAACGCCCGCCAGGTACACCTGGAGTTCGCCGATATCCCGCTGCTGGACAAGGGCAGCTACGTATTGCTCGGCAACGACGATTTCTTGTTGCGCCTGCTGCGTGCCGGCAGCGAACCGCAATCGGTGTGCGACTATGTGGCCTGGATGCTGCGGGCGACACGCTCCATCGCGGTCAAGGCCGTTAATCCGGGCGGCATCCATGCCTTCAAGTTCAACCAGCGCCGGCTCGATCTGGATCAACCGAACCGCCGCTACGGATTGACGCCCCGCCGCATCCTCCTGGCCCTGGCGCGGGCAGTGCGGGAACTCGGCCTCCACCATCCCCTGCACCTGCATGGTTGCAACCTGGGTGCGCCCGGAAACGTGGAGACCACGCTGCGCACTATCGCCGCGGCAGAGGGGCTGCCGTTGCACCTGACCCATCTGCAATTCCACAGTTACGGGACGGAAGGGGACCGGGGCTTCTCCTCCGGCGCCGCCCGGCTGGCGGAGGCGATCAACGGGCAACCCAGCATCTCGGTAGATGTGGGCCAAGCGATGTTTGGCCAGACCCTGACCGCCTCCGGAGACACCATGCAGCAATACGCCGGGCATCGGTACGCCCACCCGCGTCGCTGGGCGTGCGCGGACATTGAGTGCGACGCAGGCTGCGGCGTAATGCCTTTCCGCTACCGCGACAGCAGTTACGTCAATGCCCTGCAATGGGCGATCGGGCTCGAATTGTTCCTCCTGGTAAACGATCCCTGGCGCATCTTCCTGACCACGGATCACCCCAACGGCGCCCCTTTCTCCTCCTACCCGCGGCTGATCCGGCTGCTGATGGACCGCGGATTCCGCAATGACTGCCTGGCTGCCATCCACCCGGAGGCCGCGCGCGCCAGCCACCTCGGCGCCATCTCCCGCGAGTACAGTCTCTACGAGATCGCCATTATCACTCGGGCAGGGCCAGCCCGCAGCCTGGGTCTGAGCGAACGCGGTCACCTGGGGGTCGGCGCCGTAGCGGACATTGCCGTCTATCGCCCGCAACGCGACGCGGAGCGCATGTTCGCCAGTCCGGAATACGTCTTCAAGGACGGGCGCCTGATTGTCCGACGCGGCCAGGTGCTGGACGCCGCGCCGCGCGGCGGCCGCGTCCTTTGCGTTCAACCGGAGTACGACTCGGGCATCCGGCGCCGCGTGGCCTCCTACTTCCGACGCTACCACACCATGCGCCTGGAGAATTTCCCGCTGGGCGACGAATTGCCCCAGGAATACGCATACGCGCCCCTGCGTCCCCGTTCATGAAAATCCACGGCGTCCCCATCCTGGACACCTTTGCCGAGGCCTTCCCAATGTGGGGAACACGGCTGATCCTGACCGCCTGCAATCACCGCTGGGCGCGACACGCGGCCCGGGCCGCTACGGGCTTCGCCACCTCGGTCATCGGCTGTGGCTGCGAGGCGGGCGTCGAACGGGAGCTCGCGGCGAGCGAAACCCCGGATGGACGCCCGGGCGCCGCCGTGCTCTTGCTGGCGATGGGCCGGAAAGAGTTGGCTCGCCAAACGCTCACCCGAGTAGGACAATGCGTCCTCACCAGCCCGGGCAGCGCCTGCTTCTCCGGTCTGCGCGAGGGAGAACGCCTGCCGCTCGGCCGCCAACTGCGCTATTTCGGGGACGGCTTCCAGTCTTCCAAACAGATCGGCGGCATCCGCTATTGGCGGATCCCAGTCATGGATGGCGAATTCCTCTGCCAGGAAGACGCCTGCATGCGCAAAGCGGTAGGAGGCGGCAACTTTCTGGTGATGGCGCGGGATACGACCGAGGCTCTGCTGGCCTGTGAAGCGGCAACGGCTGCCATCGCCGAACTGCCGGAGGTTATCGCGCCTTTCCCCGGAGGCGTCGTCCGCTCCGGTTCCAAGGTGGGCTCGAAATATCCCCAGCTCAAGGCATCTACCAACCATGCCTTCTGCCCCACCCTGCGCGGGCAGGTAGAGTCCAGCCTGCCGCCTGCAGTCGGCAGCGTTCTGGAAGTCGTCATTGACGGACTGAGCGAGGATGCCGTAGCTCAGGCAATGCGCGAAGGGATCCGTGCCGCCTGCCGCACCGGGCGCCTGCTCGGCATCGGCGCCGGCAATTACGGCGGCTCGCTGGGTCCGTACCACTTCCCCTTGCAGCGGCTGTTGCAATGACCGGCGTACTGCAATTGCGGGCGCCTCTGACACGTGCCCTGGACCTCTCTCCCTTATCGTCCGGGCTCTCGGAAGGCCTGTCCCTTACCGCGCTCCGCGGCCTGGAGTTACCGTATGGCACAGAAAAGGTCCCGCTGGGAGAGCTATTCCGGGCGCAGGGCGCCTCCCGCCCGCGGAGCTTGGTATTCGACCCGGGCAGCCCCTGGTTTGACCGTCTCGGCATGGGTTTGAGGAGCGGGCGCATCGAAGTGCGCGGCGATGCCGGCGAGGCACTGGGCCTAGAAATGCGCGGCGGGCGCATCGAGGTGCTTGGCGACGTCGCCGCCTGGGCTGGGGCCGGGATGAGCGGCGGGGAGATCCGCGTTGCCGGGAACGCTGGGGACGCCCTGGGCGGCGCCCTGCCCGGCAACCTCCTGGGGATGCGTGCCGGCTACATTCACGTCCGCGGGAGTGCCGGCCGGCGCATCGGCGAGGCAATGCGGCGCGGCCTGATCCTGGTCGAGGGAAGCGCCGCCTCGGAATGCGCCACCCGAATGCGCGCCGGCACCGTGATTGTGTTGGGGCGCATTGGCCCCAGGATGGCGCTGGGAATGCGGCGGGGAAGCCTCGTGCTGGCGCGCCGGCCGGCGGCGTTGCCGGCCACCTTCAACTACAGCGGGCGCTCCGAATTCGGTATGCTGCGGGTGCTGTTCCGACAATTGGCCCGCTCGCGCCAAGAATTGCAATTTTTCTACAAGTTGTCTATCGTAGCGGAACGATTTTCAGGCGACCTGTCAGTCAGCGGCAAGGGAGAGGTCCTGACGCTACAACGGGCATGAATATATTCTTTGGAGGACCAGGCCGTAGCTAGGATCGGGCATCTCTCCCGCCAACGCCGCAAGCACCAAATCCGAGGACGAACTGCCGAACCGGCGGTACTCGCCGAACTTCGACAGTTGCTCGGCGCGGCGCCCAGGCGCCGGGACCTGCTTATCGAATATCTGCACAAGGTCCAGGATGCCAAAGGGTGTCTCCCCGTCTCTTGGCTCGTTGCCCTTGCCTACGAAATGTCCCTTCCCATGGCGGAAATTTACGAGGTCGCCACCTTCTACCACCACTTCGATGTGGTCCGGGAGGGCGATGCGGCTATCCCGCCGCTGACGGTCCGGGTCTGCGATTCGATTACCTGCGAGATGCTCGGCGCGCAAAAACTGATTGACGGCCTGCGTAACACCGTGGACGAAAGCCAGGTGCGGATACAGCCGGTACCTTGCGTGGGGCGTTGCCACGGCGCCCCGGTGGCTGTAGTCGGGCAAAACCCCATTGAGCGGGCGGACACGGAACGGGTGCATGCCGCCGTACGCGCCGGGCAGACCCGTGACCTGCTGGAACAGACGGGGCCCGAGTGCATCGGTTACACGGCCTATTGCCGGGGAGGCGGCTACCGCCTGTTGCGAGCTTGCCGAGATGGCGACCGAGAACCGGAACAGGTCATTGGTCAACTGAGCGAGTCTGGCCTGCGCGGCCTGGGTGGCGCCGGCTTCCCCGTCGGGCGCAAATGGTCCATCCTGCGCGCGCAGCCCCGTCCGAAGTACCTTGCCGTCAACATTGATGAAGGCGAACCCGGCACCTTCAAAGACCGGTATTATCTGGAGCGCGATCCGCATCGGTTTCTGGAAGGGGCCCTGATCGCCGCCTGGGCGGTGGAAGCCGGAGATATTTACATCTACCTGCGGGACGAGTACGCCGGTTGCAGGGCGCTGCTGGAAAGGGAGTTGAGGGAGCTGGAACGGGCCCCGCCTTGTCCCCTGCCCACCCTGCACCTGCGCCGCGGCGCCGGCGCCTACATCTGTGGCGAGGAGTCGGCGATGATCGAATCCATCGAGGGCAAACGCGGGGTGCCGCGGTTGCGCCCACCCTTCGTGGCCGAACGCGGATTGTTTGACCGGCCGACACTGGAACACAACCTGGAAAGCCTGCACTGGGTGCGGGAGATCCTGGAGCGTGGGGCCGCCTGGTTTGCCGCCCAGGGGCGGCGGGGGTGTAGCGGACTGCGCTCGTTTTCGGTCAGTGGCCGCGTACGGCAACCCGGCGTGCACCTCGCCCCAGCCGGGATCACGGTACGGGAACTGATCGCGGAGCACTGTGGCGGTATGTTGCCCGGCCACGAGTTCTACGGCTATTTTCCCGGCGGCGCCTCGGGGGGCATCCTGCCCGCCTCGCTAGGCGATCTGCCGCTGGACTTCGACACCTTGCAGGAATACGGCTGTTTTATTGGTTCCGCGGCAATTATCGTCCTGTCCCAGCAAGACCGGGCCCGCGACGCGGCATTGAACTCTATGCGCTTCTTCGAGCACGAGTCCTGCGGCCAATGCACGCCATGCCGCGCGGGAGCGGCCAAGGCAGCGCGGCTGATGTCAGCGCCACTATGGAACCAGCCCCTGTTAAAAGAACTGGCGCAGGTAATGAGCGATGCCTCGATCTGCGGTTTAGGCCAGGCGGCGCCCAACCCTATGCTGTCCGTAATGCGATATTTCCCTCAGGAGTTATCTAATGGCAAAACCCGCTGATACCGAAGGCCTGCGACAGCAAGGGGCCGTCTCGTTCATGTACGACGGCAAGCCGGTGCGCGCGGCACCCAACGACACGATCCTGCAGGCCGCCCGTCGCGCCGGCTTCCATATCCCGAAACTGTGCTACCAAGAGGGCTACCGACCAGACGGCAATTGCCGGGCCTGCGTAGTAGAGATCGAAGGAGAGCGGGTGCTGGCCCCCTCCTGTTGGCGGCGCCCGACGGAAGGCATGAAAGTGCGCGGCGACAGCGAGCGCAGCCTCCACTCCCGGAGGCTGGTGCTGGAGCTTCTGCTCTCCGACATGCCGGAACAAGGGCGTTCTCCCTACACCCGGGACTCTGAGCTTGATTACTGGGCGGAACGATTGGGAGTGAGCCACCCCCGTTTCCCGGGGCGCCAGCAGTCCCCTGCCGCCGACGTCAGCAACCCGGCTATCGAGGTGAATCTGGATGTCTGTATCCAGTGCAACCGGTGCGTGCGTGCCTGCCGCGAGGAACAGGCAAACGACGTAATCGGCTATGCCTTTCGCGGCGAACGCTCCGAGATCGTGTTCGATATGCGCGATGCCATGGGAAAAAGCACCTGCGTCAGTTGCGGCGAGTGCGTGCAGGCCTGTCCCACCGGCGCCCTGATGCCGGCCGGTAAAGAAGCCAAGCAACAAGAGGAGCGTAAGGTGGACTCCGTCTGCCCTTACTGCGGCGTCGGTTGCCTGTTGCGCTACCATGTCCGCGAAGACCGCATCCTGCGCGTCTCCGGGCGCGACGGCCCCTCCAATCATGGCCGACTGTGCGTTAAGGGCCGCTACGGCTTTGACTACGTGCACCATGAGCAAAGGCTGATACGCCCCCTGATCCGGCGCCAAGGGGTTGCCAAGACTGCCGATCTTGTCCCACCTGCCCGCGTATTGGAGCACTTCCGGGAGGCCACATGGGAAGAAGCCCTGGATCGGGCCGCAGGCGGTCTGGTGGAAATCCGCGACCAGCACGGCGGCCAGGCGCTCGCAGGCTTCGGCTCGGCAAAGGGGAGTAACGAAGAGGCATATCTGTTCCAAAAGCTGGTGCGCATGGGGTTCGGCACCAACAACGTCGATCACTGCACTCGCTTGTGCCACGCTTCCTCAGTGGCCGCGTTGCTTGAATGCATCGGTTCCGGGGCCGTCTCCAACCCCGTGGCGGACGTTGCCGAAACAGATGTCCTTCTGGTGATCGGGGCACGCCCCACGGTCAACCACCCCGTGGCCGCCACTTTCATGAAAAACGCCGCCAAGGCAGGCAAGACCCTGATCTTAATCGATCCCTATCGCTCCGACCTCGCCCGGTATGCGTGCCATTTTCTGCAATTTCGCCCCGACACTGACGTGACTCTCTTGAACGGCATCATGCACATTGTGCTGGCTGAAGGGCTGCATAACGAGCGGTTCATCCGGGAAAAGACGACAGGTTTCGAAGAATTCGCCCACAACCTCAAGGCCTATACGCCCCAACGGGTCTCGCGGGTCTGCGGCGTCCCGGAAAAAAAGCTATACGAGGTGGCCCGTTGCTACGCCAGCGCTCCGGCGGCAATGATCTTCTGGGGCATGGGGATATCCCAACACATCCACGGCACCGACAACGCCCGCTGCCTGATCTCTCTTGCCCTGCTCACCGGCCAGATTGGCCGCGCGGGGACCGGCTTGCACCCGTTGCGCGGCCAGAACAACGTTCAGGGAGCGTCGGATGTCGGCCTAATCCCCATGATGTATCCGGACTACCAATTAGTCGGCGACGCAGAGACCCGCCGTAAGTTCGAACGGCACTGGGGCGCCGCTCTACCCTCAGAGCCCGGCCTGACGGTAGTCGAGATTATGGACGCCGTCCACGCGGGGCAGATCCGCGGGATGTACATCATGGGAGAAAATCCGGCCATGTCGGATCCGAACCTGCGGCACGCCCGCGAGGCGTTACGCAAGCTGCGGCACTTGGTCGTACAGGATATCTTTTTTACAGAGACGGCCGGATTTGCCGACGTGATCCTGCCTGCCTCCGCATTCCCGGAAAAAACCGGCACCTTCACCAATACCGACCGCCGGGTACAGCTCGGGCGCAAGGCGATCGCGACCCCTGGAGAGGCATGTGAAGATCTGTGGATCATCCAACAAATCGCACAGCGCTTGGGACTGGACTGGGAATACACCGGCCCGCAACAGGTATTCGAAGAGATCTGCCGTGTAACTCCCAGTATCGCCGGCATGACCTGGGAACGGCTGGAACGAGAAGATTCCCTGACTTACCCTCTGTGCAAGGAAGGAGAGAACGGTCAGTCCACTCTGTTCTCGCAGTCTTTCCCCACACCGAATGGCAAGGGCAAATTCGTGTCTGCCATACAGCGGGAAGCCGACGAAATGCCAGATGAGGATTATCCTTGGGTATTCACCACCGGGCGTTACCTGGAACACTGGCATACGGGGAGCATGACCCGCCGTTCCCGGACGCTGAACGCCATCGAACCGGAACCGGTGGCCAACTTACACCCCGAAGACCTACGGCAAATAGGCGCCGCCCCAGGCGACCGCATTTGCATTGAATCCCGACGGGGAAAGATAGAAGCCATCGCCCGCGCTGATGCCGGCATGCAACAGGGCAATGTATTCATGGCCTTCTGCTTTCGCGAGGCAGCCGCCAACATGCTGACCAACCCGGCATTGGATCCCAGCGGCAAGATCCCGGAGTTCAAATATTGCGCCGTGCACCTTGCACCGGCCTCTGCGTCTGCAAAACAGCCCTCGGCCCGACGGCGGCGGCGCGCGACTATGGCAACTTCGCAGTGACGTCTGGCATAGCGGCGTCTGGCAGGGCTTTCTCGACGGGACTTAGGGGATTTCCTCGACGCCAGAAAAAACGAGAGTCTCGGCAATCAGAGGCTCTGCTCCCGGTTCAGAGGCGGCAATGACACTGTTAACCTGGTACAGCTTGCCTGGCACCCGGTCGGAAAAAACGAACTCGTAACTTTTATCGGCCAGCATCTCGTAACGGTCGCGTTTCGAGTCTTCCGAGTAGGGACGGATAAAAATCCGTTGCGCTTCTACTTCGTCGCCTTCGTACTGCAGCCGGATCTTCTCCACCGTCGCGGCGGCGAAGGCAAACTTCATCCTGCGCTGAAAATGGCGCCAGCTTCCCTCCGTCAGGCGCTCCATCTCGTACATGTCTCCTTGCAGGAAAAGACCGAGCACGGGATTACCGCGCACCCGACGCAGGTTGCTCGCGTACATCGGGTTCTGCCTGCGTTCGCTGCTAAAGAAGTCAATGTCCAACGTCTTGCTGCCATCCTTGTGCAACTGCAACACGTCCAGGCGTACGAAATCCTCGAAGCCCTCTTCATAGCTGCCACTCTTGCGGAAGCGGTAATTCAGTCGCACCGGCTGGCGGACATTTTCCATGTGGTCGGATAACCACAGCAAGGTCTCAGCCTCCGAAAAGCGGTGATCTTCCCGCGCGACGCCGACAGGGTCTCCCATCCGCCCGATCTGCGTCTGCGATTCCTGTCCTGAAACGCCAGCGACGCCGGTCGTTGCCATTCCAAGCGACAATACGGCCGCCACCGCCTCTGTCCATCGCTTCCCTACTCCTGGCGGAGGGGAGGAGCTCCGGCTCATTCCTTCAGTTCTGCCCGCGGGATCCCGAACTCGTCCAGGACCTCGCCAATTCGGGAGCGGTTTTCCCGGATAAAGCCATTGACCCGCTCGCGCCATTCCTTTTCGCCATGACGCACGGCCATGGAAATATCGTACTGAAACCTCAGATTGGGCAGTGAAGAATCTCGCTCTTCCGCCAAAGGCAATACGACCAATTTTTCCCCATCGCGGTGACGCTTGGCATAGTATCCGCCAAACGGCCCCCAGATGATGGTTACGTCTATTTTTCCCTTGATCAGATCGTCAATCACTTGGTTTGGCGTCACACGGGCATCGCCTGCCTGTGCAACGTAAGGAACTGCCTGTGCCATGAAGCCCTCGCGGAATACCCACAATTGGCCTGGCCCCTGGTCGAATACTCCAAACCGCAGATTCTGCCGCACTTCCTGAGGCAAATCCGACAGTTCCCCGGGAGTTTGCACCTTGTCCATGCCTCGCCCCCTGGCATAGATCAGCACGTAGGTCGAACGGTAATAAGGGATCGTAGTGGCCGCCAACTCGAAACCGGACGGAACCCCCATGATCAAGTCGCACTTGTACACGCCATCGGAGAGTTCGGATTTAAGCGTATTGCGCACGAACCCTCTGCGTTGCGGGAACCACTCGTAACGCAGGGACACCCCCAATTCCTCGGCAAATAGCTCCGCCAGCCGGTTCTCGAAACCGTTCCCTTCCTTGTTAGAAAAAGGCAGATTGTAAGGGTCGGCGCATACCTTCAACTCTTCCGGTTGCCCGCCCACATCGGCCCATACGGGCGGTACGCGGAAGAGCGCCGGGGCCAGCGCGAGCAAAGCCGCAACCAGGCAGCTGGCGCCTGCCCGCCCCCTGCGGAACTTCTGCTTATCTTGCGGCAATGGCTTTCTTCATCTTAATCACCGCCCGTTTGGCCATCCCCTTGGCATGCGCCTCCACCTGTTCCATGTTACTCGGTTCGCCCACTACGATGCCGCCCACCATTCCCAAGGCAAAGTGGGGGGTGCACTTGTAAACATATACCCCTTCCACGTCCAGGACAACCGACCCGTCGCTGCCCATGGGCACGTGCCAATGCTCAGCCCCTTCAGGTATAAGCGACTCCATGGACTGCGCGTCGTGTCCACTCATATTTTTCCAGACGATAGAATCCCCTGGCTTGGCAAATACGACGACAGGATGGAATTTGGTGGCCTGTGCGTTCACAACATGTTCCTCGGCGTACGCCGCGGAAGAAAAGAAACAAGCAAGCAAAAAGGCGGCTGTGAACTGATTCGACTTCATAACTCTGGTCCTCGTGTTCGTTCTCCGAGCGAGCCCTCCCCATGAAGGACTGACAAGCGCTATATTGTTAATCAATTGACTTCCGCGTTCAAGGGAACCGTACCGGAATGTAAGCCCAAAGCAGTAATGTCCTATTTCTCCAAAGCGGAAATGTCCTATTCCGGTGTTTCCGGGCGGGGCTTTTCGTTGACAATACGGCATTTACGCGGCCTTCGGGCCCGGAGATGCCCCGGAGATGCCCAGAAGATGCGCCATGACACGGGAGATTCGGACGATGGCGGCACGGGAACCAGGCCGTCTGGCGATTCTCGAGCGGGCCGAGTCCGCGGGGCGCAGGCAGGCGCAAGTGGCTTGTGAGGGGAAAAGATTCCCACCTCGCCACTCCCATGCCCCCACCTCGCCATTCCCAGCCCTTTACCTCGTCATTCCGGCGAAACAGACTGTGCAAAAACCCTATGGACATCCAGCGAATAAAGCCCTCCCCCGCCATTCCCATGCCCCCACCTCGCCATTCCCGCGCCCCCACCCCGTCATTCCGGCGAAACAGACTGTGTAAAAACTATTCGCGCTTTTTGCAAAGTGGGAAAATAGCGCTCGAAATCGTATGAAATCAGGGTCCGAGTGGGAATTTCATGCCGTTTTTGGCGGATATTTGCCATGCCAGTGGGAAATTTTTTCTTGCGGATATGGATTTTCGGAGTTTTTACACAGTCTGGAAAGCCGGAATCCCGCATAGAAAGCGCGCGTCTCGCGCTCCTTTGCAGAAATAAATATCCCTTGAAGGAAGGGGCAAGGCCGTCCGGCTCTGCAATGTGCGCGTTCCGCGCTGTATTTGCGCGGGATTCCGGCTTTCGCCGGAATGACAGAAAAAAGCGGGAATGGCAGGGTGGGAATCTTTTCCCTTCGACGAATTCCGATAAGCCGCGGAAATATTGCCGCTTCCACCGCCGTGCGGCGGTTGGTTCAAGGAGAAGCCTCCGACAATCAGTTTCTCATGGATTGCGGCAGGTCATACCGGTCCAGGTTCATCACCTTGTTCCAGGCGGCGGCAAAATCCTCGACGAACTTGCCTTGAGAATCGTCGCTGCCGTAGAGCTCGGCAAGCGCCCGCAATTCCGCATTGGAGCCAAATACCAGGTCCACCCTTGTGGCTGTCCATTTCATTTGGCCCGATGCCCGGTCGTGTCCCTCGAAAATGCCTTCCTGCGCCGCGGGTTTCCACTCCAAACCCATATCAAGCAGATTGACGAAAAAGTCATTGCTCAGCATTCCGGGCCTGGCGGTGAACAACCCGTGCTTCGCTGAACCGTAATTGGTGTCCAACACCCGCATGCCGCCGACCAGGACGGTCATTTCGGCGGCTGTCAGCCTCATCAGCTGCGCCCGGTCGAGCAGCATTTCCTCGGCCGGGAAGTCCATCCCGTCGCGCACATAGTTGCGAAAACCGTCGGCTCTCGGTTCCAGCACCGCAAACGATTCCACATCGGTCATCTCCTGCGATGCATCGGTGCGTCCGGGCGCAAACGGCACGTTCACCTTGTGCCCGGCAAGCCGTGCCGCTTCCTCAACGCCGGCGCAACCGCCAAGTACAATCAAATCCGCCAGCGAGATTTTGGCGCCGCCGTTGGCCGAGCCGCTGTATTCCTGCTGAATGGTTTCCAGTTTCCGCAAAACCTTGCCCAGCTGCTCGGGCCGGTTGACCTCCCAATCCTTTTGCGGAGCCAGGCGAATCCGCGCGCCGTTCGCGCCGCCGCGCTTGTCGGAGCCGCGGAAAGTCGCCGCCGCCGCCCACGCGGTGGTCACCAGTTCGGAAACGCTCAGGCCCGCCGCCAGAATCTTTTTCTTCAATGCGGCGATTTCGCCGTCACCCACCAACTTGTGCTCAACGGCCGGAACCGGGTCCTGCCAAATCAGCTTTTCCTGCGGGATTTCCGGGCCGAGATAACGCGACAGCGGGCCCATATCGCGGTGCGTCAGTTTGAACCAGGCGCGCGCGAAGGCATCGGCGAACTCTTGCGGGTTTTGATGATAGCGCCGCGAAATCGGCTCATAAATCGGGTCAAAGCGCAGCGACATGTCTGCCGTGGTCATAATCGGGCGGTGCTTTTTCGACGGGTCGTGCGCGTCTGGAATCATGTGTTCCTCACGCACATCCTTGGCTATCCATTGCCACGCGTCGGCGGGGCTTTTCACCAGTTCCCATTCGTAGCCAAACAGCATATTGAAGTAGCCGTTGTCCCACTTGGTCGGGTTCGGCTTCCACGCGCCTTCAATGCCGCTGGTGGTGGTGCTGGCGCCCTTGCCGGAACCGAAGCCGTTCACCCAGCCCAGCCCCATCTGCTCCAGCGGCGCGCCTTCCGGGTCCGGCCCGACCATGTCCGGGTCACCCGCACCGTGCGCCTTGCCGAAGGTGTGGCCGCCGGCCACCAGCGCCACGGTTTCCTCGTCGTTCATGGCCATGCGCGCAAAGGTCTCGCGTACATCGCGCCCCGAAGCCACCGGGTCGGGCTCGCCGTTTGGCCCTTCGGGGTTCACATAAATCAACCCCATCTGCACCGCGCCCAGCGGGTTTTCGAGGTCGCGCTCACCGCTGTAGCGGTTGTCGCCGAGCCATTCGTTCTCCGAGCCCCAGTAGATTTCACTTTCGGCTTCCCAGACATCTTCGCGCCCGCCGGCAAAACCGAAGGTTTTAAAGCCCATGGATTCCAGCGCGCAGTTGCCGGCCAGAACCATCAAATCGCCCCACGAAATTTTGTTGCCGTACTTGCGCTTGATGGGCCACAACAGCCGGCGCGCTTTGTCCAGATTGCCGTTGTCGGGCCAGCTGCTGACCGGGGCGAAACGCTGCCCGCCGGTGCCCGCACCGCCGCGCCCGTCCGATATCCGGTAAGTGCCCGCGGCGTGCCAGGCCATGCGGATGAACAACCCGCCATAATGGCCCCAGTCCGCCGGCCACCAATCCTGCGAGTCGGTCATCAGCGCATACAGGTCGTTCTTGACGGCTGCAAGGTCGAGCTTTTTGAATGCCTCGGCGTAGTTAAACCGCGCGCCCAGCGGGTTGGGATTTCCAGAATGAAGATGCAGAATATTGGTGTTCAGCCGGTTTGGCCACCAGTCGCGGTTCGACTGGACGTTGACCCTGGTGCGCGACCCGGGGCTGGTCGCAAACGGGCAGAGCGATTCGTTTGATTTAGCGGTGTTATCCATTGCGTTATTTCCTCCGATGCGATAGCGGATAGCGCTAATCTATAAACCATTCTGGCCGGTTCTGGCCGGTTCGGTCAATAAATCGCGCTAGTGCCGGCATCTGCTTGCTGCCTCCTGAATCTTTCGTGGAAATATCCAGTTTAGACAAAGTCTATATCGCAAGATTGCCTCTATTGCGCCACCCTTGTCAAGTAGTTCCGGGCAGAAACGAATTATTCAGCCTCAAAACGCCATAAATACGGGTAAAGCCCCCGCGCACACCGTAGAATATGCGCCCTCTCCTACGCCCCCGGCTCTCCGCTCCGGAGGATTTCGGAGCGGAGAGCCGGCCAGCCGGACTTACCAACCGCTTCGCTTAGCGGCCAAACCTCCTCTCTGCTACTTTCCGCCGTTGCTGCCGCCGTTCCTGTATCTTTTTACGGGCTTCAGCGCGACGCCGGTCGCCACCGGGCAGACCCGGTAACTTTAAGGTCTCAGAAGAAGATTTTTTTTTTCGGCCTCGCGCTTCTCTTCTTCTTTGCGGCCTTTTTTTTCTTCACCGCCCTTTTGGCGCCCGCCTTCTTGGCGACTTTCTTTTTGGCGGTCTTTTTCCTCGCGACTTTCTTTTTGGCGCCCTTCCTCTTGGCGACTTTCTTCTTGACGGTCTTTTTCCTGACAGTTTTCTTTTTGGCAGCCTTCTTCCTGACGGCTGTCCTCTTGGCAACCTTCTTCTTGGCAGCTACCTTTCTGACAGCTTTCTTCTTGGCAACCGTCTTCGCCTTCCGCTTCTTGCTCACAGTTTTCCTAGAGGACTTCTTGCTTCCAGACTTCTTCTTTACCATGGCTCCCCCTCCACACTTTTGACGTACCACAACGAACTGTCGTTGTGGCTGCTATTATATACGCATAAGGATCAAATTCATACAAGCGTCGCTGTCCAGCACATGCGGCATCAGAAAATCTTCCTGGCCAGCAGCAGTCCGGCGAACAAGGCGCCAATGGAAACGGCCACCGAAGCGGTCGCGTACAGGACGCACAGGACAAAGCGGCCCCGCTCGTAGAGCGTCGCAAAATCCAGCGAAAACGCGGAGAAAGTGGTAAAGCTGCCGAGAATGCCGACCAGAAAGAACAGACGCGCTTCCTTCGACACGGTCCAGGCAAGCGCCATGGCTTCCACCCAAAATCCCATGAACAACGAGCCGATCACGTTGACGGCAAGCGTAGCGAACGGCGCCTCCAATCCCAGGACGCTCGTCGTCGCCACGTAAACCAGGTAGCGCGCCACGGCGCCCACCGCGCCCCCGCCGGCAACGGCCAACAAGGAATGGAGCACCGTTAATGCCCGATCATCCAGGGACGAGTGCCATGCGCGCGATGATGGTGTGCGCGTGTTCCGGCGCCCGCGGGCGCCCTCCTGCGCTCTACCCTCGGTTCGTCGGCGCTGCGCTCGTTCCTCTGGTGGGCGATGCGCCGGTTCTTGTTCATCGTGTTGAGAAAGGGCGCCTTGAGCGCGCGCGGCGCCAGTCGGCGGCAGCGGGGGCACTCTACGGAGATATCGTACTCGGCCATCCGGCGCCGCTCCGCAAACTCGCCGCAGCCCTCGCAAAGATAGTGGTACAAAGGCATCCCGGTCCCGGCCCTCCTCGCGCATCGCACCCGCCTGCCGGTCGCCCCGGAAAGAGGCGCCGACAGGCGGGACTTGATTAAAATACGACTTCGACTAGGCGATCAGCCCGGTCAGGAGCATATATCCCGGTATCCAGCCGGTATAGACGCCCTGCGCCGCGCAGATCGCTCCCGTGGCCTTGGCGATCGGCTTCTTCAAGGCCAGCAAGGCCCAGAACAGGAACCACAGCACCGCCCACGAGGCCCAGCAAATGCCAAGCCAGAACCCCCATATGGTCATCTCCGTGTCGGCAAAATGCTGTATGGTAATCGGGATCACCGTTGCGCCTACAAAGAAGCAGAACCAGCCCAGACCCCGACCATCGGCCCCGTTCCAGCGATTCCACGCCACCCAGTAATAGGTGAAGGTGAACAGCAGGGTGAAGGCCGCCGCCTTGATAGTGGCCGCGTCCGCCTCCGGCCCGAATGCGAGGTAGAGGGCGATCAGCAAGGTCAGCGTCCCGACGAAGATATTGATTACCGCAATCTCGCGGTCCTCAATATGACCCATGACCCAGATGCCGTTCAAGAACAGCACGGCGCCCACATACAGAAGCGCGAGTCCAAGCAACATGGCCGGGGCCTAATCGGAGTCGGCAACGTCGCTTTGGGGCACCTTGCGGCTAGGGCCCTCGGCGGACGGCCGGATGTCAAAGTCGAATATCTCCGTCGGCAAAGCCAGCGTGCAACAGGCATTCGGGATATCCACGATCCCGCTGATCCGTCCCTCGCACGGCGCCGTGCCCAGGATCATGTAGGCCTGTTCGCCGGTGTAGCCGAACTTCTTCATGTACTCGACCGCGTTCAGGCAAGCCCTGCGGTAAGCAATGGTCGCATCGAGGTAGTGCTGGTCGCCGGTATGCTCGTCCACCGAAATTCCCTCGAACACCAAGTACTCGGAGAAGCGCGGCTCGATCGGGCTTGGCCGGAAGATAGGATTGATGATCCCGTACTTCTCCATGCCTCCCTTGATGAGATCGACGCCGATATCGATCCAGCCGGCCATCTCAATGGCGCCGCAGAAGGTGATCTCGCCATCCCCCTGGGACCAGTGGATGTCGCCCATGGACAGCCCGCCGCCCTTGACGTACACGGGGAAATAGACCCGCGAGCCGCGGGACAGGTTCTTGATGTCGCAGTTGCCGCCATGCTCCCGTCCCGGGACCGTGCGCGCGGCCACCTTCGCGGCCTCCTGCGCAGCGCCTCCCTGCATCTGCCCCAGCAACGCCGTGGTCGTTCCCGCCATGCCGTCCGGCAAAGTGCACAATGGGGGTACGCGGTCTTTATCGGTGTTGAACAGGGCGGACTCCCGCTTGTTCCAGGTAGCCAGCAGTTCGGCCGAAGGCAGGCAACCGATCAGGCCGGGATGGATCATGCCGGCCCAGCGGACGCCGGGGATGTGCCGCGAAGAGGTGTAGATACCGTGGAAATCCCAGCAGGCCTTCCGGGCCCTGGGGTAATGCCGGTCCAGAAACCCCCCGCCGTTTTCCAGGGCGAAGATGCCGGTGAAACCCCACTGGGAATCCTCCAACGCACCGATATCGTTAATATCCACTACCATCAGGTCGCCGGGCTCCGCGCCCTCGACCCCGAAGGGGCCGCTCAGGTAATGCACCTTCGAGAGATCCACGTCCCGGATGTCGTTAGCGCTGTTGTCGTTGGAGATCTGCCCGCCGGTCCAGTCGTAGCACTCAACCCGGAACTCGTCTCCCGGTTTGAACGATTCGACAATGGGAATATCCGGATGCCAGCGGTTGTGAGTTTTGGTGGCTTGATCTTCAGGCCACGTACCCATTTCGGCGCGAAATACGGTTTTCGCCATGACTACCTCCCGGCGCTATGGGCAACGCCTTTTTTAGCTGTACTGGCGTCCCGCCAGTACGCAGTTACATACAAGAGCGGCGTCGGAAGTCGCATGGCCCCGATTGCTAATCTATAGTGCAACCCCCCCCGGGTCAAACCAAAAATGGAAATGTCAAGCTTTTTTGTCTCTTTTGCCCAAGATTGCAATGCCCCCTTACTGGAGGTTCAGGGCGAGGAAACCGGGCGACCGATGCGGCACCGCAGCAAGGTTGCCCGCGGATGCAGTGTGTTCTATAGTGCGAGTATGCGGTTCGCCCGCGGGCACCGTGACACAGGTCGCAAAGTGAGGAAAGCATCGTGGAAATAGCAGCAGATATCAAAAAGCGCATCTCGGAAAATCCGATCCTCCTGTTTATGAAAGGAAGTCCGGATGCCCCGCAATGCGGGTTCTCTATGCAGGTAGCGCGGGCGCTACAGGCGTGCCAGGCCAAGTTTGCCTACGTGGATGTCCTCTCGGAACCGGAGATGCGACGCCACCTGCCATCCTATTCCAACTGGCCGACTTTCCCGCAATTGTTTGTCAACGGGGAATTGATCGGCGGTTGCGACATCGTCGTGGACCTGTTCCAGCAAGGACAGTTGCAGGAAATAGTACGGGCCGCCACACACCCGGCGACGGAAGCGACCAACTGAACAAGGCCAGGCCTTAGACTGCGGAATGGGTGGCTCGCCGCGGCCGCGCCCGTGTGCCGATGCCCAAGCCCCTGGAATATCCAAGGGGCGCTGTCCCCGCATTGCAGCGGCCAATTCGACTGGAGGGCCGCTGGAGCCAACCCTCCTAGCCTTCGCTGCCCCGCCCTTTCTCCTCCTCGTCCACCCAGAGGCAACGGCCGCCGCTGAGCTCCTGAATGCATGCCAGCCGTGCCCGATGTGCCTCAAGCTCCTCCCGGTCAGGCATCAGGACCGGAAGCCGCGGCAAACCGTCCCGCTGCAGCCGGCGGTTCTGCAACGCACCTTGTTCCCGGTACTCCCCGGCCTCGTCATGCAAATGTAGCGCCGTCTGGCCACTGGTCATCGCCAGATAAACGTGCGCCAGCAATTGCGCGTCCTGCAAGGCGTTGTGTAATCCCCGCTGCTCGCCGGCAACCACCGTATAGCGCTTGCACAGAGCGTCCAGGTTATTGCGCTGCCCCGGGTGCAGTTCCCGGGCCAGGGCAAGGGTATCGAGGACCCGACAGTAATCCGCCAAACGCCCCCAGCCGCCGGCGCGCTCCAACTCAGCATCCAAAAAAGCTACGTCGAAGGCGGCATTGTGGATTACCAGCTCGCTGTCGCGTACAAACTCGATAAACTCCGCTGCGATATCCCGGAAACGCGGCTGGTCTCGCAGTTTGTCCAGGGAAAGGCCATGCACCTGCATAGCCTCCGCGGAGATCTCTCGCTCCGGGTTCAACAACCAGCGGCGAACGACTCCGGTCAACCGCCTCTCGACGATCTCGACACAGGCCAGCTCGATCATGCGGTGCCCTTCGTGCGGGTCCAGACCGGTGGTCTCGGTATCCAGCGATATCTGTCTCATAATATCCCGTCTCCGGTAGCGCCTCGTTCCAGAAGGTCGCGGGCCGCCTCTTTTGCCAACGCATCGGCTCGCTCGTTTTCCGGATGGCCGCTGTGCGCCGGCACCCACAACCATTCGACCTCATGCCGCTCGACTGCCGCCTCCAAGCTCTGCCATAGATCGCGGTTCTTGACCCTTTGCCCGGCGCTTCCTCGCCAGCCGCGGCGCCGCCAGCGCGGCAGCCACTCGCAGATCCCCAGCTTAAGGTACTGCGAATCGGTCGCCAACTGTACCTGGCAAGGCCGCCTAAGGTAAGACAACGCGCTGATCGCAGCGGTCAATTCCATGCGGTTGTTGGTCGTGTGCGCCTCCGCGCCGCTAAGTTCTTTACGTCTCTCGCCCCAAAGCAGCAAGGCGCTCCACCCCCCCACCCCCGGATTCCCCAGACAGGAGCCATCGGTAAAGATGCGGACCGGGTCGCTCATGAAGTCCGCACCTGGTGCAGGTCGCGCCGCAGCAAAAGGGCTTTGCCCAGCGCAGGCCGCGACCAGCATCTGGGCGAGGATGCGACCGGGATCAACCGCTTCCCGGCTACCAAACCGTAAGCGCCGCCGCAAACCCATCGCGCCTGAAGCCGGTCGGACAGGGAAGTGCCGTCGCCTGGCGGTGTCCAGGCACGCAGCCCCCGCACCCGCAACGGCGCCATGCCAAGCGGCAGCAGCCAGCGACGCAGCCGCCCCGGCGACAGGAAGCGTCCGCACCAAGGCGCCTGCCCCAGCTGCCGCCGGGCGACGGCCAGGCGCCACAGCCCCCAAAGGCTCCAGGGCTGAAAACCCAGGATCACCAGAATGCCTTTCGCGGCGAGGAACTGCGCCGCTTCGCGCAACGCCCGGCACGGTTCCGGCACAAACTCCAGGACATGGGGCATTACCACTACATCCACGCTGTCTCTCCGGTGGGGGCGAGTGCCTGAAGCCAGTACCCGCTGGCAGGGAGCCGGGCCGTGCGCCAGCAGATCGATGCGCGGCAGCCCCCACTGCAAGATATGGCGCCCCGACCAATGCGACAGTTCTTGCGCCAAAAACCGTCGCTCCGCCGTCAACAACGCATTCCCAGGCCCGGTGCGGAACCAGCGTTGCAACTCTCCTTGCCGCTCCGGGAACGATGCCCCCCTCGGTTCCAGAGTATGCCTATCTATCAAAATTACCTTCCAAATAATATATTAAAAAAGATTCTTGACAATTAACTTTGGATCGTAATAATAGTCTCTCATGCTTTACCGATACGCGCCGGCACTGATCCTTGCCCTGCCGTTGCTGGCAGGTTGCGCCCAGAAGGGGCCACCCTCCCTCTCTACGCCAAAGCCCCATGATGCCCCCAGCGCCTTGGTACCGGAGCAGACGACCCCCATCGGGCCGGCAGCCTCCACTGCCAGGGCGACCGGGGACCTGCTGGACCGGCTCCGCGGTAAAATGAAACTGTCCCCTCACCTCCAACAAGACGCCGTAAAAAAGAAGGTCGCCCAATACCGCCGCAAGGGGGATTATCTTCACCGGACGATGAAACGGTCGCAACCGTACCTATATCACATCCTGACCGAAATCGAGAGCCGCGGCCTCCCCATGGAACTCGCCCTGCTGCCCGTTGTCGAAAGCGCCTTTCAGCCATATGCCCAATCATCGAAAAAGGCGATGGGCCTGTGGCAATTCATCCCGCAAACCGGAAAGGCTTACAACCTGCGCCAGGACTGGTGGTACGACGGGCGCAGGGACCCTATTGAGGCGACGCGGGCCGCGCTGGATTATTTGCAGAACCTGGAGCGGGAATTCGAAGGCGACTGGCTGCTGGCTCTCGCCGGCTATAACTGGGGAGAACGGAACGTGCGTCGGGCGATCCGCAAGAACCGGCGTCAGGGCCGACCCACCGATTTCTGGTCGTTGCGGGTGCCCAGAGAAACCCGGGCATACGTACCCACCTGGCTTGCCATAGCGGAACTGATACGTCGCCCGGACCACTACGATCTGGAGCTGCCCAAGATCCCGGATCGCCCGCATTTCACCGTCCTGCCCTTGGAAGGCCCCGTAGATCTGGGGGTGGTAGCGCAAAAGACCGATCTGAAAATGGAGGAAATTCACCGCCTGAACGCCGGTTTCCGGCGCTGGCTCAGCCCCCCGGACGGCCCGCACCGGATCCTGCTCCCCAGCGACCGGGCAAGTATCGGCAAACAAGCACTGGCCGCCTTACCCGCCCAAGAGCGCCTGCGCTGGCAGCGCCACCGGGTACAAAGCGGCGACACCCTGGTCGCGCTCGCTGCCCGCTACCGCCTGGACGCCGCCGTGCTCGCCAACCTGAACGACTTGCAATATGACCGGCCGCTTGCCATCGGCGAGAACCTGCGCATTCCGGTCCCGTTATATCCCTCAAAAAACTACCATAGTTCACTGTACCGACATGCCTTCGCTTCCCCAGAACCGCCGACAGGACGCGGCAAGCACCTGCGCTACACCGTGCGCAAGGGCGATTCCCTGTGGAGCATCGGCCGGCGGCATGGAGTCAGCATAAGCCAACTGCGGCGGTGGAACCCGATGCTGCGCGGCAAATACCTGCATCCGGGGCGGAAACTCACCCTGTGGCAGCCGTTACCGGCAGCGGCGCCTGAAGCCCCCGGCGCGCGGCACTATGTCGTGCGCAAAAACGATTCCCTGTGGAATATCGCCAGAAACCACAACCTCAAGATGCAGCACCTCGTGCAATGGAACGGTCTCAATACGAGGCGGCCCCTGCAGCCGGGGCAACAACTACGCTTGTCTCCGCCCGAGAGTTCCACCCGCGCCAAGGGCGCCGACAACCCGCCCGTAGTCCGCTACCTGGTCCGCAAGGGGGACTCGCTGTGGCGCATCGCCCGACAATTCAATACCAGCGTGCGAAAATTGCGCGCCTGGAATTCCCTGTCGCGCCGGCACCTGCAGCCTGGCCAAAAGATCATCGTGCGCCCCGGAAAAACGACTGGAGGCACGTGATCCGCACCCCCCACCCCCACCCCACCCTGTCCCACGTTTTTAGATTCCTGCTGCGAACCCTATTCCGGACCCTGTTCCGGGTTCAAGTGCATGGCCTGGAGCACCTGCAACAGGCCGGGCCCGGCTCGTACCCGCTCGTGGTCGCCAACCACGTCTCCTCCCTGGACGCCCTATTGCTGTATGCCTTTATTCCTGGGATCGAATCCTTCGCGCCCGCCCCCGGCAACCGCTGCATCGCCTGGCTATTGCGCCCCTTCGTCGAATGCCATGGCACCGACCTGTACGATAGCCGCTCCCTGCGCCCCCTGGCCCGCGGCCTGGCGCAGGGGCGGCGGGCAGCGATCTTTCCCGAAGGGCGCCCCACTGCCACTGGCACCTTGATGCGGCTACAGGAAAGCGCGGCCCTGCTCGCCGAGCGCTGCGAAACAAACGTGCTGACGGCGGCGATCGACAACCTGCCGAATTCTCCTCTTGCCGTACTTTGCGGCAGACGCCGCGGCGCTCGGTTGACGCTATTGCCGGCGCACCGTACAGAATCCGCACCCAGGCTGCGCGGCCGTGAGCGACGGCAAGCAACCTTGCTCTGGCTGGAGCGGTGCCTGCGCGAGACGCAGCTGCTGGGCGCGGACTACCGCCGCACCCTGCCTCTGGTCCTGTTCGAGGCTGCCCGCCGCTACGGCATGAGCCGCACCATATGCGAAGACGAAAGCGGCAACAGCAGTTACCGGAGACTATTCATAGCCTCCCTGGCGCTCGCCCGGGCGTTACGGCGTCAACCGGGACTGGGCGAGCGGGTCGGCATCATGCTGGCGAATCATCGGATCCTGCCACCGCTGCTAGTGGCTCTGCAGACCCTGGGCCGGGTCCCTGCCATGCTGAACTACAGTACCGGCAAACACAGCTGCCGCCTGGCTTGCGAAACCGCCGGCATTCGCACCATCGTCACCTCCCGCCGCTTTCTCGCGCTGGCGGGGCTGGAAGGATTGGCCGAGTCGCTGCCCGCACGCAAGATCTACTTGGAGGAACTGCATATCAGCCTCGCCGACCGCCTGCTCGGGCTGGGACGCAGCTTCTATTTTTCGCGCCATTACCGCAACCTGTGCCGCGCCGCCAATCCCGACGCGACGGCAGCCATCCTCTTCACCTCGGGTTCCGAGGGCACCCCCAAGGCAGTACTCCTCTCCCACGCCAACATCCTCGCCAACTGTTTGCAATGCGCCAACCTATTCGACTTCCGGCGCCAAGACCTGCTGTTTAACTGTCTGCCGTGCTTTCACTCCTTCGGCCTGGGCCCCGGCCTGCTGTTGCCGCTGCTGACAGGCATGCGAGTATTTTTGTATCCCTCGCCTCTGCAATACCGCCGGATCCCCCAATTGATCTACGACCGCCAAGCCACCATCCTGCTCGGCACCGACACCTTCCTGCACAACTACGCCCGCTACGCGCACCCCTACGACCTGCATACCTTGCGCTACGTGCTTGCCGGGGCCGAAAGGCTGCGTGACGAGACCAGACAACAGTGGTTGGACCGCTTCGGTATCCGCATCCTACAGGGCTACGGCACCACCGAAACCAGCCCGGTGGCTGCTGTCAACACCCCTCTAGCCGAGCGTCCCGGCAGCGTCGGGCGCCTACTCCCGGGCCTGGAGCATCGGCTGTCGCCCGTGACCGGCTTTGCCGACAGCGGCCGGCTGCTGTTGCGCGGCCCCAACGTAATGTCCGGATACCTGCTGCCTGAAAGCGGCGAGGCGGCGCCACCCGCGGCCGAAGGCGAGGCTGGCTGGTACGACACCGGCGACATTGCCAGAATAGACGAGGAAGGCTTCCTCTGGATCCATGGGCGCATCCGCCGCTTCGCTAAAATTGGCGGCGAGATGGTGTCGCTGGACAGCGTCGAAGCGCTGGCCGCGCGCTGCTGGCCACAGGCGCGTCATGCCGCCATCCTGCTGGCGGACCAGAGGCGGGGAGAACGTATCCTGCTGGCGACGGAGCAACCCCATGCCGAACGCGCCGCGCTACACCGCCAGGCAAGGAAAGACGGTTACGGCAACCTCTTCCTGCCCGCCCGCATCGTATCTGTAGAACAGCTGCCCCTTTTAGGCAGCGGCAAACCGGATTACCAGGAGATTGCCCGTCGGCTGAAAGAAGACGCAGGCTAAGGGGGTTCCTCGGAAGTGCCGCCGGGAAAGTCTCCCGGGCGCGGCCCGTACAGCGATTCTCCTCCAGGAGTAGCCTTCTCGACGGCAACAATCACGGTCTCGTCCATCTCCCGCAGGAGCTCTTCGGCAGGGCTGCCGACCCCCGCCGGCCGCAGGCGCTCGTACAAGACGATGCCCACCTCTTTCCGGTACAGAAAGGTCAGCGTGATCGGGCACAGCACCATGAGACGCGGGTCCCGGTTCAAAAGTTGGTTGGCGTACCAGGGATTGCAAATCACCATGCCGCGCACCTGCTCGAAGCGGTTGCGGTTGTAATCCTCCCCCCAGCGCGCTGCGTTACGCGCCAGGTTCTTACCGATATCCAATTCCTGGATCACAAAAAAGCGCGAATTTTCCAGCCCAATATGCACCGCCTCGTAAATCGGCGCCAACTCGGGGGCAGTGAATTGGCGCTGGTATATGCGCCCTTCCGCCGCCGCCGCTTCTTGTCCCGGCACGCCCTCCCCTGAAGCGAGGCCGACCCCCGCGAGCCAAAGCCCGGCGACGACAACCGCTAAAATTGCCCCTTGCGCCCGCACATAAAGCCAATTGCCTATAACCATGATCTCGTTCTCCCTGCTACTCGCGCATCGCTGCTCCCACTCCCAGCCACAATGAAAGGAGGGCGGATCTTTACACAATCGCCTGCCACAGGGAAGCGCGCGGGCAGCATCCTCGCTATACCCGCCTCCGTTATAGCGTATAATCGCCCGCTAAACCGCCGGTAACGGCCCCGACTACCCATTATGGCGCCGATTATGCCGCCGACCGGCGCCACAAAACTGGGCGAATCGAACCGAGATGTTCATAACAGCCGCACTCAATTGGTTCCAGCCCTCGGAATCCCCTCCGGGAGAGCTGCCGTTGCGGGGAACGCCGCGTCCTCGAACGGTCGCGGAACTTACCCGCCGCAAATCCTTCGCCAACAAAAACCCAATACGGGAGAGTGGGCGCCATGCGCACGAATGAGGCGCGGACACGGCCTTCCCCGTCTCCCGGCATCGGAGGGGACGCGGACACGGCCCAGTTCCGTCCCCTGTTGGAATGGGCGATCGCCATCGGCGCATTGCTGATGCCGCTGTTCGTCGCCTGGCACGAGAGACTCCTGTTCGTGCTCTACAGCGACGACCGCAGCCGCATCTCCTGGGTTATCAGCGCCTTGTTCCTGTGCGCCACGGCGCATGCCGCCGGCCACGCCATCCGGCTGTCCCTGCTCACCGACCGTACCCGCCGCAGCTTTGCCGCCTTTGCCGGGGATGCCAAGGTCGAGGTAAAGCATGGGCACTTGCTCGTCGGCGGGCGCGAACCTCCGCCCTGCCCGGCCACCTCCTACTTTCAGGAGTTGCTGCACGGTGCCGAACCCGGCAAACCGGAGCCGTCCGCTACCCGCTTTCTAGAAAGCCTGGGCGAGGAGATCCGCAAGGGCAGCCAACCGGGCTGGTTCGTCGCCGACCTGATCGTCAAACTCGGGCTGCTGGGCACCGTAATCGGATTTATCCTGATGCTGGGCTCGGTAGGCAATATCCAAGAGTTCGACATCAAGGCCATGCAACGCATCCTGCGCGACATGAGCGCAGGCATGGCAACGGCGCTGTACACCACGCTGGCCGGCCTGACGGGCAGCATGATCCTGGCAGTGCAGTACTACATACTGGACCACAACGCCGACCGCCTCGCCGCCGGCAACCGCCGCCTCGCCGAGGTGCATATTCTCCCGGCGCTGAACCGGTGATGCCATGTACACCTGGGGCTGGAACCGCACCGATCCCTTTACCGATCTGCTGTTCAACGCGCTGCTCGGCTTCACCTTCCTGTTCCTGGCAGCGATCATGTTCATGAACCCGGAGCACAAAACCGGTCTCATAGATCCGAAGGCCGAATATATTCTCAGCGTCCGCTGGCCGGACCACAACCCCGACGATATAGACATCTGGGTGGAAGACCCCGAGGGCCGGCTGGTCTGGTTCCGCAACACGGAGGCGGGACTAATGCACCTGGACCGCGACGACCGCGGCATTGTCAACGACACCCTCACCATTCAGGGCGAGGAGATCGTCAACCCCCTGAACCAGGAGATCGTCACAATCCGCGGAGTCGTGCAAGGGGAATACGTCGTCAACCTGCACTACTACGCATCCGAGACCGGCGAACCGGTGCCGGCAAACATGCGGCTGGTCAAGGTCAACCCGGCGCTGGAGGTGCTCTATTACGGCACTATCGTCATGGACGAGCAGGGAGACGAAAAAACCGCCCTGCGGTTCCGCATCGGCGTCGACGGCGATGTGGGCGGCATCAATTCCCTGCCCAAGAAACTGGTCACGGTACAGTAGCGAACCATGCACGGAGCGACCCTGGGAATCATCGGCCTGAATGCCGCCTATGTGCTGCTTGCAGTCTTGCTGCTGAGCCTGAACCTGCGCTCCCGCTGGCACTGGCTGGTCAAGGCTGGCGCCATTGTCCTGACCACCCTGTTCTACCTGGTGGCCTACTTGGCGATCCCGCCCATGCTGGGCTGGCCAATCCAGGAGGAACCGCCCAGGCATTTCCATCTCGTCGCCGCGCATATCGAACAGCCGGACAAACGCCTGCAAAGCGAGGGCAGAGTCTATCTGTGGCTCACCCCGGCGCTGGAAACGGCAACGGCGCTCCCCCCCCGCGCCTACTCCCTGCCCTACACCCAGTTGCTGCACGAACGGGTAGTCACCGCCACCCAGAAGCTGCACCGAGGCATGCCTCAGATCGGCGAATTCCGCGACCCCGAGGGGGAAAACCCGGTAGGCAAGGTCGAAGATCCGTCCCGGGCGGGCCGCGTGAGTGCCGCGATCGAATTCTACGACCTGCCCGACCCGTTATTCCCGGAGGTAAAATGAACCCAACAGGCAGAAGCGGAACCGCACTGTTGCCGCAGGCACTCTCCTTCCTGCTGGCCCTGCCCGCCGCCGCGGGCGCGGCGGAAGACGCCTTGCGACTACACCCACGCTGGGACCTGCGCTGCGAGCAGCGGGAATTACGCTTCTCCTGCGACTATCGCCCTTTGCGCCCCACCGACGCGGTCGAGATCTCGGCGGAGATAGAAGGCCGCCCGTTGGCCACGCCGCAACGACAGGACTACCCCGGCGAGGAGGCCCTCACGGTCATCCTGCTGCTGGTGGACAGCAGCGATCCGCGCCGCCAGGACGTGGTGCGGCGCAACGTGGAGCAAGTGGAAGCCTTTTTGGCCCGCGCCGCTCCTCACCACCGCATCGGATTGGCAAACTTCGACAAGGGCATGCAGGTCCTGGCGCCACCGGGCACCCCGACAGCGGAAATCCGCGAGGCGGCCCGGAATCTGCGAGCCGGCGGGCGCGTCACCGAGTTATACCGCAGCGTGATCCAGGGCATTGAATTGCTGGCCGTGCAACCGGCGAATCGCCGCGCCCTGTTCGTCTTCTCCGACGGCCTTGCCGAAGATACGGCCTATTCGCTGGAAGACACCGTGCAGACGGCGCGCGACGCGCGAGTGACCATCATCGGCCTGGGCTATCCGCGGTCGGTGGCTCAGTCCGTAGGGTTACAGACCTTGCGCCGGCTGGCCAAGGAAACGGGCGGTTACTTCGCCGAGTCCGACGCCGGGTACCGGCTGCCGCAAGAAATCATGGACGCCCCCTTCGCCCCATTGGATCGCGGCGGCCTCCTGCAACTGGATCTGCGACAGGAAGCGGAGACCCCTGGTCCCGAGAAGGCCGAGCTGCGCCTGCTCCTGGCCACGCCCAGCCAAACGGACGCCTTCTCTTTCTCCCTGCGGCTGCCGCGGCCGCCACCGCCGCCGCCGCAAGCGACCGCGGAGGCGCCAGCGGCACAACCCGAAACGCCGCCGCTCGAACGGCGCCCACCCGCGCCCGCCGCCGCTGAGCCGCCTCCTGCTGCCGCTTGGTGGAACAACCCTCTGTTATGGGTCGGCGCCCTCTTCGCGCTATTCCTTGCCGTGCTGATCCCATTGCGGCGCGCCTTGCTCTCCCGGCCGGCAACCGCTCCCGAATCGGCCGCCTACGGCTACCTGCAGCGGCAAAACGGGGAGAACGAAATATTCCCCATCTCCTGCACGCCCTTCCGCATCGGGCGCGGCGAAAACAACGACCTCGTGCTCCAGGAAGAGTCCGTCTCCCGGCACCACGTCGAAATCTCCTACAGCGGCGCCGGCAAATTCCAGATCGCCGATCTGGGATCGCTTAACGGCTTATTTATCAACGGCAACCAGGTTGCCAATGCCGAACTGCAGCCGGGGGACCGAATGGAGATCGGCGACATTGATTTGCAATTCAGTCTCGACGACCCCAGAAAATTGGAGGACAACGCCACTGTGTTCATGAGGACGAGCGTACCCGACGAGATTCCGCCCGCTGCCACGGAAGCCACGGAAGCTACGGAAACCACGGAAGCCACGGAAGCTACGGACGCCACGGAAGCGCCTGAGACGGCATCCCCCAAAGCCTCCGAGGAGCCTCCCGCCCTCGAGGATCCTACCGAGCGCCCGGGCGAAGAGGCCGGGCTGGATCTGGACCTGTCCGACGAGACCACCATGGAGACCTCTCTGGACCCGCCCAAAGAGCCTCCCAAAAACTGATCTACGCGCCGAACCTTCAAAAAGCGCCGCCGTTGACGCGCAGACTTTGTCCCGTGACATAGGCCGCCTCGTCCGAGGCGAGATACAGGGCCGCCGCCGCCACCTCCTCCGGAGTGCCCATACGCTGCAAGGGAATCCCCTTCGCCACCCGCCGATAACGTTCTCTGCTCAGCCCCTCGCGGGCGAAGGCGGTCTCAATCCAACCGGGGGCCAAGTCGTTCACCCGCACCTCGGGCGCATAAGAACGCGCCAGACAGCGCCCGAATGAGGCAATCCCACCCTTGACGGCAGCAAAGATCTCCGGAACGGGCCCCGCCAGATCCTGCGCCGCCATATCCCAGGACATATTCAGGATTGCTCCGCCGCCAGCCTCCCGCATCCGCGGAGCCACCAGCCAGCAACAGCGGACCGTGCCCAATAAGTCCACCTCCAGCAACCGGTGCAACTTCTCCCCCGGCGTGGCCGCCGCACCCGCGCCGGTCAAGATGTCCGCCCCGGCATTGTTCACCCAGATATCCACCCTGCCCCACCGCTCCCAGGCGCGCGCCACCAACTCCTCCCCAGCGCCCGGTTCGCTCAAGTCTCCCCTCAGGACCTGCGCCTCGCCGCCATCCTCCCGAATAGCCGCCGCCAATTCTTCCGCCGCATCGCCACGGCTACAGTAATGCACCGTCACCCGCGCCCCTTCCCGCGCGAAGGCCCGGGCAATGGCGCGCCCGATCCCGCTACTGGCTCCTGTAACCACCGCCGATTTGCCGCCAAGACGCGCCTGCATCCGCTCTGCCTCTGCAAAATCCGGGACCGGCCCCAAGAACCAGGGCCTTGCCCGCATTATATCCCGCCGCGGCCCAGGAGCGGATCCGCAGCTGCCTCAGCGTACGCACCCCTGATTCATGGCTGTCTCATATATATCTGTAATCTTTAAGATACTCTGATTAAAACGTATCCCAGTACGCATCTTCTCCTCGTCATTCCTGCGCCCACTCCGCCATTCCCATGCCCCCACCCCGCCATTCCCGCGCAGGCGGGAATCCAGCG
>JAPPPX010000056.1:6337-8432 GCA_028817305.1 Gammaproteobacteria bacterium | reverse complement strand
GCAAGCCGCAAGCCGGGGCGCGCGGTACAGGCTTGGGCAGCAATGAGACGGCGCCGGACAAAATCGGGTAGTCCTCCTGTTTTTGTTGCGTGAAAAACATCAAGGCTGCCCGACTTCCTTGCCTGGCTGTGAGACCGGCATTCCCTATGATTCGGAGGCGGAAGATATGCTGGACCTTGCTGTCAGAAAGCCCCCCCCGTTTGTGATACAGTATAAAAAACCCTTTGAAGTTCTTGCCCTGGACCCCCAAGGCCGTAGAGAACTGCATTTTTGTGGCTGAAAGCAGCATGGATATCCAAACGGTTAAACGAATGCGTCTCGGTATCGTGATAGACGGCATAGGAGGCGGTGGGTACAGAATGAATAATAATAAGTTTCTCGGCTTGGCGGCTAGAGGACATTCCCTGGATGTGTTGCCCTTGAGTGTGCCGGGGACACATTTGCTAGAGGCTTTTCCCGGTTCGGCTCGTGTGTTCACTCTTACCACAAAGATTTGGCGCAGGCGACAATTGCGGAATCTCCGCCGTCTTCCTGATTCGGTGTGCGTGTCCCATTTAGGGCCGCGTTGGACCGACGGACGAATCGTACGATTTCGCGTAGCTGCTGCCTTGAAGCGCTTGCGGAAAGATTTCAGTCCTTTGAAGAGCAAAAACGTGGCTCGCGCGGCCCTTAGTGTCGCCCAATACATACGACGAGAAAATCCGGAGGTAATTTTAGCGTCGCATCCGCCATCTGTAATATCGGCTCTTCTAGCCAAGCGTTTGGTGGGGAAGGAAGCATTACCCGTTATCTGCGTACTGCATAGCATGGGTGATATAAACTCCCATGAGTTGACTCTTCTTCTCCCGGAGGCGACTCACATCGTTACCGTCTCGCATGCCATGGCAGATATGGTGACATCTCAAATGTCCATTCCGCGCCAGAGGATCACACCCATCTACAACCCGGTTTTTACCCCTGAACTGGAATCCCTGGCATCGGCGACGCCGGCTCACCCCTGGTTGCGGAAGAAAGGTTTGTCGGTCATTCTCGCCGCCGGCCAATTGCATAAGGTAAAGGATCATTCGACATTGCTGCGCGCATTTGCCCGGCTGGCAGGGCGTCCCGGTATGCGCCTTGTCATTCTGGGAGAGGGCCCGGAGCGTGCGTCCCTGGAAGCCCTGGTTCGGGAGCTTGGCCTGGAGGGCAAGGTGGACATGCCGGGCTGGGAGCCTAATCCGTTTGCGTTCATGAGCCGTGCGCGGCTGTTTGTTTTGTCTTCTCGCTCGGAGGGTTTGTCCGGGGTGTTGATTCAAGCGTTGGCCTGCGGTTGCCCGGTGGCCAGCACGGACTGTCCCACTGGCTCCCGGGAGATTCTGGAGGATGGGCGTTGGGGCGCCCTGGCCCCGGTGGGCGACGATGCGGCGTTGGCGAAAGCGATGGAGGAGGCGCTGGAGGCGCGTCCCGACCGCGATGCCCTGCGCCGCCGCGCGTCCTTTTTCTCCGTGGAGCGGGCCGCCGAACAGTATGAAAAAGTTCTCCTGAAGGGCTTGTCTTTGGCGCCTGGGCCGTAGGGTCTGGTATATTTTCATGTCCGGAAAGAAGCCTGGGTCTTCTGCTTCGGCGGTAACGAACGGGCCGATGCGTATCGGCTTGGTCATAGACAGCATGGAAGGTGGCGGGGCCGAAAGAATGAACTTGAATCTTGTCTCTGGCTTGATTGCAAGGGGGCATCAGGTGGATTTGCTGCTTTTTCGACCGACTGGTCCTTATTTGGCTTCTATTCCAACTGTGGTTCGGGTAATTACTCTTAATATCAGGGTATGGAGCCAGCGACGGCAGTTGCGTTATTTCCACCGCCATATTCCCGCATCGGTGCGTGTAGTCCATATGGGGCCGCGCTGGAGCGGGAAATGGATTACATGGTTTCGGGCAGCGGTTGCTTTGCGTTGGCCGTGGAAAGATCTCTGGCTTTTTACTCCAGGGGTGGCACGAGCGGTTATTGGTATCGCACAATACATACGACGAGAACGGCCCCGGGCAATTATGGCGTCACTGCGCACTAGCACGACGGCAACTCTTCTGGCCAAGCGGTGGGCAGGGAGGGAAGTGCGCG
>JAPPPX010000056.1:0-5641 GCA_028817305.1 Gammaproteobacteria bacterium | reverse complement strand
CGTCCTTTTTCTCCGTGGAACGGGCCGCCGAACAGTATGAAAAGGTTCTTTTGAACAGCTTGTCTTTGTTTCCCGAAGACTAAAACCTGTACGTTTCTATCGCATCCAACGCCGCCACCAGGCTTGGAACATCAATACCGTCCATAGTTGGATCGTCCAATCCCGCTTCCGGTGCGAATGTGCATTCCACCGCTCCCTGATTATTGCGGTTTCGAATAGCCCGTGCTCTGCCATCGCTTTTTTGTCCAGCAGGTCCTCTGCCCAGCCGCGCAAGGGGCCGCGCAGCCAGTCTCGGTACGAGACGAAGAACCCCTGTTTGGGCCGGTCTATGAGTTTGCGCGGCACGTGGCGGTACAGCACGTTGCGCAACGCCCACTTGCTTGTGTCGCCGCGCAGTTTGAGCCGGTTCGGCAGACGCCAGGCGAATTCGACTATCCGGTGATCCAGGAGCGGCACCCGCACTTCCAGGGAGGTCGCCATGCTGGCGCGGTCCACCTTCGCCAGGATGTCGTCGGGAAGCCAGTGCAGGGTGTCTATGTAAAGCATCCGCGAGAGGTAGTCGGATACGATGCCGTCGGCGGGAGGAGTGCAGGCGGCCAGGACTTGGAACTCCGGGATGACTGGCATGAGTTCCTGATGATCCCAGGAGTCAAGGCGGTGGTATTGCCGGCGGTCGCGCTGGCGTTTCTTGTAAGTCTCCAACCGCGATGCCTGGTAGCGGGCGAGATGCTCCAGGCATTGCGGCCGCAATGCCGGATGTAGGCGGTTCCATAGCGGGAGCGTCTTGCTGTGGAACCAGGCTTTTATTTCCCGGCTTGGGGATTTCCGGTTCCGGATATTCTTTGTGTACAGGTCGTATCCTGCGAACAATTCGTCGCCGCCGTCGCCAGATAAGGCTACCGTGACGTGTTCCCTGGCCAGTACGGAAAGGATGTGCGTGGGGATTTGGCTGGGGTCCGCGAGGGGTTCGTCGTAGATCTCCGGCAGGCGGGGGATGATGTCCCGGGCTTCGTTCGGGGTGACGTAAAGTTCGGTATGCTCCGTGCCCAGGTGCGCGGCGATGGCCTTTGCGTATGGTGCCTCGTCGTAGCCCGGTTCCCTGAAGCCGATGGAAAATGTGCGCACCGGGCGTGAAGAGAGCGACTGCATGAGCGCGGCTACGGTGGAGGAGTCTATGCCGCCGGAGAGGAACACGCCCAGCGGCACGTCGGCGACCATCCGCCGTTTGACGGCGTTCAGAAGCAGCGCTTCCAATGTGTCCAGGGCCTCGCCGTCGGTGCCGGCGAAGGGCGCCGCCTGCCCGGCGCGGACAGCGTCTTCGAGCCGCCAGTACGCCTCCGTCGCGACGCTGCCGTCGGCGCGGCGGGTAAGCACCGTGCCGGGCGGCAGCATATGTACGCCCTCGTAGATGGTCAGGGGATTGGGGATGTAATTGCTGCGCAGGAAGGCGGCCGTTGCCAGGGGTGAAAGTCGCGGTGTCCATCCGGGGTAAGCGCGCAGAGCCTTGAGCTCGGAGCCGAATAGAAACAGTCCCCCGGGCTCTCCCCAGTAAAGCGGCTTGATGCCCAGCCGGTCGCGCGCCAGGTAGAGGCTGCGTTTCTCCCGGTCCCAGGCGGCGAATGCGAACATGCCTATCATGCGTTCCAGGGTGCGGCGCACGCCCCACTCCGCGCATCCCTCCAGGACCACCTCGGTGTCGGAATGTCCCCGGAAGCGCCGCCCCCGGGCGGCGAGGTCGGAACGGAGTTCGGTCGCATTATAGATTTCGCCGTTATATGCAATTACCCATCGTTTGCAGCTGGAAACCATCGGTTGCCGGCCGGCCTCCGAGAGGTCTATGACGGCAAGGCGGCGGTGTCCCAGCGCCAGTCCCGCCGCCGGGTCCGACCAGGCGCCTGCATCGTCCGGGCCGCGCAGGTGCAAGGTGTCGGCCATTTTCGAGGCCGCCGTCTCCAGGTCGCTGGCGGTGCCACCGCCGGCTGGATTTACGATGAATCCTGCCAGGCCGCACATGGCTTACCCGGCGACTCGAAAGTCTGGAGTTTCGCGGGAAATCGTCAATGGATCGAGGCTGCCGGTAGCGGGGTCAATTGATTCACAATCACTTAATGCGATTCTGGGAGATGGTGCGCCTGCCGTTGCCAGGGCTTTGCGACGCTCCCGAGTCACGCAAGTTTTGCGGGCGTCGAAGCCGTGCGCGATAGCCGCCAGAAAAAGCAAGTATAATCTATTTCCCCAGCAAGGGGTGGGGCAGGGCGTCCCGCAACGCTTTCTCGGTGCTGTCCGGGAGACGCCATTCTTGAGGGAACACGTATGAACATCTCGATTTTCGGCGCCGGGTACGTGGGGCTGGTGAGCGGCGCCTGCTTTGCGAACACGGGGAACCGCGTCCTGTGCCTGGACAAGGACCGTGACAAGGTGCGCCTGTTGCGCGACGGCGGTTTGCCCATTTACGAACCGGGCCTGGAAGCGCTGGTGCGCGCCAATGTCGCCGCCGGCAGGCTGGAGTTTTGCGACGACCTGGAGGCGGCGGTGCGCCATGGCGATGTGCTGTTCCTCGCGGTGCCCACGCCGCCGGACGGGGACGGACGCGCCGATGTGCGCCATGTCCTGGAGGTCGCCCGCGCCATCGCCCGCCACATGGACACGCCCAGGTTGGTGGCCAACAAGTCCACTGCCCCTGTAGGCACCGTGGGGGACATACGCAAGGCCATGGCCGAAGAACTGCGAGGGCGCGGCAGGCGCGTGGACTTCTCGGTGGTCTCCAACCCGGAGTTTCTCAAGGAGGGAACGGCCGTGCAGGATTTCATGCGGCCGGAGCGCATTATCGTCGGTGTTGACGACGACCCTGCTGCTTTGGAGGTTTTGCAGCGACTGTATGCGCCTTTCAACCGTAACCGTAGGCGCCTGTTGTGCATGGACGCGCGTTCCGCGGAACTGACCAAGTATGCCGCCAATGCCATGTTGGCGACCCGGATCTCGTTCATCAACGAGATGGCCGCTATGGCGGAGGCGCTGGGCGCCGATATCGAGCAGGTGCGCCAGGGTATCGGCTCGGATTCCCGGATCGGTCACCACTTCCTTTATCCAGGCTGCGGTTACGGCGGTTCCTGCCTGCCCAAAGACCTCAAGGCGCTGTGCCGGACGGCGGCGGATCGTCGTTGCGAGACGCGCATCCTGGAGGCCGTCGAAGCGGTCAACCGCGACCAGAAGCAGGCGCTGCCGCGCAAGGTCCGCGCCTGCTTCGGGGAGGATTTGCAGGGACTGCGTTTCGCGCTGTGGGGGCTGTCGTTCAAGCCCGACACCGACGACGTGCGAGAATCTCCGGCGCTGGCCGTTGCGCGCGCGCTGCTGGAGAGCGGCGCCCGGGTCCAGGCATTCGACCCTCAGGCCATGGCTGCGGCGGAGCGGGCCCTGGGGCGCCAGGAACGGCTGCGCTTCTGCAAGGACCCGTACAAGGCCGCTGCCGGCTGCGATGCATTGCTGTTGGCCACCGAATGGAAGGCGTTTCAAAGCCCTGACCTGGAACGCTTGGCCGGGTTGATGCGCGGCAAGACGATATTCGACGGTCGCAATATCTACGACCCGCGGCTGTGCGCCGCTGCGGGCTTTCGTTATTACGGCATCGGCAGGACGGCTTGAGACTTCGCCGGGTGCCAGCGGTCTCCGGGCCCAATTCATGAATTCCGTCCTATGAACGTATTGGTTACCGGTGTAGCGGGTTTAATCGGCGCGCACCTGGTACGGCGGTTGCTGGTGGCCGGGGATACGGTAACCGGTCTCTGCAAAACCCCGATGCCTACATCCGCTCCAACATCAACGGCTTTCACTGCATTCTGGAGCTGTGCCGCCGCCACGGCGCCGGCCACCTGGTCTATGCCTCCTCCAGTTCGGTCTATGGCGCCAACCGCAGCCTGCCGTTCTCGACCGGCGACAATGTAGATCACCCGCTTTCCCTGTACGCCGCCACCAAGAAATCCAACGAGTTGCAGGCCCACGCATATGCCCACCTGTACGGGCTGCCTTGCACCGGCCTGCGTTTTTTACGGTTTATGGGCCCTGGGGGCGTCCCGACATGGCCTATTATTCCTTTGCCCGCGATATTCTGGAGGGGAGGCCCATACAGGTGTTCAACCGCGGCGACATGCAGCGCGGCCTCACCTATATCGAAGACGTTGTGGAATGCCTGGTGCGCGTCGGCGGTGCGCCGCCGCGGCCCGGCGCCGGTTGGGATGGCGCGGCGCCCGACCCTGCTTCCAGCAGCAGCGCCCCGTACCGTCTGTACAATATCGGCAGCGGCGTCCCGGTGCCGTTGCCGCGTTTGATAGAGTGCCTGGAATCGCTGCTCGGCAGGAAGGCGGTCCTGGAGATGCGCGAGATGCCGCCGGGAGACGTGCCGAGTACCTGTGCGGATACCGCCAGCCTGCGCCGCGACTTCGGATTCGCGCCGCGGACTCCCATGGAGGAAGGGCTGAAGAAGTTTACGGCCTGGTTTCTGGAGTACCGTTAGCGGCGCCCTGCCTCCGATCCGCTTAACGCTTTGCTTGGCGTTCGTTGCCGCGCCCGGTTAAAAGCGATATCGAAAATCGTTGTTGGCAAGCAGCGCCGCAGCGTGTCTCCATTGTCCATAAAAGGCCGCTTTCCAGGACAGCCACCGTAGCGCGCGCCGGGCCGCTTGCCTGCCGGGCGCGTCCGCGGCGAGGAAGCGCATGAGCGCGATCAACTCGGCCATGCGCTCGCCTTCTCCGCGCTTCAGAAGCCGCCGTCCGGCATTGCGGGCCATTTTCAGGCAGCGGAGGCGGGCATCGGCGGGCAACTCGGCGCACAGGGGTATGATCTCGTCCAGCGTCGCGCCGTTCGCGACCGGGTCCGTACTGCCATTTCTGCGGCGTTGCGCGCTCAGCAGCGCGGCACAATAATAACGCCAGCGCAACAACGGAGTTTTATTCTCCAGGTTGCTGCCCTTGCCGGAATTGTAAACGCGGTACTGGTAAAGCGCATCGTTGAGCAAGGTGGCCCGGTAGCGTTCGGCGAAGCGCAGGGTGAAGTCGGTGTCCTCCGATATGCGGAAGAAAGGACGGAAACCGCCGAGTGCGAGAAGAACCTTGCGTCGGATCATCATGTTCTGGCTCAGCAACAGGAAGCGGTCGGCAAGAGATGTGCCGGGGACCGGCAACTGCACCGGGGGAGGAGAAGGCGGTAAGAACTTCCTCGATTCGCCAATCCGGTTTATTTTACAGACGACCGCGGCGATTCCCGGATCGCGGTCCAGGGCATCCGCTTGTTTCTGGATTCGTTGCGGCAGGGATTCGTCGTCGTCGTCCTGGAAGGCGATATATTCCCCACGCGCTTCTTTCGCGCCGCGGTTGCGCGCCGCGGCGAGCCCGGCATTTTCCTGCCGAATGATTTTTACTCGCGGATCCTGCCGGGCAATGTCGGCGACGATTTGCGGCGAGGAATCGGTGGAGCCGTCGTCAACGACGATTAGCTCCAGGTCGCGCAGGCTTTGGTTGAGGATGCTCTGCGCCGCCGCCGCGACATAGTTTTCGCGGTTAAAGACGGTCATGACGACGGAGACCAGGGGCTTGGACCGATCTTGCGCGCCATGCTCTTTTGGGTTGTGGACGGTCATCGCAGGTTG
>JAPPPX010000064.1 GCA_028817305.1 Gammaproteobacteria bacterium | reverse complement strand
GGCGCATCCGGTTTTGTTGCGGCGGCGCAGCCCGTGGTATGCTCAAGAGGTGGGAGAAAGCTATTCCGCCACGTTGTGGTTTTCCGCTTCATGCGCCGCGTAGGTACAATGACTGGAGCATCTGTAGATGAACGGCGATTATGAACGATTGCGGCTGGGTTTCCTACACTTGGCGGTAGAGGCAACGGGTCGGTCGGTTCTTGCGGCGGCGAGGGGCTCCTGCCTGCTGGCTGCGGCCATGCTGTCCGCGGCGGCCCTGGCGCAGGAGACCGAGTTCGCGCCCGTGCCCGAGCCCCCGGAGTTGCCGCCCGCGGTGCAGAGCGGCCAGCCTCTGGAACCGGAGATCACCATCGTTCGCCGCAAAGACGCGACCCTGGCGGAATACCGGGTTAACGGCCTGCTTTACATGATTGAAGTGCGCCCGGCATCGGGGCCCTCTTATTACCTGCTGGACGACGATGGAGATGGCCACATGGACACGCGCATAGATACGATCGCCGATGTGAAGGTCCCGCAGTGGGTACTGTTCAGCTGGTGAAGACGCTGCCCGGCGCCCCGCCGCCCGCGCTCTTCCCCGCCCCTTCCGGGGAGCGATAGTCCGCGGGCCTTCGGCTCCTCCCGCCGCGCTGTTTCGGCCCCCCCTGCGATGTCGGTTTATACGGCTGTCTCCCTCGACCAGCTGGCCGGGTTCCTGAAAAAATACGACATCGGAGAGGCGCTGGCCCTGCGCGGGATCAGCGACGGCATAGAGAATACGAATTACTACCTGAGCACCGCACGGGGGAAGTACGTGCTGACCTTGTTCGAGACCCTGCGGCTCTCGGAATTGCCATACTTCCTCGACTTGATGGCGTTCTTTTCCGAACGCGGCATACCCAGCGCCCGCCCGGTCGCCGACCGCCGGGGAGAATACCTGAACGAACTGAACGGCAAGCCCGCCGCGATCGTGCACCGCCTGGAAGGGGCCAGCGTGAAATCTCCGGGCCCCCGGCACTGCGCCGAAGTCGGGCGCTGCCTCGGCAGGCTGCATATCCAGGCCCCCGGGTTCTCCTTGCGCCGCGCCCCCCAGCGGGACCGGGCCTGGTGGCGGGAAATGCGGCGCCGCGTGTCTCCCATGTTGCCGGCGCGGGACCGGCGCCTGTTGCAGGAAGAGCTGACGTATCAGGACCGGCACGATTTCCGGGATGCGCCCAGCGGCGTGATCCATGCCGACCTGTTTCGGGACAACGTGCTGTTTCGGGGCAACACGCTCACCGGCATCCTCGATTTCTACTACGCATGCAACTGGCCTTTTGTGTACGACCTCGCCGTCGCGCTCAACGACTGGTGCAATGCCGGGGCAGACTACCGGGAAAGCACGGCTGCGCTCATGGGGGGATACCTGGAAGAGCGGCAGCTGTCCCGGCGCGAACTCGAGCTGCTGCCCTCCGTGTTGCGCGCGGCCGCGCTGCGCTTCTGGCTGTCGCGCCTGGAGGACAAGTTCTTCCCGCGCTGCGGCGAGATGACGCACATCAAGAACCCGGACGAATTCCGCGACATCCTGCGGCGCAACATTCGCCTTTCGGAAGAAGGGCCCGGCGCGCTCTGGCCAGCCCCCGCGGCGTAGGCCGCGCGGCCCGGCGCCAGGCCGGTCAGAGCAGCAGTATCGTTCCCAGCCCCAGGAACGACAGGAAGCCGAAGATGTCGGTGACCGTGGTCAGCACGACGCCGCCGGCGATGGCCGGGTCAATCCCGGAGCGCCGCAGCAGGAAAGGGATCGCGACCCCGGCCCCCGCCGCGACGATCAGGTTGAAAAAAAGAGCGGCGCCGAATACCAGCCCCAACTCCATGCTGCCGAACCATGCCCTGGCGACGGCCGCGACGACGACGGTCCAGGCCAGGCCGTTCAGGAGCCCTACCGCCAGTTCCTTGTAGAGCAGCAACCGGGCATTCGCCCTGCCGAGGTGTCCCAGCGCCAGACCGCGTATGGTAACCGTCAGCGTCTGGCTGCCGGCAATGCCGCCCATGCTGGCCACCACGGGCATCAGCACCGCCAGCGCGACCAGCTTTTCTATGCTGGTCTGGAACCAATCTATTACCCAGGCGGCCAGGAAGGCGGTCAGCAGATTGATGCCCAGCCAGAAAAAACGGCTGCGGGCGCTGGCCAGGACCGGGGCGAACAGATTCTTCTCTTCTTCCTTAAGCCCCGCCATGCTCATCACGGCCCGGCCCGCCTGCTTGTGGATGACGTCCACCACATCGTCCACCGTGATTCTTCCGAGCAGGATGCCTCCGGCATCCACGACCGGCGCGGATACCAGGTCGAACTCGGTGAAGAGCCGCGCCACTTCGCGGGCGGGCATATCGGCGGGGATCGCCTTCCCCGTGCTGTCCATGCACTCGGCGACGGTCAGCACCGCCTCCTTGGTCAATACGCTGGCCAGGGACAAGAGGCCCATGTAACGGTGCTCCTTGTCCACCACGATCAAGCTGTCCGTGCCTTCCGGGACCTGGCGCAATTTACGCAGATAGCGGCCCACCGCCTCCAGGCTCACGTCGGCCCGCACGGTGATGACGTCGGTGTTCATCAACCCGCCCGCCTGGTCCTCGGGATAGGCGAGTACGGAGACCAGCTGCTCCCGGGGCTGTCGGTCCATGAGCAGCAGGACGCGGTCGGCGTCTTCCCGCGGCAGATCCTGCAGGATGTCCGCCACGTCGTCCGTGGCCAGGGTGCCCGCAAGTTCGGCAATGCGCCGGGCGTCCATCCCGGTCAGCAGTCCGGCCCGCACGTGATCCTCCAGGCCGGCAAGGATTTCCCCCTGCCGCTCCATGGGGACCGTGTCCCATGCCTGGCCGCGCTCCCCTCCGGGCAGCCCTTCCAGCAGGCGGGCGATTTCGGGAGACGGCATAGCGGCCAGCACCGCGCGGGCGCGCTCCGGTTTTTCGTCCTGCAGGGCCTGGCGCAGCTCGTCTATCTGCTGTTGCA
>JAPPPX010000087.1 GCA_028817305.1 Gammaproteobacteria bacterium | reverse complement strand
GGCTTGCGCCCTCGTCTTGCCGACTCCCCCTCAAGGGGGGAGTGGTGCGTAAGAATCGCTTTTCTTCCCTTCGATTGCGTAACGGCTTGGGGCGCCCGTGAACCGCTATCCCTTCTGGAAGTACCTGCTCATCATCGTCGCGCTGGGTGTCGGCGTCGTTTACAGCCTGCCGAATCTGTACGGCAAGGAGCCGGCCTTGCAGATCTCCCCCACGGGAGGGCAGGACGAGCCGGAAATCCTGGAATTAAAGGTGGAAGCGGCCCTGGAGGAAGCGGAGATCGAGCCCCAATCTCTGGAGCGGCGCCAGGCGGGGATAGTGGTGCGCCTCCCCGACGAGGAGACGCAACGGCGGGCGCGGGACGCGATCGGCGATGTGCTGGGGCGGGATTACGTGGTAGCGCTGAGTCTGGCGCCCGCCGCCCCGGCATGGCTCCGGGCCCTGTCCGCGGAGCCTATGTTCCTGGGGCTGGATCTGCGGGGCGGCGTCCACTTCCTGATGGAGGTGGATATGGACGCGGCCCTGCGCAAGGCGGCGGAGCGCTACATTTCCGACCTGCGCGCCTCCATGCGCGAGGAGCGGATCCATTACCGCGGCATCGTTTTGCGCAGCGACAATCGGGTCTTCGTGCGCCTGCGGGATACCGCGGACATGGGGCGGGCACGGAGCCGGATCCAGCGCGACTTTCCGGAACTCGAAGTAGAGGAGGGCGAGGACAAGGAGGGCAACGCAGGTCTGTTGGCCGGGCAAGGCGAAGAGTCTTTGAAGGAAACGCGCCGCTTTGCGTTGCAACAGAACATCACTACGCTGCGCAAGCGGGTGAACGAACTGGGCATCGCCGAACCGGTGGTGCAGCAGCAGGGGGAAGATCGGATCGTGGTGCAACTCCCCGGCGTCCAGGACACGGCCCGCGCCAAGGAGATCCTGGGGGCCACCGCGACGCTGGAATTCCGCCTGGTGGACGAGGAGAACAGCCCGGAGCAGGCGGAGAGCTCGGGGCGGGCGCCGGTGGGCAGCCGCCTGTACCGGTCCCGGGACGGCGGTCCGATCCTGCTGGAGAAGGACATCATCATCACCGGCGACCGGATCATCGCGGCCAGTTCGGGTTTCGACCAGGTGAGCGGCAGCCCGGCGGTGTTCATTACCCTGGACGGCAAGGGCGCGCGGCTTATGAGCCGCAAGACCGCCGACCATGTGGGGGATCGCATGGGGGTGGTGTACATCGAGACCCAGAGTTGGACGGAGCGCGGCGAGGACGGCGAGGAAACGCGGCGCAAGGAAGTGATCGAGGAGGTAATCAACGCCGCGGTGATCCGCGAACAGTTGGGCAAGCGCTTCCAGATCACGGGGCTGGACTCGCCCCGCGAGGCCCGCAACCTGGCCCTGCTGCTGCGCGCCGGCGCGCTGGCGGCGCCGGTGCAGATCATCGAAGAACGCACGGTAGGCCCCAGTCTGGGGCAGGACAACATAGACCAGGGTTTTCGCTCGATCCAGATCGGGTTGACGCTGGTGCTGATCTTCATGGCCTTGTATTACCGGTTCTTCGGCTTGGTCGCCGACCTCGCGCTGGTTTGCAATCTGATGCTGATCGTCGCCCTGCTGTCCATGTTGCAGGCCACGCTCACCCTGCCCGGCATCGCCGGCATCGTTTTGACGGTGGGCATGGCGGTGGACGCCAACGTGCTGATCTTCGAGCGCATCCGCGAGGAATTGCGCAACGGCAATTCGCCGCAGGCCAGCATTCATGCCGGCTACGGCAAGGCGCTGTCCACCATTGCCGACGCCAACATCACCACCCTGATCGCGGCGCTGGTGCTGTTCAACTTCGGCACCGGGCCCATCAAAGGCTTCGCCGTCACCTTGTCGCTGGGCATACTGACCTCGATGTTCACCTCCATCGTGGTTAGCCGGGGCGTGGTCAACCTCTGGTACGGGCGCCGCCAACAGCTGCGGCGGCTGTCAATTTGAACCGGGACGGTGCGATGCGGGAGTTGACGGCAGGCAAAGGGGGCGGCAATGCCGGCAATGGCCGGGCCGTTGCCCCGGGCGGGCCATGGCGGCGCATAGACTTTATGCGCTACCGCCTCTGGTCCGCCGTCTGCTCGTTCGTTCTGCTGGTCGCCGCTATCGGCTCGCTGGCCGTGAACGGGCTCAACCTCGGCATAGACTTTACCGGCGGGACGCTGGTGGAGGTGCGCTACCTCGAGCCGGTATCGCCCGGGGTGGTGCGCGAAGTGTTGGACGGGTCGGAATTCCGGGGCGCCGCCGTGCAGCCCTTTGGCACGCCCCGCGAGCTGCTGATCCGCGTGCCCCCCAATGCCGGGCCGGGCGGCGACAAGGCCCTGCTGAGCGAGCGCCTGCTGACCGTGTTGCGCGCCGGCGGCCGCGAGATCGAGATGCGCCGCGTCGAATTCGTCGGGCCGCAGGTGGGCGAGGAGCTTACCCGCGCCGGCGCCTTGGCCGTGCTGTACGCCCTGGGGGGGATCCTGGTGTACGTCTCCCTGCGCTTTCAATTTCGGTTCTCGCTGGGCGCGATCGCGGCGCTGGTGCACGATGTCCTCATCGTGCTGGGCTTCTTTTCCTTCACCCGCATGGACTTCGACCTCAGCGTACTGGCGGCGCTGCTGGCCGTAGTGGGCTATTCCCTGAACGACACTATCGTCATCTTCGACCGGTTGCGGGAACGGTTCCGCCACATGATCAAGGCGACGCCCGTCGAGGTGATCAACACCTCCCTGAACCAGACTCTGCGGCGCACGCTGGTCACTTCGCTGACCACCCTGCTGGTGTTGTTCGCCCTGTTCCTGTTGGGCGGGGAGATCATCCGGGCCTTCTCCGTCGCCCTGATCGTCGGCGTTCTGATAGGCACCTACTCTTCCATATACGTCGCCAGCGCCGTCACGCTGGCCCTGGGCGTGAGCCGCCAGGACCTGGTGCCGGCGGAGAAGGAGGGCGCCCCTTGAAGATCCTGGCGGATCGGGGCATCCCGCGGGTGGCGGAGGTTTTCGGGCGCCTGGGGGAAGTGCGCCTGTTCGAGCCGCCGCGGCCCGAGCCGCGGCAATTGCGGCACTGCGAACTGTTGCTGGTGCGCTCCGTCACCCGGGTCGGCCCCGGCTTGCTGGAGGGCAGCCGGGTGCGCCTGGTCGGCACCGCCACCAGCGGCGTCGATCACCTGGACACCGCCGGTCTGGAGGCCGCCGGCATCTCCTGGTTCAGCGCCCGCGGCTGCAATGCCCGTCCCGTAGCCGAGTACGTGCTGAGCGCCCTGAGCCTCCTTTCCCTGCGGCAGGGGACGCCGCTGCGCGGCGCGACCGCGGCCTTGGTGGGCTGCGGCCGGGTCGGCTCCTGCCTCGCCGGCTTGTTGGAGGCCGTCGGCGTCCGGTGCCTGCGCAACGACCCGCCGCTGCAAGAGCGCTTCGGGGGCGATTACTTGTCGCTGGACGAAGTCCTGGGAGCGGATATCGTCTCCCTGCACGTGCCGCTGACCCGCTCCGGCCCCCATCCCACCTGGAAGTTGCTGGATGCGGCGCGCCTGCGCCGCATGAAGCCGGGAGCGGTGCTGATCAACACGGCGCGCGGCGGCGTGGCGGACGAGGCGGCATTGGCGGAGCGCCTGCGCGCCGGCCGGTTGACGGCGGTGCTCGATGTCTGGGAAGGCGAGCCGGAGATTGACTGGGAACTGTTGCGTCTGGCGGCGCTCGGCACTCCCCACATCGCCGGCTATAGCCGCGCGGCCAAGCGCCGGGCGACATCGCTGCTGTACCGGCGCCTGTGCCGGCGCCTGCGTCTGTCCCCGGCGGAGCCGCCGTCCGCGCCTGCGCTGCCGTCGCCGCCGCCGGCCTTCCTGCCGCCGCCCGGCACTGCGCCGGGAGAAGCGCTACGGCGCTGCATCCTGGCCGCTTACGACATCGGCGCCGACGCGCGCGCCCTGCGCGGCCTGTCGCAACTGCCGCCGCCGCAGCGGGGCGGCGCGTTTCAGTCCCTGCGCGACCGCTACCCGCTGCGCCCCGAATTCGCCGACCTGAGGCCGCGCCCGGGTTCCGCCCCGCTCCCCGCCGCCCTGCGGGCGCCCCTGCGGGCGCTGGGCTTTGCGCTGGGGGATGCGTCCGCTGCGGGGGTTGCCGCCGCCCCTCCTCGGGGCGTTGACGCCGGAGCCGGGGCCGCTGCGGGGGCCGCCGCGGGGGCCGGCGCATGGTGAGACTGGGCCTGCTGGCTTCCGGCCGCGGCACCAACCTGCAAGCGATCCTGGACGCTTGTCGCGCACAACGGCTCCCCGCCCTCCCGACAGTAGCGATCGGCAACAATGCCGACTCCGAGGCGCTGCAACGCGCCGCCCGCTACGGCCTGCCCGTCTGCCACCTCAGCGGCCGCACGCATCCCGCCCCCGTCCTGCTGGACGAGGCCATCCGCGACACCCTGCTGCGCTACCGCGCCGATTGGGTCGTCCTCGCCGGCTACCTGCGGCCCGTGGGGGCAAAGACCATCGCCGCCTTCCGCGGCCGCATCGTCAACATTCATCCCGGGCCGTTGCCCGCTTACGGCGGCCGGGGCATGTACGGAATACACGTGCACCGGGCGGTGCTGGCCGCGGGAGAGCGGCGCACGGCGGTATCCGTGCACATGGTGGAAGCAGAGTACGACAGCGGCGCCGTGGTCGCGGAGCGGGCGCTGCCGGTGCGCCCGGACGACACCGCCGAGACGCTGGCGGCGCGCGTGCTGGCGGCCGAGCATCGGTTCTACGTGGAGACTTTGGCGCGCATCTTCGCGGGCCGGCTGGCGCCGCCGCCGCGACCGCCGCAAGCTCCGGCGGAACGGGCCCGCTGTGGCTGAGTCCGTAGCGCAATACATGCAGCAGGCGGGGCGGCGCGCCCGCGCCGCCGCCCGCGTCATGGCCTGCGCCGGCGCGGCCGACAAGGACCGCGCCCTGCTGGCGGTCGCCGACAGCTTGCAGCGGCGCCGCGAGCGGCTGGCGGAGGTCAATGCCGAAGACCTGGCCGAGGCCCGCGGCAAGGAATTGCCGGCGCCGCTGTTGGACCGGTTGGCGCTGGACCAAGACCGCATCGCAGCCATGACCGACGGCCTGCGGCAGGTGGCCGCCCTGCCGGACCCGGTGGGGGAGATCGCCGGCTTGCGCCCCCGTCCCTCCGGCATCCGGGTGGGCACGATGCGCGTCCCCCTGGGCGTCATCGGCATTATTTACGAATCGCGCCCCAGCGTCACCGCCGATGCGGCCGGGCTTTGCATCAAGTCCGGGAACGCCGCCATCCTGCGCGGCGGCTCCGAGGCCCGGCGCTCCAACCGCGAGATCGGAGAATGCGTGCGGGAAGGTTTGCGCGCCGCCTCGCTGCCGGAAGACGCGGTCATCGTGGTGGATACCGGCGACCGGGCGGCGGTGGGCGAACTGTTGCGCATGCAGCAATTTGTGGACGTCGTGATCCCCCGCGGCGGGCGCGGCCTGATCGAGCGGGTAAGCCGCGAGGCCCGAATGCCCGTGATCAAGCATCTGGACGGGATCTGCCACGTCTATGTGGACGACAGGGCCGACCTCGACAAGGCCGAGGCCATCGCCTACAACGCCAAGACCCAGCGTTACGGCACCTGCAACACCATGGAATGCCTGCTGGTCGCGGAGGCCGTCGCCCCCGATCTGCTGGCGCGGATCGGCCCCCGCTTCGCCGCCGCCAGCGTGGAGATCCGCGGTTGCGCCGCGTCGCGCCGCCTGCTGCCGGAGATTCGCGCCGCCACCCCCGAAGACTACGGCACGGAATACCTGGCGCCCATCCTGTCGCTGCGGGTGGTAACCGGGCTGGCCGACGCCGTAGAGCACATCGAACGCTACGGTTCCCGACATACCGACGCCATCGTCACCGAAGACCTGGGCCGCGCCATGCGCTTCCTGCGCGAGGTGGACTCCAGCTCCGTGCTGGTCAATGCCTCCACCCGCTTCGCCGACGGCTACGAATACGGCCTGGGGGCCGAGATCGGGATCAGCACCGACAAGTTTCACGCCCGCGGCCCGGTAGGGCTGGAAGGGCTGACCTCGCGCAAATACGTGGTCCTGGGAGATGGGCAGATCCGCGGCTGAGAGCGGCGCCGCCATGGGCGCGGCAAGCCGTGCCGGGCGCGGGCGGCGGCAGGCGGGGGGCAGGGAGGAACGGATGCGCGCGCCGGGCGCAAAGCGCGAGGCGGGTATGGAGTCCGCCGCCGCGGTCGGCATTCTGGGCGGCACCTTCGACCCGATCCACAACGGCCACCTGCACCTGGCGAAGGAATTGTACCGCGGCGGGCAATTCCGCGAGATCCGCATTCTGCCCGTCGGCAAGCCGCCGCATCGGCCGCCCCCTTTCGCCTCCGCCGCGCGCCGCGAAGCCATGGTTCGGGAGGCCATCGCCGGTTGCCGGGGATTGATCCTGGACTCGCGCGAGTTGCGCGGCAGGGCGCCGTCCTATACGGTGAACACCGTCTATGAATTGCGCGACGAATTCGAAGGAACGCCGCTATGCCTGATCGTGGGTAGCGACGCCTTTCACGGGTTTCGCACATGGCGCGATTGGCGGCGGATCCTCAAGCACACCGGCGTACTGGTCGTTGACCGCCCTGCCGCCGCCGGGGACCGGCCTGTCGTGCAGCCCCTGCTGCCGGCGCCGCTGGCGGAATTGCTGCAGCATCCCGACCCGCAAGACGCCGCGAGCCTGCGCCTGCCCCCCGCCGGCCAAGTCGCGCGGGTCGCTATCGGCGCGCTCGACATCGGTTCCACCCAGCTGCGGCGGTGGCTGCGCGGCGGCTACGCGGCGGATGCGGAACGCCTCCTGCCGCCGCCGGTGTACCGCTACATTCGGCAACACCGCCTGTACGGCACCTGATCTTGGACACCCTCTGCCGCCGCATCGTAACCGCGTTGGAAGACCTCAAGGCCGAAGACGTGCGCGTATTCGATGTCCGCAAGCTCACCGACGTCGCCGACACCATCGTCCTCGCCGGCGGCAGTTCCTCCCGCAAAATGCGCGCCATGGTCGAGCGGGTGACCCAGGCGGCGAGCGATTGCGGCGTCCGCTGCCTGGGGGTCGAGGGCCAGGACTACGGCGAGTGGGTGCTGGTGGACCTGGGCGATGCGATCGTGCACCTGATGTCCCCCTCCGCCCGCGCCTACTACCAGTTGGAGAAACTCTGGATGGCGCCGGAGCATCCCGTGACGACCGCATTGCGTTAACGAGGCTATTGCGCGAAGGGGGTAACAAAGCGCGTGATTCCATTGAGACGAATGCGCGGGGGCGGCCTCTTCCGCCCTCACCCTCGGTCCCTATCCCAAAGGGAGAGGGAAGCGAGGAGGGGCGCCCTCTTCCCCCTCTCCCTCCGGGAGAGGGTTGGGGTGAGGGTAAAATCCGGCGCGAACGAAGTTTGCGACGGAAATTCACAAGATCATTCGCAAGATCGCAACGGAGCGAGGAGGAGATGAATCATGGATAACGGACATGGACAACTGGACGGGCGTTGGGCGCTGATAACCGGCGCCTCGGGCGGCATCGGCGCCGATCTCGCCGCGGTGCTGGCGGAGAAGAAATGCAACCTGGTGTTGGCGGCGCGCAGCGAATCCAAGTTGCAGGAGGTGGGCAGAGACCTCACCGCGAAGCACGGCGTCGAGGTTCGCGTCGTTCCGAAGGACCTCTCGCTGCAGGAAGGGCCGAAGGAGCTGCACGAATACGTCACCGGGGAGGGTCTGACGGTGGACTTTCTGTTGAACAACGCGGGCCTGGGATCGGTGGGCCCGACGTTGGACACGCCCTGGGAAAGGCACGAGGCCATGATCGTCCTCAACGTCCGGGCCCTGCTGCATTTAAGCTGGCTGTTTCTGCCGCAGATGATATCCAGGGACTCGGGGCGCATCCTGAACATGGCGTCGCTGGCCGCATTCCAACCGATGCCCGGCTTTGCCTCCTATGCCGCGACCAAGTCCTTCGTGCTGCACCTTACCGAGGCGCTCAGCGTCGAGCTGGCGGGCACCAACGTGCGCGTCAGCGCCTTGTGCCCCGGCTTTACCCGGACGGACTTCTGGGAAACGGCGGGCAGCCAGGGCAACTGGTTCCGCAAGCAGTTGACGGTGGATAGCCGCGGCGTCGCGGAGTACGGGGTTCGGCTCATGCTGGCGGGGCGTCCCGTCGGCATTCCCGGGCTAATCAACAAGTTCGTCGCCTTCAGCAACCGTTTGGGGCCGCGCCGGCTGTCCGCCCGCATCGCCCAGCTGCTTATGAAGGAATAAGGGGAACGATGCGGCTCTTTGGTCTCCTTTACGGCCTTTACTACCGTTTGCGTTACCTCAAGTATTTAGGGGCCGCCTTGTACTACATGATGCAGCGCCTGGCTTACTATTACCGCCGTATCCGGGGGGGCACGAATGAGTCGCAAGACGAGGAGTCGAAATGGCGCCGATAGGCTTCTGGAAACGCCGGAAAAAATCGAGCAGCGGCAGCGGCGATACGTGGGGTTCAGCGAGCTCTCCTGAATAACGAAAGGCACGGCCAGGGAGCGTTCAGTGAAAAACAAAAACACCGATAAGCCGCCCAGAACGCTGGTCTTCAGTTTTGACGGCACGGGCAACGAGCCTGGGGATGCGCACGAATTCAAGGAAGACGAGAGCATCAGCAACATCCTCAAGCTGCATATTTTGATGGGCGGCAGCATTCAGGAGGACCAGTCCGACACCAAGACCCCCGCAGGCGCCGACCAGAAAACATACTATTACAACGGCATCGGCACCCGCGAGGCGGGGCGGCAGATTCCTCTGCTCGGGCAACTGTATTCGTCCGCGCGCAAAATCGTGAACATGTGCCTAGCCCCGACCTTCGGCGATGCGCGGCGCATTCTCGACGAGGTCGCCAAGGATTTCGATGACGCGAAGTGCAACCCGGACGACCGAATTGTCATATTCGGCTTTAGCCGGGGCGCCGCCCTGGCCAGGAAATTCGCCAGCCTCATTTTGGCGAAACGCCAAGACTGCCGGGTATCGTTTCTGGGCGTATTCGACACCGTCGCGGCCATGAACGGCATACACCGCAAAGGCGAGAAAATCAGCAGCGACGTGGTGTTCGAGAACGGAACTTTGAATGGCGGGATCGAACGCGCGGTGCATATCGTATCTCTAGACGAAGACAGAGTGCCGTTCGCGCCGACCCTGATCAACAAGGATGCCGGCGACCCCAACCGGATCCTGGAAGTATGGTTCCCTGGCGTCCACAGCGATGTAGGCGGAGGGTATTGGCTTGACGGCCTGTCCGACATCGCCCTTGCGTTCATGATCCGGGAATGCGTAAAAGCGCTGGGCGACGACATCTGGATCGGCAAGGGCGACGCGAACGGCATCAAGGATTTGTTCGCGCAACAAAAAGACGGGCTGGAAGGGCTGGAAATAGACGACGTCGCCATCCACCCGCTGAACGGCATGATACACCTGCATTCGGGACTCCTGACCGGTTCCCAGGAGCCGAGGCTGGTTTGCGTGAACGACAACGACAGGCCCTGCGCGGACCTGCCCATTTTGCATCATTCGGTCAAGGAGAGATTCCAGAAGGTGATCAATTACCGGCCTGCGGCGTTGCGCGGGTTGGAATTCCGGCTGTTGCTGGATGATGGCCGGATAAGCGGAGAGATCTGCGGGATTAGCGGCTTGCGCGAGTTCGGGTTCCCATTCATAAATGAACGATATGGCTAAAACCGCCAACAAGGTCACCGAAGAAAACTTCTTGAAACTTAAAGAGAAGCTGCGCGAGCTGTTTCAACTCGACCGCGGCGACCTCGATTTCGGCCTGTATCGCATCATGGCGCACAAGAGTGCCGAGGTGGGCGAGTTTCTGGAGCAGCGTCTGCTGCCGCAGGTTGCGGAAGCGCTTGGGGAGATTGCCAACGCAGACAGCGAGACCGCCCAAAGGAAACTGCACAAAGCCATTCTCCAGGCAGAAAGTCTTGGCGGCATAGACCCGGAGCAAACCGATGTGGTCAGGAACGCACGCGTTGAGTTGGCCGCCGTCAAAGCCGACCAGCAGATAGAGGCGGACACCTATAACCACCTTTATAACTTCTTTTCCCGCTACTATGACGAAGGAGACTTCATGTCGCTTCGCCGCTACAAGGGCGCGGGCAGGGAAGCCTACTCAATCCCGTACAACGGCGAGGAAGTAAAACTCCACTGGGCGAATGCCGACCAGTATTACATCAAGACGACGGAGAACTACTCATCCTATGTTTTTGTTCCCGGCGAGGACAAACTCCGCGTGCGTTTTGAGGTTGTGAAAGCCGACAATGAAAAAGACAACATCAAGGAGGCGAACGACAAACAGCGTTTCTTTGTTCTGTCAGAAGATTTTATCGCTGAAGAAAAGAAACAATTGATTGTCCGCTTTGAGCACCGCCCCCTAACGGAAGGAGAAAAAAAGAAACATCCTCAAAACGGCACCAGACCGCAGACACCCATCAACCGGGAATCCGGGCAGCGGATATTCGGGAAACTTGGGAAACTCCAGGGTGATTGGCAGCGCCTGCTTTCCAGCCCTTGCCCCACCGAAGCGGATCCGGAGCGCACTCTGCTGGACAAGCACATCGCCGTTTATACGGCGAAGAACAGTTTTGATTATTTCATCCACAAAGACCTGGGTGGTTTTTTGCGCCGAGAACTGGACACTTATATCAAGGGCGAGGTCATCTCCGTTGACAATCTAGAACTGACCGATGATCCGACTGTTTTCATCCGTGGCTTGGCTCAGGTGAAGGCAATCAGGGCTGTCGGTCACAAGATTATAGATTTCCTGGCTCAACTGGAAAACTTTCAGAAACAACTCTGGCTGAAAAAGAAGTTTGTGCTGGAAACGCAGTACTGCGTGACTCTTGACAAGGTGCCGGAGTCGCTTTATCCGGCCATTGCCAAAAACAAAGCTCAGCGCGATGAATGGGTCAAACTTTTTGCCATTGACGAACTGAAAGGCGCCCGCACCGACAGCCCGACCGCGTATAGCAAGCCGCTGAAACCCGAATTCCTGCAGGAGAATCCGTATCTGGTGCTGGACACGAGGCACTTTGACCAGAAGTTCACGGATAAACTGCTTGCCTCCTTGTCGGAAACGGGGGCGATTGAGGAGCAGATGAATGGGTTGCTGATGCATGGGGAGAATTTCCAAGGGTTGCATTTGTTGCAAGAGAGGTACCGGGGACAGATTAACTGTGTTTATATTGATCCTCCATACAATGCAAAGTCATCACAAATTCTGTACAAGAATGATTATAAACATTCTAGCTGGCTTTCTCTGATGGAGAACAGGCTGTCCATTGGAAAAGGCCTCATGTCGCCGGATGGTGTTACAGTTATTGCGATAGATGAGATAGAGCAGGAAAGACTGGGGAAATTAATCCCGGAAATTTTTCCAAACTACTCCAAAACTTGCATAACTGTTGTGCATAACCCTACCGGACAACAAGGCACCAACTTTTCACATACAAATGAATTTGCATATTTTATCTATCCTGATAAGAGCAGGATGATTGGTATTGAGGATAGAACAGAAAGCCCTGATATTAGACCTCTTAGAGATGTCTCTACTGGTTCTCACCTTCGGACTGACGCGGCTACTTGCTTTTATCCCATTTATATAAAAAAAGGAAAGATTCAGGGATTTGGCCCTGTTTGTGATAAAGAATTTCACCCAAATTCAAAGAACATTATCAGAGATGATGGGGTGATAGAGGTTTATCCTATTGATTCATCGGGGGTGGAAAGGAAATGGATTTTTGCCAGAGACTCTGTTGAGAGTATTACCGATGAACTTTCCGTGAAATATGACAAAAAGACAAAGCAAAGCGACATCATACGAACCAAATCTCATTTTACTTACAATACTGTCTGGATAGGGTCACAATACTCGGCCAATTCACATGGCAGCGTGATTCTTAAGGGAATGATTCCTGCCAATGACTTTGGCTATCCCAAGTCTATCAACACAGTAAGAAATAGCGTAGATGCGTCCTTGAAAAATAAACCATCAGGTACTGTTCTTGACTATTTTGCCGGCTCTGGCACCACTGGACATGCGGTGATTAACCTTAACCGCAAGGATAATGGAAATCGTAAATATGTCCTTGTAGAAATTGGGCACCATTTTGAAAATATTATGTTGCCGCGCATGAAAAAGGTTGTTTGTTCAGAAAAATGGAAAGATGGCAAACCAAAAGACAGAAATGGAATCAGCCAGTTATTCAAATATGTCCGCCTTGAATCTTACGAAGACACGCTTGACAGTTTGGCAGTCAAATCCCGCAAAGATTTGTTCACGGAAGAAGAAAGCAAAGGAATTGTCGAAGATTACCAACTCCGCTATGCGCTCGGCGAAGAGACGGCGGACAGCGCCTCGCTGGTCGGCCAGGATTTCATAGACCCGTTCAACTACACCTTGTCCGTAGTGCGCGACGGCGTCCGCCGGGATGTCAATGTTGATCTTGCCGAAACTTTCAACTTCCTGCTCGGGCTGAGTCTCACCAGCCGCCGGCAAGTGGACGGTGTCCTGACAATCATCGGCACAACCCGGAAAGGCGAAAACTGCCTTATCCTCTGGCGCAACCTGAACAAAATGGACGCTTCCCAACTCGACAAATGGTTCACTAGATACCGCGAAATTTTTGGCAATAACCTGAATCTGATTTATGTTAATGGTGACCACACCTTGAATGCCCTCAGAAAATCGGGTGACCAATGGGAAGCGATTACTACCGAGCCGGTATTTCGGGAATTGATGTTTAGCGGGGCAGAATAATGCCGGATGAACAAAGCGAGGAATGGCGTAGCCTGACTTTTTCGCAACGGGCAGGCAAGGCGCCCTTGCCAGAGGCTTTGCAGGCGGGAAAACTGACAAAGAAATTTAGGAACTATATTTGGTTCGTCATTGAAACTGGCATAAGAGGATATGATACTACCTACAGCTTTATAAGAAGATGCTATTATAGCTATCAATTTAATATATTAGAGAAGCCTCATGATGCAATTCCTGAAGCGACCCCAGAGATAGTGACAAAATGGCTGAGGAATATAATTATTGAAGCGGAAAGCCATAAGGCCCTTACCTTGGTGGAGTATTGTTTGCGCATTGAAAATATTCCAGAAAAATTTGCTGCAAAAATAGAGGAACAATTTAAGCGCGCTCCATACTACATAGACCACTCAAGCAAACCCGTTTGCATTATCCCCACTACAAGCGAGGAAATGGAAGAAAGCACTAAACGTGCATTGGCCAATATCAATAACTCTGAATTGACAGGCGCCAAGTCTCACTTTCGTGATTCTTCGCAAGAATTGAATAATGAAAATTATGCTGACTCTGTCCGAGAAAGCATACATGCTGTTGCATCGGCGGCGCGACAAATTGACCCGAATGCTGCAAAGGATTTGGGGCCTGCATTGGATTCACTTGAACGCAGTGGAATAATCAAGCACCGGGCATTGAAAGAAGCCTTCAAGAAACTCTATGGTTACGCGAGCGATGAGCCAGGTATCCGTCATCCATTAGGTGAAAATGAATCTGCCGATGTCGGATTTGATGAAGCAGTGTTTATGTATGGCGCGTGCGTGTCGTTCGTTGATTATCTTGTCAGGAAGCAAAGGCAGTTGCAGGAAAAGGAGGTAGAGGATGGTGGGGTGTGAGGGGTATAAGACCCTCACCCCGGCCCTCTCCCAGAGGGAGAGGGAGAAGGGGAGAGGAAGAGAGAGAGGGGGGGAGAGTGGGAGGATGGGAAAGAGCCGCGAGACGCGCAAGCAATTTCCCTCTCCCTCTGGGAGAGGGATTAAGGGTGAGGGTAAAAAATGTCTCTCCCCGGAGCAACTACGCTTCATCCGCAGTCTTCGCAAGCAAATAACTGATGCGGAACGATTGCTCTGGGGCTTGTTGCGAAACAAGCAACTGGAGGGCTTTAAATTTCGCCGCCAGCATCCGGTGGGGAAATACGTGCTTGATTTTTATTGCCATGAAGCCAGGCTGGGCGTTGAACTGGATGGCGGACAACATAATGAGATAGATCAAAGAAGAAAGGATGAAGCGCGGTCGTTTTTTCTCGCAGAGGAAGGGATAACGGTTGTTCGCTTTTGGAATAATGAGGTTTTGAGGGAGACGGAGGGGGTGTTGGAAGGGTTGCTTTTGGCTCTCACCCCGACCCTCTCCCCGGCCCTCTCCCAGGGGGAGAGGGGGAAGATGGGGAACATTCGCAAACCGCGCAAGCCATTTCCCTCTCCCTTTGGGAGAGGGATTAAGGGTGAGGGCAAAAGACCCAGAGAGAAGGAATAACGTGCCTCGCATCAAAAGAACAAGGGGAAGCAAAAACAGCCTGGAGTCCCGCATGGTCCTGCACGGCTTCATGTGCGGCCAGTTCGGTTACGGTAATCTGCGTGAGATGCTGAAAGCGCCCGATAATCTGTCAGACCAGTTGGATGAAAGCCAGGGCAGCCCCTTCGCTCAGGCAATTCTAATGCGCCTCAAATCAACTGTGCCGGTTACAAGGGAAGCTCTGATCCGCTACGATGACAACATTGGTGCCCTCAGCGATGCTCTGGGAATGACCGAGGACAACGGCAGAACATGGAAGCCGTTTCAGTACCTTGCCCTGCTTTTTACCGAACGCTATCTCGATCTGTATTTTCGGGACCCGGAATCTTTGATTGAACAGTTAAACGAATGGAAACGGGATAAGCCTCGTTTTCTGGGTATTCCCGACTACGGACAGGGGGATATTCGCACTCTCGCTTTCCAGAGCGCGACCGGCTCCGGGAAGACACTGCTTCTGCACGCCAACATTCGGCAATACCAGCACTATATGGAAAAACACAAAAAGCTGCACAAACTCAACAAAATCGTGCTGGTCACACCGGACGAGGGGCTTTCCCGCCAGCACTTGCGCGAACTACAGGCAAGCAGGATTCCGGCCCGTCTTTTCTCCGATGACGAGGGAGCGGACCTATTTTCTTATGGCGGCGCGCTGGTGGAGATCATTGACCTGCATAAACTGGATGAAAAGAAAGGCATCAAGCGGGTTGCGCTGGAATCGTTTGAGGAAAACAACCTGGTGCTGGTTGACGAGGGCCATCTGGGAACCGGCGGCAAGGTTTGGAGAAAGCGACGCAAACAATTGGCCCAGAACGGCTTTACCTTTGAATACTCGGCGACATTCAACCAGGCGGTGGCCGGCAGCGGGGAGGGCATCAGGGAATTGCGCGACGAATACGGCAAGCAAATCCTGTTCGACTATTCATACAAGTTTTTCTACGAGGACGGCTACGGCAAGGACTACAAAATATCCAACCTGCAACAAAGCGATGACGGCGAGGCCAACAATCATTACCTGCTGGCCTGTCTTTTGAGTTTCTATCAGCAGTGCCGTATCTACGAAGACAAGGGCGGACAGTGGCGGGATTACAATGTTGCCCGGCCGCTTTGGGTTTTTCTCGGCAAAACCGTTACCGGCGGCAGGAGCGCCGGCAACAAAGCGACGGAAACCGATGTCATCCGCATCATCCGGTTTCTGGCCTGGGTGCAAAGCGAGCAACAATCGGTAATACCGCTGATCGGGAAGCTTGTCAGCAGCGATACCGGGCTCGTTGATGAAAGCGGCATGGATATTTTCAGCGGCTCTTTCCCCTGCATCGAGGGAGCGAAGCCGCAAGAGATTTACGATGACCTGCGCCTCACCGTCTTTCTCGGCAAAGGCCAACTGCATGTGTCCCACCTCACCGGCGCGGACGAATTGCAACTGGCCGCGGGCGACGCCAGCCCGTTCGGCGTCATCAATGTGGGAGACGCCTCCGGGCTTTACGCAAGACTTGAGGCCATTGAAAAGCCGCGCCCCTTTGCGCTTTCCAAAAACGCATTTGCACAACCTCTTTTTGCCGATGTGGACAACCGCAATTCTCCTGTAACCATGGTTGTCGGCGCCCGCAAGTTTGCCGCCGGGTGGAACTCATGGCGGGTCAGCACCATGGGGTTGATGCATGTCGGCACCGGCGAAGGGCCGCAGATAATCCAGATGTTTGGCAGGGGGGTGCGCCTCAAGGGACACGGGATGTCGCTCAAGCGGCATACCGCGCTTGCGGGCGCAAGCCCGCCGGACAGCGAGCGACTCAAACTGCTTGAGACGCTCAATATCTTTGGCCTCAAGGCCAACTATATGGACAAATTCAAAGAGTATCTGCAAAAAGAAGGCGTCAGGGTCGAGCGGGTTATTTTTACGTTGCCGACGCAGAAGCAGTTTGAAGGCGTTAAGGATCTGAAGGTTATCAAAAGAAAGGACAATGCGGGCGAGTTTCAATACTCGGACAAGCGTATTGATTTGCCCGCGGCATTCGAGGCAAATGACACGATAACGCTGGATCGCTATAAGCGCCTGGAGATTCTGGAATCGGAAGGAGTGCAGGCAGGTGGCGCAGGATACTCCAGGCAGGAGGGCAAACTTGAGAGCAAACACCTGGAATTGATGAATGCCAGGGCCGTCTATCACAAGGTGCTGGAACGAAAGCGCAGATGTTCCTGGCACAATATGGCAATCTCCCAGGAAGCGGTGAACGCGCTGCTTGCGAACCCGGATTGGTACACGCTTTATATTCCGCGGGAAAAACTTGCGCGGTCTGGATACGGAAGAGTGCGCGAGTGGGAAGATCTTGCGGCGGACTTGATTTGCGAGTACGCGAGCCAGCGCTGGCGCAAAGAGAGAAACGAATGGGAGCATGAGCACATGGAAGTTGCTACGCTGGGCGATGACCATTCGAACTACGTAGAGAAATACGAATTGTCTGTCGATGCAAAGGAAAATGCGTTGATACAGGATATTGAGCGGTTGGTGGCTGCGGTGGAAAGCGGCGAATACGAAGAGGAATTCAAGTCAGGCAAGGTGCAGATGTCGCTTTTGAGTCCGAGGTTTCACGCATACAGGCCGCTGCTGTATATTCCCGGCGATTCAAGAGCCTTTGTGCAAGCCACACCTGTTGCGCTGGATGACAACGAAGCCCAGTTTGTCAAATACCTGAAGGAAGTTGCGGGCATGAATGTTGAACTGTTGCAAGGCAAAGAGATCTATCTGATGCGCAATCTGAGCAGAGGGAAGGGGATATCCTTCTTTGAGGATTACCGCTTCTATCCTGATTTTATTCTCTGGGTTAAAGGCGCAGCAGGGCAGGATATTTTGTTTATAGACCCGAAGGGACTCGCGCGCTTTGACAGCCAGGTCAGATCCAAGGTGGATTTGCATACACGCATCAAGGAAACCGAGGCAAAAATTCAGGCGAAAAACCCCGAACTGTCGCTGCACTCCTATATTTGGTCGCACACAAGCCCCAAAGACATCGGAAGCGATAGCGCAATGACGCCTCAAAAATGCCGAGAAAAGGGCATATTCCTGGCTGGAGGGCGGGCAATGGGGATCGTTGCTCTGTTGCAAGATGCTCTTGCGCCGGCGGCGTAAGCCTGCCTCTTGCTACCGCCCCCGATAGGGGCCTTTGCGCCGCGTTCTTCGCGGTCCTCGTGAAACCGACGGCGAGCGGTTTTATCGCGTCCCTTGTCGCGCCGGTTTTCTCTGGTAGGCGACCTTGCCCGCCTGCGCCGAATACGCAGCGAGGATCGCTTCGTCCCGGGAGCGCAACAGATCCCCAGCAGGGATGGCCAGCCTTGTCAGCAGCCGTTCCAGGGCCTGTTCCTGAGTCTCCAGCTTGCCAGTGGCCAGAATGTGCAGCACCGGAATTCCATCTTCCGCCAGTTGCCGGGAGACCAGCAGCATTCGGTGGCAGTCCAGGGGGTCTTTCTCCGCGCACATCAATGCCAGGCGGTGGGTTTCCCGCCCCTTTTGCAAACGCGCCAGACCCTGCCGAAAGTTCTCCGAGCGGGCGACCCGGTCATACCGTACCTGCCCGTTTTCGTAGCAGCCCTCGTCTTCCGGCCTGCCGCCCAGTTCCCCGCCCAGGTAGATGTAGGCGATGCGCTCGGCCTTCAACGCATCCCGCATCGGCTCCCGGTTGAACTGCGGATTGAAGCGGCTGTAAGGCCGGGAGCGCACATCGCACACCGCGCCGATACCATGTGTTTGCAACAGGTTCAGCAACTTTCGCCACTGGTGATTCGAGTGCCCGATGGTGTAGATAGGTTTGTTCGTCATCTTCGCTATGCCCGTTCCTCCGCGAGCTGCAATGCGATCGTTGGGCGCGCTTGCATCGAATATTCCCCAGGCGTCCGAAACGCTGCGCGGCAGTACATCCTGAACCATGGGCCGCGGTTGCCGCCTCCCGTAACAGGGCGCGTCAAAAGCGGCGGCGGCGCGTCCGGGCGGCAGGCTACTCCCGCTTGCGGAGGCGGCGGTACAGGCGCGTCAGGTGTTTCCGCAGGCCCGGGAGGAGGCCGCCGCGGTGCCGCCGGTACAGGTGCAGCAGGTTGTTCGCAGGGCCCGAGACGGCGTAGCCGAATGCGAACAGGGCCAGGACCAGCGGCGGGCGGATCGAGACCAGCACGAATACGGCGACGATGGCAAGCACGACCAGAAAGCGGACGCGCCCCAGGAAGTCTATATTCTTGAAACTGTGGTAGCGGATGTTGCTGACCATGAGCAGGGCGGCGGCGACGGCGACCGCCATGCTGACGGCGACGTTGGCGGCGCCGGTTAACGCGGCGCCGCTTTCGCACAGCCATACGTGGCCCGCCACCAGCACGGCGGCGGCGGGGCTGGGCAGCCCCTGGAAGAAGCGCTTGTCGTGGCCCGCCGCCTGGGTGTTGTAGCGCGCCAGGCGCAATGCCGCCGCCGCGGCATAGACGAAGCTTACCGCCCAGCCCAGCTTGCCGACGCCGGACAGCGACCACTGGTAGAGCAGGATGGCCGGCGCCACTCCGAAGCTCACCATGTCCGAGCAGCTGTCGTACTGGGAGCCGAAGGCGCTTTGGGTGTTGGTAAGCCGGGCCACCCTGCCGTCCAGCACGTCCAGCGCCAGGGCTACGAACACGGCGATCGCCGCTACCTGGTAATGGCCGCCGACCGCCGCCGTCATGGAGTAAAAGCCGGCGAACAGGGCGCCGGTGGTGAACAGGTTGGGGAGCAGGTAGATGCCGCGGCGGCGGTCGCTCATGGCGCGGTCTCCGGGTATCTTGCTCGCGGCGCCGCCGGCCCTAGGGCGGCTGCCGGATAGCGCTGACCTGCTGATTGTGCACCAGGTGCGCGAGGATCGTGTTCCCGGAGCGCACGGATTGCCCGGGTTCCACCTCGATGCTGACGTTCACCGGGGTGAAGACCTCGAAGTCTCCGCCCAGCAGCAGGTAGCCGATGCGGTGCCCCTGGCCAGTGCGCCCGCCTGTGCTCAGGTGGCTCCAGAAGCGGAAGTTCGTCAGCCGGCGGGGGATGTGCACGGCCAGCACGACGTCGTCTTGTTCGTCGGTGCGCACCCAGGCCGCGTAGTCGCGCCCGCCGCCGTTTTCCCGCGAGGGCGGCCGCTGCCATTGTTCCTGCACCTTGCCTTCCGTGGGGCTGCGAAAGGAGAAGATGCTCAGCGGCGACATGTGGATGCGGATTCGCCATGCCTCCCGCCGCAACCACGGGTCGTCGCACCGTTTCACCGAGATGATCTTGCCCTGCGCCGGACAGATCAGGGCCAGCGGGTCCGCGGGCACGTTCGGGTACGGGTCGCGCAACAGGTACAAGGCCGCCGCCAGCAGCAGCAGCAGCGGCGCGGCGGCCGGCAGGCCGAACAGGTATTGCAAAAGCAGGGCGCCGGCCCCGAGCGCCAGCAGTATCGGCAGCCCTTCCCGGGCGATGCGAGGATGCGAACCGAAAGGCATTTGCTCCCCGCCTAGTCGCCCTTGGGGGAGACTAGCCTTTGTTCGTGAATCCAGGGCATCATTTCTCGCAATCGCCGGCCGGTGTCCTCCAGCAGGTGTTCGCCCGATTTGCGGCGCATGGCTTTCATCACCGGCGTCCCGCTCTGATTCTCCAGGATGTACTCGCGGGCGAATCTGCCGTCGCGCACTTCTTCCAGAATGCGCTTCATGGCGCGGCGCGAGTCTTCCCCGATTACCCGCGGGCCGCGGGTGAAGTCGCCGTACTCGGCCGTGTTGGATATGGAGTAGCGCATGTTGGCGAGCCCGCCCTCGTAGATCAGGTCTATGATCAGCTTCAGTTCGTGCAGGCACTCGAAGTACGCCATTTCGGGCGCGTACCCGGCCTCGACCAGGGTCTCGAAACCGGCCTGGATCAGGGCGGTCAGGCCGCCGCACAGCACCGCCTGCTCGCCGAACAGATCGGTCTCCGTCTCCTCCCGAAAGCTGGTCTCGATGATGCCGGCCCGGCCCGCGCCGATGGCGGCGGCGTAGGCCAGCGCCAGGGCGTTCGCTTTGCCGGAGCGGTCCTGGTGCACGGCGATCAGCGACGGCACCCCCTTGCCCTCGCGGTAGGTGGAGCGCACCAGGTGGCCGGGGCCCTTGGGCGCGATCATGATCACGTCCAGGTCTTGCCGCGGTTCGATCTGGCCGTAATGGATGTTGAAACCGTGCGCGAAACCGATGGCGGCGCCCTGGCGCAGGTTCGGCAGGATGTCCCGCGCATAGGCGGCCGGTTGAGATTCGTCCGGGATCAGCAGCATGACCAGGTCGGCGTCGCGCACGGCCTCGGGCGTCGTCCGTACTTCCAGCCCCGCCTCCTGCGCCTGGGGGGCCGAGGCCGAGCCCTCGCGCAGGCCGACGACCACCTCCACCCCCGAGTCCTTCAGGTTGCGGGCGTGGGCATGGCCCTGCGAGCCGTAGCCGAGTACGGCCACCCGCCGTCCCTGCAACTGCTTGGGGTCCGCGTCTTTTGCGTAGTAAACCTTCATTTCCTGTCTCCTCCTCCCCTGCCGGGGGACTGCGTCCCCCTTAATCTTTTGATCGGAATGGTCCTTGTAAAAGTTCCTGAAAAGGGCCCCGGAATGCTCCCGTAAAGCCCCCTCTCCTTACCTGCCCCGGGAACGGTCCCTGAAATGCCCCCCTGAAATGCCCCTTGAATGCCCTTTATATGTCCTTTGTATGCTCTCTGAATGGGGCCTCTAAATGGCCTTTTTCCCGCGGGCGATGCCGGATACTCCCGAGCGCACCATTTCCAGGACGTTTTTTTCCCCCAGGGCCACCAGGAAGGCGTCCAGCTTCTCGCCCGTGCCGGTGATCTCGACGATGTAGGTCGCCTCCGTCACATCCACGATTCGCCCCCGGAAGATCTCCACCAGGCTCCGTATCTCCCGGCGCTTTTCCCCCTGTGCCTGCGCCTTTATCAGCAGCAGTTCGCGCTCGATGTGGGGGCTCTCGTTCAGGTCCACGACCTTGACCACGTCGATCAGCTTGTTGATCTGCTTCATGATCTGCTCGACGACCTCGTCGGAGCCGACGGTGACCAGAGTCATGCGGGAGAGGGAAGGGTCTTCCGTAGGGGCGACCGTCAACGACTCGATGTTGAAGGAACGCGCCGAGAACAGCCCGGCAACGCGCGATAACGCGCCAGCTTCGTTTTCCAGGAGCAGGGACAGGATGTGGCGCATACCCCTGAAGCAACCCCGACCGCTCAGGCCAACTCGCGGTCCGGGGTGGCATGGGCGGGGGACAGGTGCATCTCGTGGTGGCCTTTCCCCGCGGCAATCATAGGATAGACGTTTTCCGTTTGGTCGGTGATGAAATCCATCAGCACTACCTGCTCTTTCATGCTCAGCGCGCGCTGTAGGGCGCTCTTTACGTCGCCGGGGCGCTCGATCTTCATGCCGACGTGGCCGAAGCTTTCCGCCAGCCGCACGAAATTCGGCAGCGCCGACATGTAGGAGTGGGAATACCGCCCCGCGTAGAAAAACTCCTGCCACTGGCGCACCATGCCCATGTAGCGGTTGTTCAGGTTGACGATCTTGATCGGCAGGTCGTACTGCAGACAAGTGGAAAGTTCCTGGATGCACATGACCAGGCTGGCCTCCCCGGTGATGCAGATCACCGGTTTTTTCGGGAACGCCAACTGCACCCCCATGGCGGCGGGCAGGCCGAAGCCCATGGTGCCCAGGCCGCCGGAATTGATCCAGCGCCGCGGCTGGTCGAATTTGTAAAACTGCGCCGCCCACATCTGGTGCTGGCCCACGTCCGAGGTGATGAAGGCATCGCCCCCGGTCAGTTCGTAGAGCGTCTCGATGACGTGCTGCGGTTTGATCGCCTTGCCGTTTTGTTCGTACTGCAGGCAGTCAATTGCCTGCCACTGTCGGATCTGCTGCCACCATTCCTGCAATCCCTCCTGTTCGGGCCGCTCGCCCTTTTCGTCCAGGACGCGGTTCATCTCCTCCAGCACGTGCCGCACGTCGCCGACGATCGGCACGTCCACCGGCACGTTCTTGGAGATCGAGGAGGGGTCTATGTCTATGTGCACGATGCGCGCGTCCGGGCAGAATTTGTCCAGGTCGCCGGTTACCCGGTCGTCGAAGCGGGCGCCGATGGCGATCAGCGTATCGCAGTAATGCATGGCCATATTGGCCTCGTAGGTGCCGTGCATGCCCAGCATTCCGACGAACTGGGGGTCCGTGCCCGGGTACGCGCCCAGGCCCATCAGGGTGTTGGTGATCGGGTAGCCGAGGCGCCGCACCAGCCGCCGCAATTCTTCGGAGGCGCCGCTGAGGATCACGCCGCCGCCGGTGTAGAACATCGGCCGCCTGGCCTCCAGCAACAGCCGCACCGCTTTGCGGATCTGACCGCTGTGGCCCTTGGTCCGCGGCTTGTAGGAGCGCATCTCTATCTTGTCGGGATAGGCGAAGCCGCAGCTTTCGGCGGTGATGTCCTTGGGGATGTCCACCACCACCGGCCCCGGGCGGCCGCTGGCGGCAATATGAAATGCCTTTTTGATGGTGGCGGCCAGCTCGCGCACGTCGCCGACCAGAAAATTGTGCTTGACGCAGGGGCGGGTGATGCCCACCGAGTCCACCTCCTGGAAGGCGTCGTTGCCGATCAGCGGCCTCGCCACCTGGCCGGTGAACACCACCATGGGGATGGAATCCATATAGGCCGTGGCGATGCCGGTCACGCTGTTGGTGACGCCGGGGCCGGAGGTTACCAGTACGACCCCGGGACGGCCGGTAGCCCGGGCGTAGCCGTCGGCGGCGTGGGCCGCTCCCTGCTCGTGGCGCACCAGGATGTGCTGCAATTCTTTTTGTTGGAACAGGGCGTCGTAGATATGCAGGACGGCGCCGCCCGGGTAGCCGAAGATATGCCGCACGCCTTCCGCGTGCAGTGCGCGCACGAAGATCTCCGCCCCGCGCAGTACTTCCGGTTTACGTTCGTTCATGGCGGGAAAGGCGATCACGCACTGGCAGATGTTCGCTACTGGTCCGCATCGGCAAAGTGCCGCCACGGTAACGGTTTCCGACAAGCGGGTCAAGGGAAAAAGCCTTTCCCGGCGGCGCCTGGGCCGGGCGGGCGCCGCGCCGCCGCCGGCGGCGCGTATTTATGCGCGTTGCGCGCCGTATATAACGTATATAATCCGCGGCCATGTTCGCTCGTTCTTCTTCCCTGCGCTAAGCCCGCGATGCGCGCCTCCCGGTTGCTTTTGGCTACCCTGCGGGAGCCGCCCGCCGAGGCGGAGACCGCCAGCCACAGGCTGTTGATGCGGGCAGGGATGATCCGGCAACTGGCCGCCGGCATCTACACCTGGCTGCCCCTGGGCTGGCGGGTGCTGAAGAAGATCGAGGGCATCGTCCGCGCGGAGATGGACCGCATCGGTTGCCAGGAAATCCTCATGCCGGGGGTGCAGCCGGCCGAGTTGTGGCGGGAGTCCGGGCGCTGGGAGGAATACGGCCCGGAGTTGCTGCGCTTTCAGGACCGGCACTCCCGGGACTTCTGCCTGGGCCCCACCCACGAGGAAGTGGTCACCGACCTCGCGCGCCGGGAGCTCCGCAGCTACAAGCGGCTGCCGCTGGTTCTCTACCAGATACAGACCAAGTTCCGGGACGAGGTGCGCCCGCGCTTCGGCATCTTGCGGGGGCGGGAATTTCTGATGAAGGACGCCTATTCCTTCCACCTGGACGAAGACAGCCTGGACCGGACCTACGCCCGGATGCGGGAAAGCTACGGCCGCATCCTCGACTGCCTGGGCATGGAATACCGGGTGGTGGCGGCCGACAGCGGCAACATCGGCGGCGCGCTCTCCCACGAGTTCCATGTGCTCGTTCGTTCCGGCGAAGACCGGGTCGCGTTCAGCGACGGCGGCGATTACGCGGCGAATGTCGAGCTGGTCGCGGCCCCGGCGCCCGCCGGCGACCGTCCTCCCCCCGGCGAGGACAAGAGGGCGGTGGAAACCCCGGGTTGCCGCACGATTGCCGAAGTCTCGCAGCACCTGGGCTTGCCGCCGGAGCGCTGCCTGAAGACCCTGGTCGTCAAGGGCGCGGGGGACGGCCTGCTCGCCCTGATCCTGCGCGGCGACCACGAACTCAATCGCCTCAAGGCGGAGCGCTGCCCCGGCGCCGCCTCCCCGCTGCGTTTTGCCACGGCAGAGGAGATTCGCGCCGCCACCGGCTGTATGCCCGGTTCCCTGGGGCCGGCGGGCCTGGCGTTGCCCCTGCTCGCCGACCGCGAGGCCGCCGTTGTCGCCGACTTCGCCTGCGGCGCCAACCGCGAGGGCGCGCATTTCGTCGGCGTCAACTGGGGGCGGGATCTGCCCGCGCCCGAGACCGCGGATCTGCGCAACGTGGTGGACGGCGACGCCAGCCCCCAGGGCGGCGGCCGGCTGCGGGTCTCGCCAAGCATGGAGGTGGGGCATATCTTCAAATTGGGCGACAAATACAGCGCCGCCATGAACGCGGTTTGCCTCAACCAGGAGGGCAAGGCCCAGCCGCTGGTCATGGGATGCTACGGCATGGGAGTGTCCCGGCTGGTGGCGGCCGTCGTCGAACAGCACCACGACGAGGCCGGCATCGTCTGGCCGGTCTCGGTCGCTCCCTGCGCGCTGGTTCTGATCCCGATCCACATGCACCGCTCGCGGCGCCTGCAACGGGCGGTGGAGGGCCTTTACCGGGAATTGCTGGCTCTGGGGATCGACGTCCTGCTCGACGACCGGCGCGAACGGCCCGGCGTGATGTACCGCGATGCGGAATTGATCGGCATCCCGCACTGGCTGGTGCTGGGCGACAGCGGCCTGGACCGCGAGCGGATCGAGTACCGCCGCCGCGGCCGACCCGGCACCCGCGAGTTGCCGCTGGCCGAGGCGGCGGAGTTCTGCAAGCGGCAACTGGCTGTCCCGCGGGCCGCGCCGGTCCCGGAAGAGGCCGAAGCCGCGCCGCCCCCCCAGCCCGGCGGCGATACCTAGCCCGGATATTGCGCCAGCGCCGGTTTGCCGCCGGAAATGCCGCGGTCTGGGACGGCGGACGGGGAGGCGGGCGCGCTACGGCGCCCGCAAGCCGTTCCGCAATCGAAGGCAAGCGAAGCGGCTCTCTTATTCCGCTATTCCCTCATTTTTCCCATCGCTCCCCCCTTTACATCAGGGGGGAGTGATGCATATGAAACAGGCTGTGTAAAAACTCCGAAAATCCAGAACCGCCCGAAAAACTACCCACTGGCACGGCAAATATCCGCCATTCCCGC
>JAPPPX010000115.1 GCA_028817305.1 Gammaproteobacteria bacterium | reverse complement strand
GCGCCGGGCCAGTTCTCTGGCCTGGGCGCGGGCCGGGAGTGTTGACGAATTACTCATTGCATTGAGTAATTTTACTCAATATAGAGAGTATTTTTCAAGCACTTGCGCTCATGCGGCCCCTCCCCATCGCTCCCCCTCCCCTTCACTCCCCCCTTTACGCTCAAGGGGGAGTAATGGGAAGAACGGGCGGCAGGCCGCCGCCAGCGGGTGTTGCCGCCTGGGGCTCAGGCCTGAATAAAGACGATTTTGGTAACGGAATAGGCCAGCAGCAAGATCACGCAGCCGGCCAGCGTCCAGCGCGCGACGCGCCGCCCGCGCCAACCCTGCACCCACTGGCCCCAAAGCAGGACGCCGAAGATGGTCCAGGCCAGCAGGGACAGCAAGGTCTTGTACGCCAGCGGCGGCCGCAGCAGGTCTATGGAGAAGGAGAGTCCCGTCACCAGGCTGAGGCTCAGCAGGAAGAAGCCCAGCACGATGCTGCGAAACAGCAGCTCCTCCATAGATTGCAGGGAAGGCAGCCACGGCAGCGCGGGCAGGGCCGGACGGCGACGCAGCCGCCGTCGCTGCACCGCCATCGCCACCGCCTGCAGGCTCGCCATCAGCATGCAGCCCAATGCCAGTACGGACAAGGCCAGATGCAGGGGAAACCCGGGCGTAAGACGATAAGAAGCGCCGTCTTGCACGGGCAGGAACAGCGCGGCCAGCAGTCCCAGCGCGGCCGCCGGATAGCCAAGCGCCGACAGGGCGGCGGCCCGCGGGAACGGCAGCGCGGCGGTGGCCAGCAACGCGGCCGGCAAGGCCGCCAGCAGGGCGGCGCCCCCGAGCCCTGCCGAGCCGCCGATGGCGGCGGCCGCCACCGGGTACGAGCAAGCGCAGTGCAACAGCAGACCGACGGCGCTCACTGCCAACAGCGGCCAACGGGCCGGCAAGGGGCGCTCCCCGGCAGGCGGCAGGCGCAGGACGCAAATCGTCAGCGCCACATACAGGAGAACGAGCAGGGAAATGCCGACCTGCTGGAATATCACGGCCCTGCCTCCCCCGTCTCCACGGCGCCGCCTACCGCCGGGCTCCGCCGACTCCCGGGTCGGGCGCGACGGCAATCCGTTCCCCGCCCTGCCCGCCGACGCGCCGCCGCTGCGGAGGCGCCGCCGCGGACTCCGCCGCGGATTGGGGCGCAGACTGGGGCGCGGATTGGGGCGCCGCAAGGTCGCCCCACAGTACCTGACAGGCGCTCAGCGCCGCCGCCGTCGCCGTCTCGGCGCGCAACACTCGCGGCCCCAGCGCGACCGGCGCCAGGCCGGCGGCGGCGGCGGCGGCGTTTTCCTCGCCGGACAGGCCGCCTTCCGGACCGACCAGAATATCCATCCGCGCGCCCGGCGGCGGCAGATCGGCCAGGGAGCGGGCGGCGCCGGGGGCGAAATAAATACCCGTCAGAGGCGCCTCGTTGGCCAGCAATTCGGACAACGGAACGGGGGATTCGATCTCCGGCACCCGGTTGCGCCCGCACTGTTCGCAGGCCGCGACGACGATCCCGCGCCAGTGCGCCATGCGAGTCCGCAACCGCGCACCGGCCAGGCGCGCGCCGCAGCGCCGGGTAAGCGCCGGGACGATGCGCCACACCCCCAATTCCACCGCTTTCTGCAAGGCGTAGTCCATGCGCCGGCCGCGGCAGACGCCCTGCAGCAACCGAAGCCGCAACGGCGACTCGCGCTCCCCCGGCAGGAACCCGCCCACGGCGAGCTCTACGCCGCTCTGGCGGACGGCGGCGATGCGGGCGCAATATGCGCCGCCGCGGCCGTCGAACAGGCGCAACGGCGCCCCGGGCCGCAGGCGCAACACCCGCAACAGGTAGTGCCGTTGCGGCGCTTTGGACAACAGCAGGGAGCCGCCGCCGACCAACGGCTGCGCGACGAACAGGCGGGGAACCCCGTCCCCGAAGGCGCCGGCCGCCGGCGTTCCGGCTGCGTCCGCTCCCGGTTCAGGTTCGCACCGCAATCTCTATCCCCTCGCGGGCCGCCTGGGCCATCTCCTTAATCTGCAACGGGGTGATCACATAAGGCGGCATGAAATAAATCACGTCTCCCAGGGGGCGCAACAACACGCCCTGTTGCAGGCCGTGGCGATATACCCTCATGCCGCGGCGCTCCTGCCAGGGAAAGGGCCGGTTGCCGCGCCGGTCGCGCACCAGTTCCAACGCCAGGATCATGCCCTGCTGGCGGATCTCGGCGACATTCGGATGCTGCCGCAGGTCCTCCACCGCCTCCCCCATGCAGCGCGCGAGGCGCCGGTTGTTCCGCAACACCGGGGTACTTTTAAAGATGTCCAGGGTGGCCAGGGCGGCGCTGCAGGCAAGCGGGTTGCCGGTGTAGCTGTGGGAGTGCAAGAACGCCTTGCGTTCTCCGTAGTCGCCGTAGAAGGCCTGGTAGATCTCCTCCGGAACGAGTACCGCCGACAGCGGCAGGAAGCCGCCGGTCAGTCCCTTGGACAGGCACAGAAAATCCGGGGAGATGCCGGCCTGTTCGCAGGCGAAAAGAGTGCCGGTGCGGCCAAAGCCCACTGCGATCTCGTCTGCGATCAGGTGCACCCCGTGGCGGTCGCAGGCCTCGCGCAACAGGGATAAATACACCGGGTGATACATGCGCATGCCCCCCGCGCACTGCACCAGCGGCTCGACGATCACGGCGCATACCTCCTGCTTGTGCCGCGCCAGCAGGGCCTCCATTTCCTCGCATTTGCGGCGGCAATGCTCCTCCCAGGCATCGCGCCCGTCCAGGGCATAGCAGTCCGGCGAAGGCGCGGCGATGGTATCCAGCAGCAGGGGACTATAGGTGTCGCGGTACAGGGATACGCCGCCCACCGACAAGGCGCCCAGCGTCTCGCCGTGGTAGCCGTTCTCCAGGCAGACGAAGCGGCGCTTGCGGGAGCGGCCGCGGTTTTGCCAGTAGTGAAAGCTCATTTTCATGGCCACCTCCACCGCCGCCGACCCGTTGTCGGCAAAGAAGCAGCGGCTCAGGCCCGCGGGGGCAAGGCGGGTCAAGCGCTCGGCCAGCGCGACCGCGGGTTCGTGGGTGCAACCGGCCAGCAGAACGTGCTCCAGGCGGTCCAACTGGCGGCGAATGGCGAAGGCAATCTGCACATTGCCGTGTCCGAACAGGTTCACCCACCAGGAGCTGATCGCGTCCAGGTAGCGCTTGCCGGCGTAATCCTCGAGCCATACCCCCTTCGCCCGGCGGATCGGCAGCAGCGGCACCTCCGGGTGGTCCTTCATTTGGGTGCAGGGGTGCCAGAGTACGGCCAGATCCCGCTCCACCCAATCCTTGACTACCATCCTTTTGCGCCTCCGGTTCTTCGATCCGTTATTTCAATCTGTTATGATCATGGGCAATCGTAGCGTAATGAGCAAGCGAACCGAGACAATGGAACCGATCGTTGATGCGAAATTCTCCGTAGGACAATTGGTCCGGCACCGGCTGTTTAACTACCGCGGGGTGATCGTGGGCGCGGACCCCAGCTTCTCGGGAAGCGACGAGTGGTACGACCAGATGACGGTAACCCAGCCGCCCAAGAACCAACCCTGGTACCACGTGCTGACCCACGACAGCGAGCAGGAAACCTACGTGGCGGAACGCAACCTGCTGGCGGACAACTCCGGGGAACCGATCCGCCATCCCCTGGTGGACAATTTCTTCGACCGCTTCCAGAACGGCCGCTACTACGTGGGACAGTTGCACTGAGCAGGACAACGCCGCTGGCTATGTGGCGCTCCATGCGGCAATTCCTGTTGGGAGGGCAGGCCGCGGGCGAAGACGACGGGGCGGGGCAGGAAACGGAACTGGTAGAACTCGCCGCCGCCGCCCTGATGACCGAGATCGGGCTCAGCGACCGGCGCCTGGAGGAGTGCGAGCGGGCGGAAATCGGGCGCCGCCTCCGCGCCCATTTCCATTTTTCCGAGGCAAACATCGAGGCCCTGTTGCAGGCGGCGGAAGAGCGGCTGGGAAACAGCGTCTCCCTCTACGATTTCACCCGCCGGCTTAACGAGGGGCTGGGCCGCGCGGAACGCGGCCGCATCGTGGACTCCCTGTGGCGAGTCGCCGCCGCGGACGGCAGGATTGACCCGCACGAGGAACACGCGATCCGCAAGATCGCCGGCCTGCTGAAGGTTTCCCACACCCGCTTCGTCCAGGGCCGCGCGGCAGTCGCCGGGGAGAACGGCAACGGATGAACCTGTACGCCCTCATCGCCATGCTGCTGACGCTGACCGCCCTGTTCAGCTTCTTGAACCATCTCTACCTCAAGCTGCCCACCGTGATCGGCGTCATGCTGATCTCCCTGGCGCTGTCGCTGGCCATCCTGTTCCTGGACGTGGAATGGTTCGCGACGGCAGCGCAACTGGTCTCCGGGTTGGACTTTAAGGCGACGTTGATGAACGGCGTCCTCTGCTACCTGCTATTCGCCGGCGCCCTGTTCGTCAACCTCGGCGACCTGGTGCGGGAAAAGTGGCTCGTCGGCTGCCTGGCCACCGTGGGGCTGGCCATTTCCACGCTGCTCACGGCAGGGCTGATCTGGGGCTTGTCGGCATGGCTCGGCTTCCCGTTGCCCCTGCTTTACTGCCTGCTGTTCGGCGCCCTGATCTCGCCCACCGATCCGGTGGCCGTGCTTGCCATCCTGCGCCAGGCGGGGCTGGACCCGGCCATTCGCACCCGGATCACGGGCGAGTCGCTGTTCAACGACGGGGTCAGCGTGGTGCTGTTCGCCACCTTGCTCAGCCTGGTGGCGGGAGGGCCGGACGAGGCCCCGGCTTCCGTCGTCAGCGTCGTCCTGCTGTTCCTGCAGGAAGTCGCGGGCGGGGCGCTGGCGGGCCTGTTGCTGGGGGCCGCCGGCTACCAACTCCTGCGCCGGGTGGACGAGCACGCGATCGAGATCCTGATCACGCTGGCCGTGGTCTCGGGCGGCTACAGCTTGTGCCAGGCGCTGCACGTTTCCGGGCCCATCGCCATGGTCGTCGCGGGGCTGATGATCGGCAACCACGGCAAAATGCTGGCGATGAGCGCCCCAAGCCGCGAGCACCTCGACAATTTCTGGGAATTGGTGGACGAGATCCTGAACTCGGTGCTGTTCGTGCTGCTGGGACTGGAGCTGCTGATCATCGCCTTCACGCCGCAGTACCTGCTCGCCGGCGTCATCGCCATCGCCGTGACCCTGGCGGCCCGGCTGCTCAGCGTCAGCCTGCCGATGGCGGTTTTCTCCTGGAAAACGCGGCAGCCGGTGGGCGCGGAGATCCGGTTGCTGACCTGGGGAGGAATCCGCGGCGGCATCTCCGTCGCGCTGGCGCTGTCGCTGCCGCCCACGGAGCACCAGGGACTGCTGCTGGCGATGACGTATTGCGTCGTAGTATGGTCCATCGTCGTGCAGGGGCTGAGCATCGGGCGGCTGGCCGCCCGCCGGGGATGATCGGACGCATCCTCTCCGGCGGCCAGAGCGGCGCCGACCGCGCCGCCCTGGACTTCGCGCGCCAGCAAAGGATCCCGAGCGGCGGCTGGTGCCCGAAGGGACGGCGGGCGGAGGACGGGCGCATCCCGGAACGCTATCCGCTACAGGAAACCGCCTCCGAAAACTACGCCGAGCGCACGCGGCAAAACGTGATGGGCAGCGACGGCACCCTGGTGCTGCATTCCGGCCCCCTGCAGGGCGGTACGCTCCTGACCCTGGAACTGGCGGACCGCCTCGGCAAACCGCGCCTGCTGTGCGACCTGAGGCGCCCGCCGGCGCCGCGCCAGGTGCGGGCATGGCTGCAACAGCACCGTATTCGGGCGCTCAATGTCGCCGGCCCGCGAGAGAGCCAGCGGCCCGGGATCTATCGGCAGGCGCTGGCCTACCTGCGGCGGGTCGCGGACTGCCCCGAACCCTGAGGCCATGCCCGGCTATAGCGGGCGCCTGCCAGCCTCCGGCAGTCTCCCCGCGCCACCCGGCGGCCTCCGCGCCCGGCCTTCACTCCGGCGCCAGCGTCCGCAGAAAGGCGCCGCGCACCCGCTCGCAGCCGCGGCGGCACAGACGCAGCAGTTCCTTGCCGCCGCCGGCGACGCCGCAGCCCCGCGCCGCCACGTCCAGCGCCTGCGAGTTCTCGAGGACGCGGCCGCCGGGGCGCATGTCGAAGGCCCGCAACCTCCCTTCCACGCGCTTGAGAAAGTCGTAGTCCTCCAGCAATTGCCGCCCGCGCCCTGCGTCCAGCAAGCCCGCCGCCATGGCGCGGGTCAGCGCCTGGCGCGTGCCGGCGGAGCGCAGCGCCGCGTACGCGCCGCCGTGGCGCAACTGCAGGCAATGGGCAAGGAAATCCACGTCCATCGTGCCGCCGCGGCCATGCTTCAGATCCAGTTCCCCGGCAAGGCCGCCCAGTTGCCGCTCTACCCTCTCCCGCATGGCCAGGATGTCCGCGCGCAAAACCGCGGGCGGACGGGGGCGGTAAACGGCCCGCTGCACCTCCGCCAGCAACGGCGCCGCCCTGCCCTCCGGGTCGCGCAGCAGCCGGCAGCGAGTCAGCAATTGCCGTTCCCAAGTCTCGCGCGGGCCCAGGTGGTGATCGCGAAACGCGGCCAGCGTGGCGACCAGCGCGCCCGCCGACCCGTGCGGACGCAGGCGGGCATCAATCTCGTACAAGCGTCCGGCGGGGGTCGCCGCCGCGCTGTCGCGCAGCAAGCGGGAGACTCCCCGCAGCAGCTCCGCCGTGCAGCCCTCCGGGTGCAAAAGGATCAGATCGAGGTCCGAGCCGTAGTTCATCTCGCCCCCCGCCAGCCGGCCCAGCCCCAGAACGACCAGTCGCTCCACCACGGGAAAGTCCCGCGCCAGGACGCGCAACAGCCCTTGCAGCGTCGCCTCGGCCAGCCGGGTAAGCGCCGCCTCCAGGTCTCGTTGCGGCAGGCGGCCGCGCAGGTCCAGCGCCAAAACGGCGAGCAGGGACTCGTTGTGCGCTATGCGCAGGGCCTCCAGGCCATCGCCAGGGCCATCCCCGGGGCCGCCGACGGCCGGCGGGCGCAGCGCTATGCGTTCCAGCTCCGGGGCCGGCAGATCCAGCAGGGCGGCGGCGGCGGCGCCGCGGTAAAAAAGGAAGCGCGTGCAGTACCAACTGGCCCCGAATACCGCAACCAGCAGGCGGCGGTCGGCGGGCGTCCGGCCCCAACCCTCCTGGGCGCACACGGCGTCCCAACGGGCCGCGCTGGCGGCGGCGGCGCGCTCGTTCCAGACAACCACCGGGGCGGCGCGCGGCATCTCAATCCTCCAGGATCTCCAGGCCCTCCGGCTGCCCGGGGAGAACCCGTTCGAAGCAGGAACGCGCCAGGGCGCGGCACCACTCCAGCCGCTCCTCGAAAAGCCGCGCGGGGTCGGCCTGTCCCGGATGCAGGGAGCGCGCCAACTGCCGGCGCGGGGCGCGGCCATTCGGCAGCCAGTGCAGCTGCTGTTCGTCCATCATCTGCAGACGGTTCTCCAGGGCGCGCAGGTACAGATAGCAGTCGCGGATCTGCTGGCCCTCGCCGGGGCGCAACAGTCCGCAGCCCTCCAGCCCCTGCAGGGCCTGCAGGGTGCCGGCGGTGCGTAACGCCGGTTGCCGGGCGCCGTACAGAATTTGCAGCACATGGACGAAAAACTCCAGATCGCGGATGCCTCCCTCGCCGGCCTTTACGTCCCAGGCATCGGGGCGCAACCGCCGCTTGGCGATCTCCTGCTTGAGTTGCCATAAGCGTTGCAACTCGGCGCTGCTCAGCGAGCGCAGGTAGAGGAAGGAGCGCATCCGCCGCAACAGTTCCTCGCCGCGGGCGCGGCAACCGGCGATGGGGCGCGCCCGCAACCAGGCCAGACGATCCCAGGGGTCCGCGTAGGCGGCGTAATAGGACTCCAGCGCCTCCGACGACAGCAGCGGCGGGCCGGCTTCCCCCCAGGGACGAAGCCGCAGATCAACCCGGTACAGAAAGCCGTTGCTGGTGCGTTCTTCCAACAGGCGCTCCAGAACGGCCAGCCGCGTACCGGCGAGGCGCAGGTACGCCTGATAGTCGCCGGAGATTTCCTGCGCCTCCGGGGCGACGAAGACCAGGTCCACATCGGAGCTGAAGTTGAGTTCGCCGGCGCCCAATTTGCCCAGGGCCAATACGCAGGGCACGGCCGCGCCGGCGAAGGGCGGGGCATCGCCTTCGGCCTCCAGCGCCCAGTCCAGCGCGCGGCGCACCGCCGCCTCGGCGAGCGCACTGAGAAAGGAGAGCGATTGCGCGCAGGACCATTCCCCGGCGAGTTCCAGGCAACAGAGTTTGAGCAGTTCTTCGTACTTGACTTGCCGCAGGGCGGCGGGGTCTCGGCATTCCGCGACCCGCTCCAGGGATGGCGGACTGCCGCACAGGCCGACCGCCTCCGGATGGCGGCGCAGGAAGCGAAACAGGAAGTCGCACAGGCCGAGGACCCGGAGCAGGCCGGCCAGGGCGGGATCGGGCAGTTCCGCCAGCCGGCGGCGAAACCCGGGGACGCGGAGCAACGCCTCCAGACGCAGTGCGGCCCGCTCGGGGTCCGGGGCGTCCGCGCGCGGCCCGGCCAGGCGTTGCTCCAGGGCAGACACGCCGGCCGCCCGCGGTCTATGCCCCCG
>JAPPPX010000002.1 GCA_028817305.1 Gammaproteobacteria bacterium | reverse complement strand
GTCAACGCTGGCAGCGCGGGCAGTAATACGTGGCCCGGGAGGAGATGCGCAGCAGGCGTATCTCCGTGCCGCAGCGGAGGCAGGGCCGTCCCGCCCGCCCGTAGGTGCGCAGGGTCAGCCGGAAATACCCCGGCCGCCCCTGGCTGTCGGTGAAATCGCGCAAGGTGGTCCCGCCGGCGCGGATAGCGCGCCGCAATACCTTCTTTACCGCCGTCGCCAGGCGCTCGTACCGCGCCTGTGAAATCCTCCCCGCCGCGCGCGCCGGGTGAATGCCGGCCAGGAACAGGCTTTCGTTCGCGTAGATATTCCCCAGCCCCGCCACCACCCGGCTGTCCATGAGGAACGACTTGACCGCGGCGCGTCTGCCGCGCGCCTTGCGGCGCAGGTGCGCGCCGTGGAAGTCCGGCCCCAGCGGTTCCGGGCCGAGGTCGCGCAACAGGCGGTGCAGCCCGGGCTCGCGCACGGTCCAGTGTATGGAACCGAAGCGCCGCGGGTCGCGCAGCCGCAGCAGCCGCCCGGAACTGAGGTGGAAGTCCGCGTGGTCGTGCGCCCCGGCGGCGACGCCCGGGTGCAGGATGCGCAGGCTGCCCGACATCCCGAGGTGCAGCAGCAGGCAGCCGCCGTCGGTATGCAGCAGCAGGTATTTCGCCCGCCGCCCCACGTCGCGGATCTTGCGGTCGGCCAGTTTGCGGCCCAGCGCGCGCGGCACCGGCCAGCGCAAGCGCGGCTCCCGGATCACTACCTTCCGGAAGCGCGTTCCCAGGAGGTAGGGCGCGATCCCCCGCCGCGTCGTCTCCACCTCCGGCAGCTCAGGCATAAGTTTGAAAAATTGGTGCGTTGCCCCGCGTTTGAATTAATACGGACGCTTGCTCGGCGGCCAATCCTTCAAAGACTCTTTATCCGTTTCCTGCATTCCCTGCATCTGCGTTTGAGTTCCCGCAGATTCCTTTCTGTGTCAATCCATCCGCCTTTTCGCCCGTTCACGATATTGTCTATCGGGGATTTATGGTTCATGCCCCGGCGCTTCATCTCCCTGGCAATGGCATTATGCCTGGAACGGATTTTGGACAGAACGACCAGCCCCGTCTCCTCGTAGCCTTTGGTGCTGATGCCCTTTCGGATTGTCCCCGCGAACATGTGCATTTCCACATGCTCGCCGAGCAGATGCTTGTCGCACAGCAACGCTGGATTGACTCCCCACATTCTCATGGGCCTACTCTCCGCGGCGGGCGCTCATGCAGGTGTCGCTCACTTCCAGAGCCGCACGATAGCCAGAGTCTCGCCGCCTGCGATAATCCCGCGCAGTTGCTCCAACATTGGCTGTTGGGCGGTCATTGGCCGGCGCAGTCGCGGCCAGCGGCGGAACCGCAGGCCGCGGCGGCCGCGGCATATGGCGCCCCGGCCTTCTCTGCCGGCAAAAAGGGGAAACGCTGCGCATGAGCGGCCGGCGCATGGGCGCCTACCGCCGGAAGCGGTCGAATTCTCCGGGCAACATGTCCAGCAGCGCTGCCGTCGGCATGGAGTACAAATCCCAGGTGCGCGCGAATTGCTGTATGACTTGGACGAAGCGCCTGAGCCCGCTCCTGCCGTGCGCGCCCCGCTTGAATTTGCCGTCCGCGCCCACGTACAGGCGGCTGGCCGCCTCCACTACCGCGTTGCAGGTGATCAGTTCCTGGCGGCAGCCGATTTCCGTTACCGCCGGGCTGCTCTGATCCGGGCGGTGGCAGAACAGGACCCGCGCCCGCCCGAGGTCGCTCCTGTGGTGCAGGTAGGCAAGGTAAGGCCCCAGGAGGAGATGGAAAAATTGGCGATTGCGGTGAAATTCCGGTATCCACCGGGCCGATTGGCCGACCTTGCGTTTGCCGTCCCCCCCGGGCGGGCACAGCTGCTCGAAGTAGAACAGCGCCAGCCAGGACCAGAGATATTTGTCTTTCCCGATATGCCTCATTCCGCCCGCGCCGGACAACTTGCCGTACAGATAATCCATCGCCTGTTTGCTGTCGGGGAACGCCCGCTGCTCTACGGTTATGGGCGCCTCCGGGCGCGCGACCGCGGACAGCCCCGGGGCGGTGAGGATGTCGTTCCTCTTTTGCGGGGCGAGCCGCTTGCCGTCCCTGAGATCCTGAATGAATCTTTCCAGTCTGGCGATCCCGTCCTCGTTGAAAAGCCGCAGTTCCATCGTTGCCGTCATTGCTCCTCTTCGCGCCAGTGGAGCAAATAGCCGGAGGCGGCATGATGCTTTTCGCAGAAGCCTGCCACGGCCTGCTCAATCCAGTCCAGGAGCGCCTGGGCGTCGTCGTCGCCGTCGTCTTCGGGGAGCGGCGGCAAGGGGCCGGCGCCAAGCTGGCGCTGGGCGAATAACAGCCACTGCGATTTCCAGTCGTCCATGTCGCCGGCGTCGCGGTAGCGTTCTATCGCCAGGATGTAGGTCAGGATTTCCCTGATCAAGGCAGGGAACGCCAGCGTGGAAAATTGCGCGGATTGCACCAGGGCGAGCCAATCGTCGAAGCTGGAATTCACCTCCAGGATCGGTTCGTCGCCGCCCAGGTCCAGGCGATAAATCTGCTCTCCCAGTTGGTCGCTGGGTCTTACCGGCAACAAGGAGTCCCTGGTCGCGGGGTTTTCGTTGTCGGGGCGTATTCTGTCCGTGCGGGCGAGAATCTTGCCGTCGGTGTCCACCGCCATGACGCGGAACAAAACCCCCTCGGGGGTTTCCAGGCCGGAGAGGTCTGTATTCCCGGGCGGGCAGATGTTGGCGACGGTCCCGAAAGGGAAGCGGAAGCGGGCCGTTTGCCGGTATGCCTCTATAAAGACCCGTGCGGTTTCCGGCAGGCCGCAGTCGTTGAGATCGAGCGCCGCGCTAAACGCGGGCCAGTCCATCTCTATGGAGATCCGCTTGCGCTCGAAACGCTTGCGCCCCGTGTAATTAATTCGGCGAACCGTCACCGGGATTCTCCGCCGCGTCCTTCGTCACCCTGACATAAACATCCCGATTTTCGTCGAAACCGGCGGCGCGAATGGAGAATTCCCCCGCCGCTTTGACGCGGATGCAGTTATTCGCCAGGGAAACGATTTCGGCGCCTTCCGCCTGCACCCGGATTCGGTTCTCTCCCGCGCCCGGCGCGAAACTGAAGTCCGAAACATGGTATTTCCGCAACGGGTTTCCCGGCGCCGTGTCGTAGGCTGCCCGGACGCATAATATGCCGGAGGCCGTTCCCGAGATGCCGAAGCCGCCGGCAATTTCCCGCACCTCGAATGCCGTCTGATTGGAGGGCGGCGGCTCCAGCTTGTCTGGCGGGGCGCCGGTTCTGCCCCCTCCCGAATACATGCGCGGGAAGAAATCCTTCAGCAAAGTCCGGTCGGCCCGCGAGTCGTCCTGCATCAGGTAGGCGACGATTTTCCGCACGCTTTCCTTGACGAATTGCAGATCGCCGCTGCCCGATTTGTATTTGCCCTTGAAGTTGGAGCTGGCGGCTTGCCAATCGGTGTGCGCCGGGTTCTCCGCGTCGCGCAGAAAGTCGGCCAACGGTCCCCGCTCGGCGACCACCAGCGCAACGGCGCCGCGAACCCTGGACTGCCCCACCTCGGGAATGACCAGGCCCTCGCGGACAAAGGCGGGGCGCGAGAATTTCTCCGTCTTGTCGCGCATGACGAACACGTCGAAGCAAGAATCGCGCGCCCGGGCGTCTTTCGGGCGCACGGTTACCGGTACGCGAAAGGCGATATGCCGGTTGTCGCGGTAGTCCTCCCGCAGCGAGGGGATTCGATCCTGGGGCAGCAGCTCGCGGGACCAGTGCCATTTTTTATTGGCGGCGGGCTTGTGCAATACGATTCGCTCGCGGTCTTTCAGCGCCAGGGAGCGGCGCGCGAGTTTCGCCTTGTTGCCAATGGCCTTCGCGTCGTTTTCGTCCAGCTTCATCTCCGCCAGCACCTGCTCGAAATTATTTTTGTCGAGGCGGGTCTCCAGCCCCGGCACATTGATATATACCTGCAGCTGGCCGCAAAGGATCGGGTAGAAATAATCTTCCAACACGGCCAGGATCAGCGACTCCCGGTTGATTTCCTCGTGCGGATGGGGAACGACCAGCGACAGCCCCGGCACGCGCACGCGCTTTAGCCCGAACAAGCGGCGGAACTTCTCCAGCAGCGCTTCTTCTTCGCAAGGGAGCACAATTCTGGAGTCCGGGCCTTTGACTCCATAGTAACCCTCCTGGTAGTGCTTGCCGCCGATGCTGTGCATCTTGAGCAGCGTAGAGCCCATCAGCATGATTCTCCGGTCGCTTTTGCGCATCGTGAGCCCGAACACGGTATGGATCCGGCTCGAGGCCCAGAACACCTGCTTGCCTATGCCCCAACTGCCGCGGCTGCCGGCGTCTTTGTCGCTTTGCCCTTCGGCGCGGAAGAAGTGATAGAAGTGATTCCCTCCTTTTTCGTCCCCAAAGGCGGAACCGGCGTCGCCCTCCAGTCCCTTGGTGCCGAAATCTTCGAATACCACGCAGCGCCAGGGCTCGCCTTGCGGCGGCGGCCGCCCGCCGGGAAAGGATTTTTTCGAGGCGTTGAAGTGCTCCCACAAACCCGCGGACAGATAAGCCACGTCGGCGGCGGGAAGCGCCTCCCCCGATAAGAAGATCCGCACGATCACCGGGGTGTCGCCGGCCCTGGCATCCAGGGCGTTTTGAATCCCCTCCCGGACCAGCGCCACCCCCGGCTTGCCGGTCTTCTCCCCGGCGAAGAATTCATCTACCACGGTTTCCCGAACCCTGCGGCCCGGATCCAGCGGCGTGAAGTGCCATTTCGCGGTTTGTTTTTTCATGACGCGGATTCGCCCCGCGGGCAAAAATTACACTGCGAATTATATAGGAGCGGCGCCTGGGACTCAGGCCGACGAGATGAGCACGATGAACAGCAGCCGTACCGCGAGGTAGAAATACTCCAGCGCGGAGACGGGATTGCATTGCCAGAAACCGTCGCCCCAACCCCATCCCCGGTAGCCCTCGGGCAGCGGCTGCGGTATCCACCGGTACAGGTCGGGGCGGTGGTAGTACAGATCGGGACGGTCGTGCCTGTGCCCGGCGCCTCCCTCCCGGAACCGGTCGCCCAGCGCTTCCAGCGCTTCGTAGTGTTGCGGGTTCTTTTTTTGCAGCCGCCGGGTGTTGGAGACCATCATATCTTTGGCTTCCTCGTACTCCCGGGGCGGGCCGTATTCGACCTGGGCCAGCATCAGCATCCGCGAGCGCAGGTCGAACACATAGATCTCGTACCAGCGAGTGCGGCTGCTCATGTATTTTTTGCGATAGGTCTCTACGTACAGGTTTTCGTCCCGGTGCCTGTGGATGGCATCCTCGGCCTCGTCGAAGAGGTAGTCTTGTGCCTCCTCCTTCAGGACGAAGATCCGCTCGTACAGCGCGCTGTGTTGCAGGACGGTGCAGTGGTAGCGGCCGTCCGCGGGCGCGGCGCGCGCGGCGGCGCCCGGACAGAGCAAGGCGCCCGGCAACAACAGCAGGAGCAAGGGCGCGAGCCGCCGCGGTCTTTGCCGCCGCCGGCGGCGCAGGCGGGTGCGAATGCAGCTGCGGATGCGGGCGCTGTGGGCGCTTATGGCGGGGAACATGAGGGCTGCCGCCGCCACCGCTATGCCGGCGCGCCGGCCTGCCCGGCGATGGGATGCAGGGGGCGCCCGGCCAGCAGGACGCCGTCCCGGTCTGCGTACAGGTAGTCGCCGGGGCGCACGGCCACGCCTTGCAGTTCCAGCGGCAGTTGCCTCTCTCCCGCGCCGCCTTTGCGGCTCCTGCGGGGGCAGGCGCCCAGCGCCTTGACGCCGATCTCCAGGGCTGCGAGTTCGACGGCGTCGCGGATGCAGCCCCAGACTACGATCCCGCGCCAGCCGTTGCGCAGGGCGGCGGCGGCCAGCCTGCCGCCCAGCAGCGCGCAATGCCTGGAGCCGCCGCCGTCCACGACCAGCACCCGGCCGTCGCCCGGCGTCTCCAGCGCCTCGCGGACGCGGCTGTTGTCGTCGCGGCAGCGCACCGTGGCGACCGGCCCGGCGAATGCCCGCCGGGCGCCGTAGTCGGCCAGTCCGGGGGCGAGTATGCGGACGCTGTCGGGGTGCGCGTCGCAGATGTCGGCGGTGGCGGGAGCGTCCATATGGCGGCCAGGGCGGTTTGCCGCCCGTTCAGCGCCTTCCCGCCACGGGCGCGTAATAGCGGGGGCGGCGGTCGGCGAAGACTTCGTTGCGCGCCGTGATCCGTTTGTCGCGGGCGCGACCGGGGTCCAATTCCTCTATCCGCAGTTGTTCCCGCCGCGCCGGCGCGGCGCACAGGCGTTCTCCGTCCGGGGCGACGATCTGGCTTTTGCCGGTGAAGCGCAGTTCCCCGTGCGGGCGGCGGTCCGCGCCGCAACGGTTGGCCGTGACGGCATAGACGCGGTTCTCCAGGCAGCGCGCCTGCATGACCTTCTGACAGTGGCTTAGCACCAGGTTGGAGGGGTGGCACAGGATCTCCGCCCCTTGCAGGGCCAGCGCGCGCGCCGCTTCCGGGAACAGCCAGTCGAAGCAGATCATCATGCCGATCCGGGCCGGGCCGACATCGCAGGTCTGCAACTCCGTGTCGCCGGGGTCGAACCACAGTTTTTCCTCGTTGAAGAGGTGCAGCTTGCGGTAGGTTTGTTCGATCCCGTTCGGCCCGATCAGCAGGGCGCTGTTGAAGCAGCGCTCCGCGCGCCGCTCGGCAAAACCGGCGACCAGGCGAAAGCCGTTGCCGCGGCACAGGGCGCGCAGGGCGTCCACCGTGGCGGAGCGCCGCGGGTCTTCCGCCAGGGCCAGCGCCTCGCCGCGGTCCCGAAAGTAATAGCCGGTGAAGGCCAGCTCCGGCAGGACGACCAGCTCGGCGCCGCAGCCGTCCAGGCGCGCCACCACCTTGTCGAGGTTGCGGCGCGGTTTGCCGAACAGGGGGCGGAACTGGTAGTAGGCGACGCGCATGGCCGGGCGCTCAGCAAGCGCTCGGCAAAATACGCCGCCGGGCCGGGCGGCGCATGGGCGGCGGCGGCAGCGGCGGCATCGGCGCCGACGCCGGCAGGAGCGCGGGGATCGGCAGCGGCGCCGGCATCAGTCGCGTCCGGGCCTTTTCCAGCCGCGCACGGTTTCCTGCCGCGGCCTGCCGATGGCCAGCGCGTCTTTTTCCACGTCTTTCGTGACGGCGGTGCCGGCGGCGATGGTCGCGCCGTCCCCAATCCGCAGCGGGGCGATCAATTGCGACTGCGAACCTACGAATACGTCGTCGCCGATCGCCGTGCGGTGCTTGTCGGCGCCGTCGTAATTGCAGGTGACGACGCCGCAGCCGATGTTGGTGCGCGCGCCCAGTTCGGCATCGCCGATGTAACTCAGGTGGGCGATGCGGGCCGCCTCTCCCACCGCGGCTTCCTTTAATTCCACGAAGTTGCCGATCCGCGCCTCCGCCGCCACCCGGGTCCCGGGACGGATGCGGCAGAAGGGGCCCAGGCGCGCCCGCGCCGCTATCCGCGCCTCTTCGATCACGCTGTTCGCCAGTACTTGCACGCCGTCTCCCAGTTCGCTGTCGCGGATGCGGCAGTTGCTGCCGATCTGCACGTCGTTCCCCAGGCGCACCCTGCCTTCCAGAATCACGTTGACGTCAATCGAGACGTCGCGGCCCGCCTCCAGCGTGCCGCGCAAATCGAAGCGGGACGGGTCCAGCAGGGAGACGCCCGCCGCCATTGTCGCCTCCGCCTGGCGGCGCTGCCAGCGGCGCTCCAGCAGGGCGAGTTGGGCGCGGGTATTGACGCCCTGGACTTCCGCCGGGTCCGGGACGGAGACGGCGACCGGCGCGGCCCCCTCCGCCGCCGCGGCGGCGGCGACCCCGGGCAGGTAGTATTCGCCCTGGGCGTTTTCCTTGCCGATCCCCGCCAGCCAGCGCCGCAGGGAGGCGGCAGGCGCTGCCAGCGCACCGCAGAAGACTTCGCGGATGCGGCGTTGCCGCTCGTCGGCGTCTTGTTCCTCCACGATGCGCTCCAGCCGTCCCGCGCTGTCGCGGAGCAGGCGGCCGTAGCCGTGCGGGTCGGCCAATTCGGTACTGAGCAGGGCAAGGCCGCCATCGTCCGCCGCCGCGACCAGGCGGTGCAGGGTTTGCGTGCGGATGAGCGGCACGTCGCCGCAGAGGACCAGCGCCAGCGCCTGCTCCGGAAGCCGCGGCAGCGCCTGCATCACGGCGTGACCGGTGCCCAACTGGGGTTCCTGGCGCACCCATTGCGCGCGCAGATGCGCGCAGCGTTGGCGCAGCAATTCGCCGCCGGCGCCGTGGACGATGTAGATGCCGTCCTTGGCCGCGACCTTGCTGGCGGCGTTATAGACGTGTTCCAGCAGCGGCCGCCCGCCCAGGGGATGCAGCGATTTGGGCAGGCTGGAGCGCATCCGCTCGCCGCGCCCCGCCGCCAGGATTATGACGCTAGGCGTCACGGCAATCTGTCCCTCGGTTCTGGGTCCCCCGTTTCTGGCATCGCGGCACAGTCATGATGGGGGGCATCATACTCCACCGCAAAGCCCGCATCCGTTCGAGTCAGGGCAAGCCTTATCCTTCGTCTTATATGTTGCTCTGTCTGTCATTCCGGCTTTTTTT
>JAPPPX010000188.1 GCA_028817305.1 Gammaproteobacteria bacterium | reverse complement strand
TGGCGGCCCCGACCGGCAAGGCGGCGGTGCGGCTGCGCGAAGTCGTGGTCGGGCGCCTTCGGGAGTTGCCGGCGGCCGCGGCGGCGCTCGCCGCGGTCCCCGCCCGGGCGGCGACCCTGCATCGCCTGTTGGGGACGACGCATCCGGGCGCCCCGCCGCCGCACCGCGGCTTGCCGGTGGACATAATGGTGCTGGACGAGGCCTCCATGCTCGACATCGCCCTGCTGGATCGCCTGCTGGCGCAGCTGCCGGAGACGGCGCGGTTGTTGCTGGTCGGTGACGCCGATCAACTCGCTTCGGTGGAGGCCGGTTCCGTGCTGGCCGATCTGTGCCTGCCCCGCCCGCGGCTGTCGGCGGATTTTCGGGAGCGGTTGCGGTCGCTCGGCTGCCTGCCGCCGCCGGCCGACCAGGGCGCCGCCCGCGGCACCGGCCAAGACGCCGCCGGGGCGCCGTTGCCGGACTGCGCGGTGCGCCTGGAGCGCAACTTCCGCTTCTCCGAAGGGAGCGGTCTCGCACGGCTGGCAAGGGCGGTCCGCGACGGCGACCCGGATGCGGTACTGGCCTGTCTGGAAGACAGCAGCGCCCCAGGTCTTGCCTGGTGGGCGCCGTCCGGCGCCGCGGAGCTGGAGCGGCGCCTCGCCATTGCCTTGCGGGAGGGCTACGCGGACTACTGGCGCTGCCTGCGCGCTGGCGCCGACGCTGGCGAAATGCTGAGCCTGCTGGCGCAGTTCCGCGTCCTGGCGCCGCGGCGCGAGGGCCGTTTCGGCGCGCGGCGGCTGAACGAGCGGGCGCGCGAGCTCTTCACGCCGCCTGCGTCCGCGCGGCGGCAACCCTGGTATCCCGGTCGCGCGGTGACGATCGGGCGCAACGATCACTCCCTGGAACTCTACAACGGCGATACCGGGATCGCCTTGCCGCCGCCGGCTGCCGCGGCCGGGCATGTGCCGCCGGGGCCGCAAGGCGAAGCGCTTCCGGTCGCCTTTGCGGCGCCCAGCGGCGGGTTGCGCTGGTTTTCCGCGGCGCGCCTGCCGCCTCACGAGGACGCCTTCGCTGCCACCGTGCACAAGAGTCAGGGCTCGGAGTTTCGCCGCGTCCTGCTCCTGTTGCCGCCGCGCGACCATCCCCTGCTGAGCCGCGAGTTGCTCTACACCGCGGTTACCCGGGCCCGCGAGCAGGTAACCCTGTGGGGCGCTCCCGAGGCGATCCGCGCGGCGGTGCGGCGGCGCGCGCGGCGCGACTCGGGCCTGGCCCAGCGCCTGCGCGCGCCGGAAGACTGAAGCTGCGCGGACCTGAATTGGAAAGGCGGTTTTTAGAGGCTGACAAACTCCTCGGCCAGGGTGGGGTGAATGCCCACCGTGGCATCGAAGCCCGCCTTGTCTATGCCGGCCTTCAGCGCGACGGCGACCCCCTGCATGATCTCCGCGGCATCGGGGCCCACCATGTGCGCCCCCAGCACTCGTCCGCCGCCCGCCTCGGCGATCACCTTGATCATCGCCGGCTCTCGTCGCGCGCTCAGCGCGTTCTGCAGCGGCGTGAACACCGAGCGGTGCGTCTCCGCGTCCGGGCGGCGCTGGCGCGCCTCCGGCTCGGTGAGCCCGACGGTGGCCAGGTTCGGCTGCCCGAACACCGCCGTGGGGATGCAGTCGTAGTCCAGCGGCGGCCGCCGCCCGCCGCCGTACAGGCGGTCAATCAGAGTCTCGGCCTCGGCCAGCGCCACCGGCGTCAACGCCATGCGGCCGATTACGTCGCCGATGGCATAGACGGAAGGCGCTGACGAACGGAATTCCTCGTCCACCGCCACGGCGCCATTGGCGTCCAGGCGCACGCCCGCTTCGGCCAGTCCCATTCCCGCCGTGTTCGGCCGCCGGCCGGTGGCGTACAGCACCATGTCCGCCGCCAGCGTGTCACCGTCCGCCAGCCGCAGCCGCAATTCGTCCCCGCGGCGCTCGACTGCCGCGACCTCGGCGCGAAAGCGCAATTCCATGCCCCGGGCGCGCATCCTCTGGGCCAGAAAGGCGCGGATCTCCGGGTCAAAGCCGCGCAGGAACAGTTCGCCGCGGTAGAGCAGAATGGTTGCCACCCCCAGCCCGTGCAGGATGCCGGCCAACTCTACGGCGATATAGCCGCCGCCTACGATCAGCGCCCGGCGCGGCAACTGCTGCAAGCGGAACAGGTCATCGGAGGTGCTCACGTGTTCCCGGCCCGGCAGGTCCCGCGGCACCCAGGGGCGGCCGCCGACGGCCACCAGGATGGCGCGGGCGCGAAAGCGCCGCTCCGCTACGGTTACGGTATGCGCATCCAGCAGCCGCGCCCGGCCCGTCAGCAGCGCGACGCCCGCCTCTTTTAGCAAGCGGCGATAGACGCCGTTCAGGCGCGCCACTTCCCGGTCTTTGCCGTCCCGCAGATGCCGCCAGGCGAATTTCGGCGGCGCCTCCAGGTTCCAGCCGAACTCGCCGGCGCAGGCGAGACGCTCGCCGTACTCGGCGCCGTAGAACAGCAGCTTCTTCGGGATGCAGCCGCGATTGACGCAAGTGCCGCCCGGCAGGTCGTCCTCGGCCACCGCCACCGAGCGGCCGTGTCCCGCCGCCCGCCTTGCCGCCCGTACGCCGCCGGAACCGGCCCCGATCACGAACAGGTCGTAGTCGTATTTTTCTGCCATATTTTGCGTTATGCCCCTGTCTTATGTGCTTGATCTTATGCCCTTGTCTTTTGGCATCGCTGTCGTTCCCCGGTCTCCGGCGGCGCTTCCGCGGCCGCGAACGAGGCGGGTCCGCCGGGAGGGTATCACATGGGCCGGGCAGGGCGCGGGCGCCTCAAGCCGTTACGCAATCGAAGGGAAGCGAAGCGGCCCTCTTATTCCGCCATATATATTGCTTCTTGTCATTCCGGCGCAACAGTCTGTGCAAAAACTCCGAAAATCCAGAGCCGTGCGAAAAAACTACCCACTGGCATGATAAATATCTGCTATTCCCGCTTTTTTTCTGTCATTCCGGTTTTTTTCGTCATTCCGGCGAAAGCCGGAATCCCGCGCAAATAGAGCGCGGAACGCGCACAT
>JAPPPX010000094.1 GCA_028817305.1 Gammaproteobacteria bacterium | reverse complement strand
GTTAGCGCACATGTCGAGCATCCAGTCTTTGCGCTTGTTCCCTGGCAATACGGTAACCATATTAGCGTTTGCGATTTGAATCTGCCCCCAGCCGAGAGCGCCAAGCGTAAGACAATTCCAGGAAAGAAATTCTATCGGAACAAATGTAACCTTATCAACGATTACCTTTAAATCTTCCGCCCGGTAGTCAGTTTTTAATATAGTGAAGTAGTTGTTGTCGTCTTCGTAAAATCGGGAAAGCCTTTCAACCGAGGTAAGATTCGGCATACTGAATTGCGTATCGAGCCGATGCGTTTTTACATCTACAACATAATAAAAGTCGTCTTTGTCCGCGAATGCGATATCGGCCATTGCCCGACGCGCAAATTGGGCCGAGTATCCCTTGGATAGATTGCCCAGAATTTCGCCGAAGTTTTCAACAAGGATATTTTCTATTGCATCGCCAATTATCGCTGAACAAGGGTGTCTGAATTTCTGGCTTGCTCTTATTTCCTTTGTTGCCGTTCAATTGTTCATAGAGGGTATTGCGCTCCCAGAAAACATCGTCGGAGTAACCCTGAATGGTTTTGTCCGATTCCGCTATTGCAAGGCGTTTTTCAGCCAGACAACCATAGAGTTCGTCTATCTCGATTCCCACATAGCGCCGTCCCAGTTTTTTTGCAACTACCGATGCAGTGCCCGATCCAAGAAATGGATCGAAGACTACGTCTCCCGGTTTCGAGCTTGCGAGCAGAATCTTGGCAACTAGTTTTTCTGGTTTCTGCGTTGGATGATCCGTGTTTTCCGGCATGGACCAAAAAGGGATTGTTATGTCAGTCCAGATGTTCGAGGGATGGGTCAATCGGTATTTTCCACCCCGCTCTTTGCCCCAGTCTTTTGCTTTTCCCGAGTCATCGCGATAAGGCGCAATGACTTTTCTTTTCATTTTTACGGCGTCAATATCAAAATGGTAATTTTTTGACATTGTGCAGAACCACACATCCTCAGAACCGTTTTTCCAATTCGCTTTCGCGCCGCGGCCTTTTTCCCTCTCAAAAGTGATGCGGTTTTGAACCCGCAGGTATTTCCTGGCGACATTGAAGATCGCGCCCGATGATTTCCAGTCGCCGCAAATGTAAACCGATGCCGTCGGCTTCAACAGGCGAATCATTTTGCTTACCCAGGAATCCAGCCACCTTTCGTACCTTTCCGACTCCATTTCCCTGAAATTAGAGAGATTGAATGTTTTGCTCATATTGTATGGCGGATCGGCAAAAACCAAGTCAACAAACCGCTCCGGCAGATAATCCAGCACATCGAAAATATCCTGGCGAATGGTCTTGTTCAAGACACTGTCAGCGGCAACCGGCCGGTCAATTCTGACCAGCCGTTTTTGGTATTTTTCCCGCTCGGTTTCGCTTAACTCAATCGTTCGATTGCGGGGAGCCCGTTGCATCGGATTGCGATTATTCATGCCAGGCCCGCAACCCTGTTTGCGCGGCGGGCAGGGGCGGCGCAAAGGGCGGCAGGAATAAATTGGACGAATTCGGACGCCACGGCACTCAATGTTCTCCGCCGCCTTTGAAGTGAAACATCGCGCCCGAACGGATGCCCGACGGCCATCTCGCGGTGACGCTTTTCATGCGCGTGTAGAAGCGCACGCCCTCGGGGCCGTGTATGTGGTGGTCGCCGAACAAGGAACGCTTCCAACCGCCGAAGCTGTGATAGGCCAGCGGCACCGGAATGGGGACGTTGACGCCCACCATGCCGATTTGCGCGCGGCTCACGAACTCCCGGGCGGCATCGCCGTCGCGGGTGAAGATGGCGCAGCCGTTGCCGTATTCATGCGCGTTCACCAGTCGTAGCGCCTCGTCAAAAGATTCGGCGCGGACTATGCTGAGCACCGGCCCGAAGATCTCGTTTTTATAAACGGACATGGCCGGGGTTACTTGGTCGAAAATGGTGCCGCCGATAAAGCATCCGTCCTCGTGCCCCGGCACCGTGCAGTCGCGCCCGTCCAGCACCAACTCGGCGCCCTCGGCCACGCCCCGGTCAATGCAGTTGCGAATGCGTTCCCTGGCCTGCGGCGTAATCACCGGTCCCATCTCCGCCCGGTTGTCGGTGTAAGGTCCGACCTTGAGGGCCGCCACCCGCGGCTTCAGCTTCCGAACCAGCTCGTCGCCGATGTCGTTGCCTACCGTCACCACCACCGAGACGGCCATGCACCGCTCCCCGGCCGAGCCGTAGGCGGCGCCGACCGCGGCATCCACGGCTTGCGCTATGTCGGCGTCCGGCATTACCACCATGTGGTTTTTGGCCCCGCACAGCGCCTGTACGCGCTTGCCATGGGCGCAACCGGTGCGATAGACGTATTCGCCGACGGCGGTGGAGCCGACGAAACTCACGCTTGCGATTCGCGCATCGCTGAGCAGGACGTCCACGGCCTCCTTGTCGCCGTTGACAACATTGAGGGCGCCATCGGGCAGGCCGGCCTCGCTCATTAACTCGGCGAGCATGAGCCCGCAGGACGGGTTCTTTTCCGACGGCTTGAGTACGAAGGTATTGCCGCAGGCGAGGGCCAGCGGAAACATCCACATCGGCACCATGACCGGGAAGTTGAACGGCGTGATGCCGGCGCACACGCCGAGGGGCTGCCGCATGCTCCACGAATCCACGCCGCCGGCCACCTCCTGGCTGTATTCGCCTTTCAGCAGTTGCGGGATGCCGCAGGCGAACTCCACCACCTCCAGGCCGCGGGCGATGGAGCCAGCCGAGTCCGCCAGCGTTTTGCCGTGCTCTTCCGACAAGAGCCGGGCGAGTTGCGGCGTGTTGCGCCTGACCAGATCGCGGAATTGGAACAGGACTTGCGCGCGCTTGCCGGCCGGGGTTGCCGCCCAGCCGGGGAAGGCGGCCTCGGCGGCGGCGATCGCCTCGCGCACCTGGCTGGCGTCGGCCAGCGGCACCCGCTTGGCTGCCTTGCCCGTGGCCGGGTTGAATACATCGCCGAAACGCGCCCCCTTGCCGGCGACGCGCTGTCCGTTAATGTAGTGGCTGAGCACTTTTTGCGCTGCCATGCTCATGGCAGCATCTTTGGCCACGGTGTTCACAGCGCCTCCCATTATAACGGAATCGGAAGAGGTGGCACATGGCGCCCCAGCGCGGAATGTACGCAGGAAGGAGGGCGCCCCGTGGGGCTCTGGGGCTCTGTCATGCCCGGCAGGGGTGTCGGATACGCGCCTTCACCGCGGGCGGGCTCGAGGTGTTGGCGGCGAGGCCGCGGAGTTGAGGCGCCAGTCGTAGTCCAGGTAGCGGATGCGCGGCGGCACGGAGCGCATTCGCAGCCAGGCTGCCGCATCGGCGGGAGCGTGGCGCAGCACGAAGGCAGGCACGCCGCCAGTGGCATCGAAGTCGCTCGCGAACCAGCGGAAGACGGGATTGAGATACAACGTTTGCGCCTTGCGGTCCACGCGCAGACCCTTGCGAGAGTCGGCGAGCCAGCGGCGCATGCCGTCGTCAAGCTGCGCATCCAGCGTCTCCGGCCGGTAGGGCACGCGCGACAGCGAGGGGCAGGAGAGCGAGGCGCACACGATTGCGCCGTGAACGCGCGGCTCTCCCATCGGGCGCAAAATCTCATGTTCGATCTCATGCAGCGTTCGGGTCCGTCCCGCCGCCATGCCCGCCGGGCGCCTCCACACGGGGCGCAACAGCGAACCGATGTCGCGGATGCTTTGCGGCGGCGCGTGGCGCACCACCATGTCAATGGCCAGCACGTTGTAGGCGTTGATCCAGAAGGCCAACCGTTCTGCCTGTGTCGTGCCGGGGCCGTCAGCCGCCGCGAGGCTCGCAACGAGCCGCCGCCAGTCGGCGGCGGCGTTGTTGACGGCGGCGGATTGCCTGGAATCGGGAGCGCCGCCGCGTAGCGCCGCGTAATCCACGCGCACGCCGGCCACATCCGGTACCGATTGCGTATGCTCCGCCAGCAGCCGCGCATAGAGCGCCAGGTCGAGGCCGGCGGCGCTCGGCGGCGCGCAGAGCAGCGCAACGCAAAACAGTGCGGCGCCAGGTACGCGCAAGGAGTTTTGGCCGCACCCCTGCATCGGCAGGGGCGCGAGTTGCGGCTTGCGGGGAGCGCCCGCACGATGAGGAGATTCGAAGATTCTTGCCATTGCGGTTCTGCCGTGCCGTTCGAGGCGCCGGTGTCGGCTGCATTGCGGCGTCTGCCGGATTCGCCTGCCCTGGCATTTTAACAGCGAGGGAAGGTTGCCGCGGATGCCCGCGCGGCAGGGGAAATTCCTTGCCCCAGGCCACATTATCGGGTAACTTGGAGTGCATAAGAAGAGGCGCCCTCCGAAGCGGGGGAGGCGCGGAGAGGCAAGCGGCAAATGGCGGGCAGTGCGGATACGGAGGAGAATATGGAGGGCCAGGACAAGTTCTTTACGGCGGAAGACGAGCAGCAAATCCTGTCGGCGATTCGGGAAGCCGAGTCGCGCACATCGGGCGAAATTCGGGTGCGCGTGGAAAAGAAGGCAGGGAAGAATCCGATGGCGCTTGCCCGCAAGGCATTCGAGGCCCTGGGGATGCGCGACACGGAATTGCACAACGGGGTCCTGTTCGTCATCGTGCCGGAAGACCACATCTTCGTGGTCTTCGGCGACGATGGGATTAACGACAGGGTGCCGAAGGGCTTCTGGGACGAGGTCAGGGACACGGTACTGCGGGACTTTCGCGCAGGGCTCTTCGCGCGGGGGCTGTCCGCGGGGATTCGGCTGGCAGGCGAACAGCTGGCGGCCTTCTTCCCGGTGCAGAAAGACGATATAGACGAGCTGCCCAATGCGATCTCGTATGCGGAAGACGAGGCGGCGGAGGCGGCGGCAGAGAACGGCAAGGAAGGCACCGGATGAACCCGGTTGCGGCGCGCAGAGCTGGAACCATTTGCCTGGCGGTTCTGCTAGGGGGATGGTTGGGCGCCGTTCTCGCGCCGGCCGCCCTGGCGCAGGCCAGGGGCGGCTACCCCGAGCCGGGAGACCTCTACGTGAACGACTACGCCGGCGTCCTGAAGCAACAGGAGGTCGCGGCGATCCGCAAGATGTTCCAGGAGCTCAAGAGCACCAAGGGGGTCGAGGCGGTGGCGGTCACCATCAACTCCATCTCCGGTTACGGCACCGGCGATGTCGCCATCGAATCCTTCGCCACCAATCTGTTCAACACCTGGGGCATCGGACACAAGGAAAGGAACGACGGGATTCTGATTCTGGTGGCGATCCAGGACCGGAAAGTACGCATAGAACTGGGCAAGGGCTACGGCCGTGCCTATGACTCCGCCATGAAGCGGGTGATAGACGACATTATGGTCCCCCGCTTCAAGAAGGGCGACTACGGCCGGGGGATCCTTGAGGGCGGGCGCGGCGTCATTGACGGCACGTCCCGCTCCGTAGCGGGGGCGGTGCAGGAGGATCTGGCCCGCAAGCAGAGGCAGAATACGATGTGGCTGCTCGGTATCCTGGCTGTCCTGGTGGCTTGCTTTTTCGCCGGCATCTCCTGTATGCGCTCCGGCAAGAAGGGATGGGGGTATGCCTTCTTTGCCGCTGCGGGGGCTTTGCTGCTGTTCCTGTTGTTCCTGATGAGCCGGATGGCGAGAGGCGGCGGCGGTTTCGGCGGCGGCAGTTCCGGTGGCGGCGGCGCCAGCGGGGGTTGGTAGCCGCATTGGCAAAGTCCGTGCCTTGACACCCTCGTTGCGGTCCCTGACCCGGGTCTGTCTGGGGATGGGGGGTAAAGAGCCGGCCTTGCCGGCTGTCGCCCTCTTTATCTCGGCGCGCTCCGCGCCCAACTCCAGCGTCAACATCGGCGGCAGGGATTGCACCGGCCAGGTAGCGGTTTGCTTTCAGAAAATCCCTTTGTCTTGAGGCAGTGGCGGCAATTGATTATGCTTGCCGCCCTCGAAGGCGCGTAGCTCAGCCCGGTTAGAGCACCACCTTGACATGGTGGGGGTCGTTGGTTCGAATCCAATCGCGCCTACCAGCGCCGCCTTTCGCTCGGTCGTCGCCCGGGGAGAGACGGCATCTTCGCGGGGGATTTTCAGCGGATTTCCAGCAGGAGGAGAGGAGAACGGCGAGTGTACGGTAGTGTGGGCATGGATAGAGACGGGTGCGGCCTCACGGCCCGGATGCCGAAGGCGCTGCACGGCAGCTGCCAGCTTTATGCGGGCGCTGCCGGCGCTGCCGGGGCCGTCGGAGGTGCGATTCAGGATGCCTGAAGGCGGCCCGTCGCCGAGGCGGTCTTGTGTGCGTCGCCGCGTCCTGCCGTCGCAGGCGGGGCCGCGGTAGGGCAGAGGCCGCTATGCCCACCGTAACGCTCCCGGACGGGCAGCAGCGCAGTTACCCGCATCCCGTCACCGTGGGCCAGGTAGCGAAGGATATCGGCGCCGGCCTGGCGCGCGCCGCGGTCGCCGGCCGGGTCGGCGACCGCCTGGTGGACCTGGGTGTGGAGGTGCAGGAGGACGCAAAGCTGCAGATCCTCACCGTCCGCGACCCGGAAGGATTGGACGTGGTCCGCCACAGTTTTGCTCACCTGCTGGGGCACGCCATCAAGCAACTCTATCCCGGAACGAAGATGAGCATCGGGCCGGTGATCGAGGACGGCTTCTACTACGATGTCGAACCGCCCATCGCCCTGACCCCCGAGGACCTCAAGCGGCTCGAGCAACGGATGCGGGAATTGAGCCGGCAGCACTACGATGTGGTGCGCGAGCCAATCAGCCGCGAACAGGCGCGGACGGTATTCCAGCAGCGCGACGAGCCGTACAAATTGGAGATCCTGGACGGGATCCCGGACGGCGAGGCCATCGCGATTTACCGGCATCAGGAGTACGTGGACATGTGCCGCGGCCCGCATGTGCCGAATACTCGCCATCTGCGCCATTTTCGCCTCACCAGGTTGGCGGGCGCATACTGGCGCGGCGACTCCAGCAAGCGGATGTTGCAGCGCATCTACGGCACTGCCTGGGCCGATCGCGAGGCGCTCGAAGCTTATCTTGAGCGCCTGCGCGAGGCCGAGCGCCGCGACCACCGCCGACTGGGGCCCCGGCTGGGGTTGTTTCACTTTCAGCCCGAGGCGCCGGGCATGGCGTTCTGGCACCCCCGCGGCTGGACCCTGTTTCGCCTGGTGCAAGGCTATATCCGCGCCCTGGTGGAGGCCAACGGTTACCGGGAGATCCATACCCCGCAGCTTCTGGACCGCGGCCTCTGGCAGCGTTCCGGCCACTGGGACAAATTCGGGCAGATGATCTTTTCCACCTCTTCCGAACAACGGGATTACGCCCTCAAGCCGATGAACTGTCCGGCGCACGTGCAGATTTTCAACCAGGGGCTGCGCAGTTACAGGGAGCTGCCGTTGCGCCTGGCCGAGTTCGGGATTGTCCACCGCAACGAGCCTTCCGGCACCCTGCACGGCCTGTTGCGGGCGCGGCGCTTCACTCAGGACGATGCCCATATCTTCTGCACTCCTGAACAACTCCAGAAAGAGGTGGGGCGCTGTATAGACTTGAGCTTCCGTGCCTACCGGGATTTCGGCTTCGCCGACACCGCGGTCGCTGTCTCCACCCGGCCGCCAGAACGGGTCGGTAGCGACGAACAGTGGGACCGGGCCGAACAGGCCCTGCAACAGGCGGTGGAGGAGAAGGGATTGTCCTGGCGCTTGCAACCCGGCGAGGGGGCGTTTTACGGCCCCAAGGTTGAGTTTGTGTTCCGGGACAGCCTGGGGCGCGCCTGGCAGTGCGGCACCGTGCAGGTGGATTTTTCCATGCCGGAGCGATTAGGTGCCGAGTATGTCGCCGCTGACGGCACCCGCCAGGCGCCAGTGATGATCCACCGGGCCATCCTCGGCTCCCTGGAGCGGTTCATCGGTATCCTGCTGGAGCATTACGCGGGCGCCCTGCCGCTTTGGTTGGCGCCGGTGCAGGCGGCGGTACTGCCCTTGAGCCAGCACCAGGCGGATTATGCCCTCCAGGTGCTGACCGCCTTGCGCGCCGCCGGCCTGCGTGCCGAGGCGGACTTGAGAAACGAAACGCTTGGCCTTAAAATCCGAGAGCATGCGATGCAGCGAGTCCCTTACCAGTTGATCGTCGGCCACCGAGAGGCGGCAAGCGGCCAGGTGTCCGTGCGTGGCCGGGAAAGTGGCGACTTGGGGGCTCGGAATTTGCAGGAGTTCATTGCCGGTTGGCGCGCCGAAGCGGAGAAGGGCCGACCGTGCCGCGATGCGCTCCCTGAAAGCGGGAGAGATTCCTAATCGCAACGCCCGAACGCCATCGGCTGAACGGCGACATCCAGGCCGCAAAAGTGCGGCTCATAGATTCGCAGGGCGGGCAGGTCGGAGTCGTCAGTATCGAGGAGGCGCGTCAGCACGCCGAGGAGGATGGCCTGGACCTGGTGGAGATCGTGCCCAAAGGCGATCCCCCGGTATGCCGGGTGATGGATTATGGCAAATACCTGTTCACGCAGAGCAAGAAACGACAGGCGGCTCGCCGCCGTCAGCGGCAGTTCCAGGTCAAGGAGATCAAGTTTCGTCCCACAACCAAGGATGGCGATTATCAGGTTAAGTTACGGAATGTGCGGCGCTTTCTCAGTCATGGCGATAAGGTCAAGGTCACGGTACGCTTTCGCGGGCGCGAAATGGTGCATCCGGAATTGGGGAGCCGGATGCTGGATCGCGTAATTGACGATGTGCGGGAGCAGGGCGTAGTCGAGCAGCCGGCGCGGATGGAAGGTCGTATGATGATCATGATCGTAGTCCCGAGCGGCAACTAGCAACCGATGCCCAAACAGAAAAGCAATCGTGGCGCCGCCAAGCGTTTTCGTCGAAGCGCCTCTGGCGCCTTTCGCCATCGTCGGTCGTTCCGCAACCACATCCTGACCAAGAAGAGCGCCAAGCGGAAACGGCAGCTGCGGTCTTCGCGGGCTGTGCACTCCAGGGATCAGCGGATCGTCTCACGCCTGTTGCCGTACCGCTGAGGCCGCTGCATGTCCAGAGTCAAGCACGGGGTGACGAGGCACGCCCGCCACCGGAAGATCATACGGCAGGCGAAGGGCTACCGGGGGCGGCGCAAGAATACCTTTCGCGTCGCCAAGCAGGCCGTGATCCGGGCGGGACAGTACGCCTACCGCGATCGCCGAGTGCGGCGACGGCGGTTTCGCTCCCTGTGGATTCTGCGCATCAACGCCGCCGCCCGCCGCCATGGGCTCAGTTACAGCCGGATGATACATGGCCTGCAACGCTCCGAAGTGGCGGTGGACCGCAAGGTGCTTGCCGATCTGGCCGTGCGTGACGAAGCGACTTTCGCCCGGCTCGCGGAACTTGCCCGCGCTACCCTTGCTTCCTGAGCCCCGCCGCCCCGGCCGCCGCGCGGGCGCCCCATGCAATCCGGAATACAAGAGCTAGAAGACCTGCGAGCCGAGGCCTTGGCGGCAATCCGGGCAGCGCCCGCTGCGGTCGAGTTGGAACAACTGCAAAGCCGTTATCTGGGCCGCCGGGGCGCCCTCACCGCTTACCTGAGGCAGTTGGGGACGTTGCCGGCTGCTGAGCGTCCACTCCTCGGCGGCAAGGCCAACCAAGTCAAGGAAGATCTGCGACAGGCGCTGACCGCGCGCCGCCGGGAACTGGAACGCCTGCAGGTCGAGCGCCGCCTGGCGCGGGAGCGGATCGACATCACCTTGCCTGGGCGTGGAATGGCGCCGGGCAGGGCGCATCCGGTGTCTGCCACCCTGGATCGCATCGTGGCGTTATTCGCCAGCATGGGTTTTGCGGTGGTATCCGGCCCCGAGATCGAGGACGAGTACCATAACTTCGAAGCCCTGAATATGCCTGCAAATCACCCGGCCCGGACTATGCACGATACGTTTTTTCTCCGCGACGGCAATCTCTTGCGTACCCACACCTCTTCGGTGCAGGTGCGGGTCATGCGCGAGCGCGCCCCTCCCTTCCGGGTCGTCGCCCCGGGCCGGGTGTACCGCCGGGACCAGGATATGACCCATTCCCCGATGTTCCACCAGGTGGAGGGGTTGATGGTGGACGAGCGGGTCGGGTTCTCCGATCTGAAGGGTCTGCTGTTCGAGTTTCTGCGGCATTTTTTCGGGCGGGCGCCGAAACTGCGTTTTCGGCCCTCTTATTTCCCTTTCACCGAGCCTTCGGCGGAGGTGGATCTGCGCCACGAGGATGATTGGCTGGAGATCCTCGGTTGCGGCATGGTGCACCCCCGGGTGCTGGAACACGCCGGCATAGACAGCGAACGCTATCTGGGGCTGGCCTTCGGCATGGGTGTAGAGCGCTTGGCCATGTTGCGCCACAGCATCGAGGATCTGCGCTTGTTTTTTGAGAACGACCTGCGTTTTCTGGAGCAATTCGGCTGAGGAAGGGGAATGCGGGTCAGCGCAATGTGGCTGCGGGAATGGGCTGCCCCGCCGTTGTCCAACGAGGAAATGGCCGAGCAATTGACCATGGCGGGCCTGGAGGTCACGGATTGCCGGCCAGCCGCGCGCCCCTTTCACGGAGTCGTGGTGGCGGAGGTCGCCGCTTGCAAGCCGCACCCCCGGCGTCCGGAACTGCGGCTTTGCCGGGTGCGCGTCGGGCAGGGAACCGGTGCAGGGTCCTGCCGCGAGGTGGTCAGCGATGCGGCGACCTTGCAGGTTGGCGCGAGGCTGGCACTGGCCCTGCCGGGCGCGACACTCCCGGACGGGAGTAAGGTTGCCGTATGCGATATCGCGGGGACGAGATCCGAGGGGAAGTTTTGCACTGCCGCCGAGTTGGAATTGACGGATACAGCCGACGGGTTACTACGGGTACATTGCAAAAAGAATAATATAGGTATAAACTTATGGGACTTTTATAAATTAGATGATGATATATTGGAACTGGCTCTTACACCCAACCGCGGCGACTGTCTCAGCACCGTTGGCATAGCCCGCGAAGTCGCCTTGTTGAATCGTCTGTCGCCGCCCCAGCCGCAATTCCCGACGGCGCAGGTGCGCGCCCGCGGGCAGAGGCCGCTGCGGGTATCCGATCCCGCCGCCTGTCCCCGCTATGTGGGCCGTCTGCTGACTGGCGTAGATGCCGGGGCGCCGCTCCCCGTTTGGTTGAGCGAGCGCTTGCGCCGCGCTGGCCAGCGCAGGGTCAACGCGGTGGTGGACATCGTTAACTACGTTATGCTGGAACTCGGACAGCCGCTGCACGCTTTCGACAACGCCTGTCTGCAAGGCGCCGTACAGGTGCGCCGAGCCGGCAAGCGAGATTCCATCACCTTGCTGGATGGCGGGGAGCGGCAACTGCGCGAGGACACTTTGGTCATCGCTGACGACCGGCGCCCCCTGGCGTTGGCCGGCATTATGGGCGGTCGGGGCAGTGCCGTCACCTTGCAAACCCGCGAGGTTTTTCTGGAGTCCGCTTATTTTGCGCCCGCCGCGCTGGCCGGACAGGCCCGGCGCTACGGCCTGCATACCGACGCCTCGCATCGCTTCGAACGCGGTAGCGACCCGGAATTGCCGCGCCCGGCGATCGAGCGGGCCACAGCCTTGATCCTGGAGTTCTGCGGCGGTAGCGCCGCCCCGACGGTAGAGTATTGTAGTCCCCGGCACTTGCCCAAGCGGCGCCCGATCCGCCTGCGTCGGGCACGATTGCAACGGGTGCTGGGTGCCCAGTTGCCCGATCTCCCGGTGATGGAAATGCTGACGGGGCTGCAGATGGCCGCACGGGAGACGCGCGGCGGCTGGCGTGTGACGCCGCCCAGTTTTCGCGGCGATATCGAGGAAGAAATCGATCTCATCGAGGAACTGTTGCGCGTTCCCGGTTTTGAGCAGATCCCAGTGCGCCTGCCGGTCGTGCCGATGGCGCCGGGCGGGGAAGACCCGCTGTTGCGGCATAGCCGCCGGTTACGCCGGCTGCTGGCGGCTCGGGGATATTGCGAGGTGGTCAGCTATAGTTTCCTGGACGCCGATTGGCTGCGGAGCCTGCGGTTGGCGCAACCGCCGCCGCTGGAGATGGACAACCCTATTTCCGAAGAATTGGCCGTCCTGCGGACCAGCCTGTGGCCCGGCCTGCTACAGATATTGCGCTACAATTGCAGTCGTCAGCGGCAACGCATGCGGCTGTTCGAATGCGGTACCGTCTTCTCCTCGGCAAGGCCCAGGGAGGAAGTGAGGCTGGGAGGGCTTATATATGGAAATTTACATGAAGATCAATGGAATATAGATGAAAGATTATCTGATTTTTATGACATGAAACAAGATGTACAGGCATTGTTGGGGAGCTGTGACGGGCGTCCCGAGTACTGCCCTTTAGAGCATCCCGCCCTGCATCCCCGCCAGGCGGCAGAGGTCCGTGTCGGCGGCAGGAGCGTGGGCTGGCTGGGGCAGTTGCACCCGGAGTCCGCGCAACGCCTGGAATTGCCTTTCCCGCCTTGGCTGTTCGAGCTGCGCTTAGCGCCTTTGCTGGATCGGGAGCGTCTGCCGCCATGCTACCGGCCCATCTCGCGTTTCCCCTGGGTGCAACGCGATCTGGCACTGGTAGTGCCAGAGAAGATCCCGGTCGCCGCGGTCCTGGAGGCTATCCGCGACCATTGCCCGCCGGGCCTGCTGGCAGAAGCCAAGTTGTTCGACGTATTCCGGGGCGAAAGCGTGGAGGAAGGGCTAAAAAGTTTAGCGATTCGCTTGATTTTTCAAAAATTTTCAGATAGCCTCACAAATCAGGAAGTGGAGGACTGTCTAGGGCCCTTAGTAGCCATCTTGGAGCAGACCTTCGGTGCAAAGTTACGGAGTTAGGCGTCATGCAAGAGAAGGCGCAGACAAAAATGCAGAAAAGAGCAGGCACCGTCACTAAGGCCGAGATAGTAGAGCATCTCTATGAAGAAATGGGTCTTAACCGTCGGGAAGCCAAAGATATTGTGGAGATGTTCTTTGAGGAAGTCTGCCTTACCTTGGAATCCGGGCGGGTCGTCAAACTTTCCAGTTTCGGCAATTTTGAGGTTCGGTGGAAAAACGAGCGTTTGGGAAGGAATCCCAAGACCGGTGAAGATATCGCCATTAAAGCCCGGCGCGTCGTAACCTTTCGTGCCGGCCAGAAACTCAAGGCGCGGGTAGCCGCTTATGCTGGAAGTATCAAGTAGTTCCGAACTGCCGCCGATCCCTGGAAAGCGCTATTTCACCATCGGTGAAGTCAGCACCCTGTGCCAAGTGAAACCCCACGTGCTGCGCTACTGGGAACAGGAATTTATGCAACTCAATCCCTTGAAGCGGCGCGGTCGTCGCTACTATCAGCGCCATGACTTATTGTTGATTCGCCAGATCCGCAGTCTCTTGTACGGCCAGGGATATACGATCGGGGGCGCTAAGCAACAGTTGTCCAGCGAGGAGGCGCACGTGGACTCTATGCAGAGTCGGCAGATCGTTCGCCAGTTGCGTAAGGAATTGGAAGAAGTCCTGGGCATGCTCCGCTAAGCCAGGGCGGCAATTAATTTCGGGGGGCCGTATTCGGCAACGGGGCGTGGCGCAGTCTGGTAGCGCACCGCAATGGGGTTGCGGTGGTCGGAGGTTCGAATCCTCTCGCCCCGACCAGAACATCCTGCACGGGAGGGATGCCGGGAAGAGTCAGTGCGGTAGATGCGAACGTTGCGGAACAGTCTGTTGGCGTGCAGCGTAGCGGGGTGCCTGGCGGCGGTGGGGTGCAGCGCCCCCGAAGACCCGCGGGAGGCGGTCCGTGCCGGCGACTACCAGCGCGCTCGGCATCTATGGCAGTTGGCCGCCGAGCGGGGAGACAGCGATTCGCAAAACTATTCCGGGATTTTCTGTTACATGGGGCTGGGGGGCAGAAAGGACCGAGAATGCGCTTACCGTTGGTTCCAACGGGCCGCGAAGAACGGCCACGCGGCGGCTCAGCTCAACCTGGGACTTATGTATCGCTATGGTCACGGCATTCCGCAAGACCTATTTCTGGCCAACCAATGGCTCTATGCCGCCTACCTCCAGGAGCATCCGCGCGCCGAAGTCTATCTCCGTTCCCTGGGGGGGCTGGTGACGGCCAACCAGTCGCATAAGGCCAGGAGCCTCGCACGCGACTACATCCCCAACGCCCCCAGCAGAGGGCCGCGTCCGGCGGACAGCGACGAAGCGCAATGAGCGGCGGCGAGAGCGGCCGGGCCCCAGCGGCATGTGCGGCATCGTAGGGGCAGTCGCCGGGGGCGATGTCGCGCCCCGGTTGCTGGAGGGATTGCGCCGTCTGGAATACCGCGGCTACGACTCGGCGGGCTTGGCCGTGATCTCGGCCTCTGGCGCCCCGGCCCAACCTTCTTTGCGGCGGTTACGGGTGGTCGGCAAGGTGGCTGCCCTGGAGCGGGCTCTGGCCGGGCGCGAGCAGGAGTTCGCCGGTCCGTTGGGCATTGCCCATACCCGCTGGGCGACTCACGGCGCCCCGCAACGGCGAAACGCGCATCCGCATCTGGGACGGGGGCGGCGCATCGCCGTAGTGCATAATGGGATTATTGAGAACCACCAGGAGCTGCGCGACCGGCTGCAAAAGCGGGGATATCGCTTCCGCTCGGCCACCGACACCGAGGTCATCGTTCATTTGCTGGAAGACTCTCTGCAACTTAGCCGCGGTTTCACCGAGTCCTTCGCCACTGTTTTAAAGGTGTTGGAAGGCGCTTACGCCCTGGCCGTGATCGGCCTCCCGGAGCCCGGTCTCCTGCTGGCGGCGCGGCGCGGCAGCCCGTTGGTGCTCGGCATCGGCGAGGGCGCCGATGCCGGCGAAGGCGGCTGCTATCTCGCTTCGGATGCGATGGCGCTGCCTCCGTCCCGCCGTTGCATCACCCTGGAAGACGGCGACATCGCCGAATTGCGCCGGGACGGCTGGAAGATCCGCACCGCTTCCGGGCGGGCAGCGCGCCGCCGCGAATGGCGCCTGCGCACGGATGCCGCGCTGCCTGGCAAGGGCAGGTATCCCCATTACATGCTGAAGGAGATTCATGAGCAGCCCCGGGCGCTACGGGAAACGTTGCGGCACGCGATTGACGGCGGGCGGGTCCGCGAGGATGCCTTCGGAATGGGAACGGGGCGGCTCCTGGACTGGGTGCGGGCAGTGCAGATCGTCGCCTGTGGCACCAGTTACCATGCCGGCCTGGTGGGCGCCCACTGGCTGGAAACCCTGGCCGGGGTGCCCTGCCGCGTCGCCGTGGCCAGCGAATTCCGCTATGGCCCCGCCACCGTGGCCGCGGACAGTTTGTTCGTCACCATCTCTCAGTCGGGCGAAACTGCCGATATCCTGGCCTCGCTGGGTCGGGCTCGAGACATGGGGTATCTGGGCCTGCTGGCGATTTGCAACGTCCCCGGCAGCAGCTTGACGCGCGAGGCGGATTTGGTCTTCCTTACCCGCGCCGGGCCAGAGATCGGCGTCGCTTCCACCAAGTCCTTTACTACCCAGTTGGCCGCATTGCTACTGCTCGCTGTTGCGCTGGGCCGTCGCCGCGGGCTGGCCGCCGCGCGTGAACGCCGTTTGCTGGCCGCCCTGGCCGGTCTGCCTGCCGGCGCCCTGCGCTCCGCTTTGCGGATGGCGCCCGCCGTCCGTGACCTGTCCCGCACCCTGGCGCAACGCCACCGTGCCCTCTACCTGGGTCGCGGCCCGCTCTGGCCGGCGGCTTTGGAAGGCGCCCTGAAGCTCAAGGAGATATCCTACATCCACGCCGAGGCGTATCCTGCCGGCGAACTCAAGCATGGTCCGCTGGCCCTGGTGGACGGGCACATGCCGGTGGTGGCGCTGGTACCCAAGGACCCGCTGCTGGGGAAGCTCGAGACCAACCTTCAGGAAGTGCGCGCCCGCGGCGGCCGTTTGCTGCTGTTCGCGCAGCCGGGCGCCGGCCCCGGCGCTGGCCCCGGCATCCGCAGATTGCAAGTGCCGGCGACCAGGGAACCGTTGCTGACGCCCTTCGTCTTCGCCATTCCGCTACAGCTTCTGGCCTACCACACCGGCCTGCGCCGCGGCGCCGACGTGGACCAACCCCGCAACCTGGCCAAGTCCGTCACGGTGGAATAGTCTGTTGCCGCCGTTTTGGTCCCACGCCCCGGGGCCGGCGTCGCTTCCGACACCGTTGTTCCCTTGCCGGGCGTCATCGTGGGTCGCCTATAGGGGCGGCGAAGGCGTCGGATATTAGCCTGTCCACGTTCGAGCCGGTCAAGGAGCGCAGGAAGGCGACCAAGGCGTCTATTTCGAGGGGCGAGAGTCCCAGAGGCCGGATGGTCGGAGACAGCGTTTCGTTGGGTTCGCCGCCCTGGTTGTAGAATTCTATGACTTCGCGCAAGGTCTTGATGCCGCCGTCATGCATGTAGGGTCCCGTTAGGGCCACGTTGCGCAGGCTGGGCGTTCTGTATTTCCAGCGGTCCGCCGGGTCTTCGGTGATCTCGTACAGACCTACGTCGTTGGGTTTTTTTTCCGAGACCGGGTCGAATAGCGCGGTCTCGATTTCCAGGTGCTGTCCCGGTGCGACCAGCAGTTTTTTCTTCGCCGGGGGGCGGGTCTTTACAGACACGCGGTAGCCGTGCCCGGTGTTGTGCATCTTGTAGTCGCTGAACAGGGCATGTTGGTCGGTGAGCGTGTGACAGGCGATGCACCGCGCCTTGCCTGCGAATAGCCGGAAGCCCCGCATGGCTTCCGCCGTCATCGCGCCTTTTTCCTTGCCGTAATACCAGCGATCGAAGGCAGAATCGGCCGAGAGCAGGGTGCGCTGGTAGCTGGCCAGGGCCATGCCCAGGGTTTCCATGCTTAGAGTCTTGCCGAAAGCCCGCTCGAACAAGCCCTGGTAGTCGGGCAGCGATCTGATTTTGCGCAACACGACCCCGGGGGAGGGGTTCCCCATTTCGTTGCGCGCCAATAGCGGCGCCCATATTTGCAGCTCCAGGGTGTCTTCGCGGCCGTCGTGGAATAGTCTGGTCGCATAGACAACGTTGTACAGAGTGGGGCTGTTGCGGCGCACGGTGCGCCCCTCGATGCCGACGGCCGTAGCCAGTTCGTTGCTGGTGAAGCCCTGTTCCGGGATGTGGCACATGGCGCAAGAGAAGGTCCCGTTCAGGGCCAGCCTGCGGTCGTAGAAGAGTTTGCGCCCCAGGGCGATCTTGTCCCCGGTGAGCCGGTTGTGCGCCGGGATTGGCGGCGGCGGCAATCCCAGGGGCGGCACGGCGGCCAGGGCGGCGAGGTCGGCCGGCTTGCCCCGCCGCTGCGTCAGGTCTTTGGCGCGCGTGCGGTAATCGCGGGTCTCGTAGCCCGTTTTGTCGTCTCCGGCGCCGTGCAGCCCGTTGCCGGGGCGCGCTTCGCCGCCGCCGTTTCCGGCGGCGCCTTCCAGCAGCAGGGTCTTTACGTCGTTGACGAGGATGTCGGGATGCAGGAAGCCGACGCTGTAGATATTTCGCAGGCGCCGCTCCCGGTCTATGAGATAGACCCGCAGCGTGTGCGAGAAGGCGCCTGTGGGCCGGCCCTGGTCGTCGTATTGTTTTTGCACGGTTTGATCGTAGTCGTCGAGGATCGGCCGCAGGCGTTCTTCGGAGGCGGCGGTCAGAAAGCGCCAGTCTATCTGTCCGCCCTGCAGGTTTGCGCCGTATTGCGCCATGATCTTCGGCGTGTCGCGCTCGGGGTCGAAACTCAGGGTCAGCAAGCGCAGATGCCGTTGCAGATCGGGTTCTTCGAGCAGGCGCGTCTTGATGCGGAAAAAGACGGCCGTCGCCAGCGGGCAGCCATTCACGTCGTTGCAGGAGGCGTAGATGAAGCTGAGCAGAACGATCTTGTCGCCGTACAGATCGTGCAGCGCGACGGACCGGCCGCGGCGGTCCAGCACCTGGCCGTTCCCTGCCGTGCCCAGGGCGGGCAGGTCGTAGGCGCCAGGAATAGGGGCATCGAATTGCAGGGCGCCGTAGTAGCCAGGAGACAATTCTACCGACGGCAGCGCCTCGCCCTTCTGTCCCCGGGCCCGTTCCTGGGCAAGCCCTGGCGTACACCATGACGCGCACCACAAGGACCAGGCGGCCCATAAAGCGGTAACGAAAAGGGTGTTCCTGTGCGGCGGCGCCTGCATGGCGCTACCCGGTTTCGCGTGGCAACGCGGCTCCCCGTGCCTCGAGCTCATGCCGTAGAGAGGCGGCAGAGGCCCGGATTCGGCTGCCCTCTTAAGTGTCGCACCGACGCGCAACAACCGCCCTCGTCGCCTGTTTGCCGCCCCGGTCGTTTGGTTGGCTGGCGTTTGAGGCGCGTTACGGCGTCCTGGCGTAAAGCGATTTTGCGCCGAATCTCATCTGGTGCGGCCGGCCCAGCTTTTCCTTGTAGAAGTCAATGGTGAACTCATGTGCCAACTCCTTGCCGTCCCAGGTAAACAACTTCAGGAATTGCTCGTCTTCCGGCCCCTTCTTGTCCCAGTTGCTCAGCAGGGAAGAAGTGTAGTACTCGCGCGTCCCGTCCCAGCTGGAAGAGACCATGTTGACCTGCGAACCGATCTTTTTCTGATAGATCTGCTTGGGGTTGAAGGGATCGCTGATGTCGAACAGCCGCGTGTTTCCGTCCAGAAAGGTGTTGACCCAGAGCCGCGTGTCTTCGCTGTTGATGGAGATGTCCACGGGCAGAGGCACTTTTGCCGGGTCGCCGATGTCGGCGACGGCCTTCGCCTGCCACTCGCCCTGCGGGTCCTCGTAGATAAGCCAGATCTGCGAGGTCAGGGCGGTGCTGGTGAAACAGTAATTGTGGTTCGGCTTCCAGGCGCAGCGGATCTCCAGGGGTGCGCCCGGGACGTCCAACACCTTCCTGGGTTGCCTGGTGTGCAGATCCCAGATAACGACCGTGTTGCCCATGCGTTTCATCGCTTCCTCGTCGCTGACCAGCTTGCCGAAGTCCATCATGTAGTTGTTCCAGCCAGTGAAGGAGGAGGTCACCATGACGTTGCGGCGGGGCAGGGCGCGCACGTCGTAGCCGTAGCCGTCGGCGAACTGGCCGCTCTTGCTGGCGCCGTGCAGGTTCTCGTCCGTGGGCATCCAGTGGGTCACGAGGTACTTGCCGTCGTTGGAGTATTCCACCAGCGCCGTGCGCCCGCCATGGTCCGCGTTGTTGGACAGGCCGGTCACCATCATCCGCCCGGGCATGGCGTAGAAGGTGTGCGGCCCGACCACGCCGCCGCTTTCGGAGACGAAGGAGGTGATTGTCTTGTACAGGGACGGTTTGGCCGGGTCGGTGTGCACGTCGAAGATAAAGATCTTGTTGGTGTCCAGACCGCCGGCCCACAGGTAGCGCCGGTCGTCGCTGAGGCCGGAATGATGCGCCTCGTTTCTGCCGCCCACGGAGAGGGTGCTGACGATCTTGCCGTAGTTTTCGTCTTTGGGGTTCACCGCGACGGTTACCAGCTTGTCCTGCGCGTCGCCCAGGCCCTCTACGCCCAGCGTCCAGACGTAAACGTAGTCTTCCTGGCCCACGATCTTCGCCATGTAGGGAGATTGACAGGTCTCGTCGGCCGCCGCCCGGGAAGGCGCGCCCGCGATGCCCGCCGCGCCGACCGCGACGGCGACGGCCAGGCTCAGCGCTGCGGCCCCGTCTTTGCGCCGCTCAGGCGAGACCCGCAGGAGATTGCGGAGAAAATTATGCAGAGGATTGCGCGGGGAATTCTGCGATTTCGGTGTCATTGTTCCGGCCTCCATTGTTTGCAGAACGCAACGTACGATTCAGGTCGCCACACGGCGGGCAACCGCCGCCAGCGTAGTTATTCCATATCATGCCGGCGGTGGAACGTCAAGGCGGCCGTGCGGGCGCTTCAATGCTTCCTGTGCACCGCGTAGGCGGCAATTCGGCGCAACAGCGCCGTCTTGCGCCTGTCGAAACCGTCCAGTGCAGCCAGCGCCTCCCGGCAGAGCTCCCGCGCCGCCTGCCGGGCGCCCGCGGCGCCCAGTAACGCGGCGTAAGTGGGTTGCCGCCGCTGGCGGTCGGAGTTGCGCTTGCCCAGGCTTTCGGCGCTGCCTTCCACATCCAGCACATCGTCGTGAATCTGGTAGGCCAGCCCCAGGCATTCGGCAAAACGGCGCAGCTTGCGCCGCGCGCCATTGCTGCTGTTGGCACTGAATGAGGCGCCCAACTCAACGCTGGCACGGATCAGCGCGCCGGTCTTGCGGCGGTGGATCTGTTCCAAGTCCCGCCGTTCCAGGCGGTTCCCGGTGGCGGCAAGGTCTAATGCCTGGCCTCCTACCATGCCCGAGGGACCGCTGGCCGCCGCCAGGGTTTCCACCGTGCGTAATCTTTGGGCCGCCACCAGGCCGTTCGCCGCATCGTCCGCAAGGTTGCGGGTGAGAATATCGAAGGCAAGGGCCTGCAGGGCGTCGCCCGCCAGGATGGCAGTGGCTTCGCCATAGACATGGTGGCAGGTGGGGCGGCCGCGACGCAGGTCGTCGTCGTCCATTGCCGGCAGGTCATCATGTATCATGGAGTAGGCATGAATCATTTCTACGGCACAGGCGGGTCTTTCCAGCAACGTCGGGGCGGCATCCATTGCCTCGCCGCTGGCATAGACCAGGATCGGACGGAACCGTTTGCCCGGCCCCAGGACTGCGTAGCGCATCGCCTCGTGCAGCTGACACGGTTCGACGGCGGGAGAGGGGAGCCAACGATCCAGGGCGGCCTCTACGCGGACGCGGTAGGCCTGCACCTGCTCGCGCCAGGGCATTACTGAGGGTCTTCTTCGTTGTCGCCGGGGGAAAGCAGTTCCAATTGGGGCGGTCGGTCGTCCTGTTCCCGCAGGACTTGGATCTTTCGTTCCGCTTGTTGCAGTGACTTTTCGCAGTGACGAATTAATTTGAGCCCTTGCTCGAAATGTCGCACCGAATCGTCAAGGTTCAACTGCCCCTCTTCCATTTTTTCGATCAGGGATTCCAGTTCTTTCAGGGCCGTCTCGAAATCCGAGGGGGCCGAGGGATCTTTCGCCTGGTCGTCAGCGCCTTTTGCCATGTCGCGGTCCTCCCATGTCGCGGTCCTCCCTTCCCGGGTCGCGGCCAGTGTACCACATTGCAGCGCCGAGGTCGGGGTGCGGTGCCGTCGTTAGGGGAGAACCGGCCCCTGTGGGGTTCCGTTGCGGCGCTGTGTGCGCTGGCGGCTGTCAATGCCGGGGCGGCGCCTTTGATCGTGAGCGCGCACCGCACCCCGGCGCCGGGCGCCTCGGTTACTGTGTTCGACGCCGAACGGATCGCCCGCCTCGGCAAGCCGCGGGTCCTGGAACTGCTGCGCCTTGCGGTGGGGGCGGACACAGTGCGCACCGGCGGGATCGCCGGTCAGTCCTCCGTATTCCTGCGCGGCACCAACTCTAATCACGTGTTGGTGCTGTTGGACGGGGTGCCGCTGAACGACCCGGTGACGGGCATCGCGGATCTGGCCGACCTCTCTACGGACGGCATTGAGCGGGTTGAGATACTGCGCGGCCCGCAGGGAGGGGTGTATGGCTCGGAGGCGCTCGGCGGGGTCATTCGGATCTTCAGCTATCGCGGACGCCCCCCCGGGCTGCGCGGCCATGTGGAAGCAGGTTCCTATGACAGCCTGCGCGGCGGCCTGGAGTTCGCGGGCGGCGGCGGGCAGGGGGATTGTTTGCTGCGGTTGCAGCGCCATGTTGGCGAAGGTCCCTCGCATGCCGCCGGCGCCTCTGAGCGGGACGGTTTCGAGCATTCCGCCCTGACGGCGCGCTGTACCTTGCTGCGGGAAGGGGGCGTCTCCCTGCAGGCGAGCGCGCGTTATGCCGATACCGAAAGCGACTTGGACGACTATCTGTTGTCCGTGGTGGACGACCCCGATTACCGCCATCGCAAATTCCGGTGGCTGTTGCGGCTGGATGCCGGGTGGGCGCCTACTGGGAAGCGTTGGCGGCAACACTTGAGCCTGGACTATGCGCGACAGCGCAACCGCTTCTACAACGGTCCCCTGGCCGCCGACTCCCTGCTGGACGACACGACGCGGGTTTCTCTGGGCGCCCGCACCCGCCTCGGCTGGCGGCACGAGTGGCGTCTGCCGCGCCGGCAACAATTTCACCTGGGGCTGCAAACGGAGCGGGAGCGGGTGCGCAGCGAATTGCGGCGCTCGCTGCGGCGTCACTCCGTCTGGGCGCAATACCGTTTCCCGTTGCGCGACCTGCGGCTGAGCGCCGACCTGCGCGGCGAGCGCCACGGACGCTACGGCAGCCGGGGAGACTGGCGCGGCAACGCCGAGTGGCCCCTGGCCGCCACCGGCATCCGTCTGCACGGCGGCGTCGGCACGGGCTACCGTGCGCCTACCCTGTCCGATCTTTATCATCCCTCATTCGGCAATCCGCAACTGCGGCCGGAGCGGAGCCGCGGTTGGGAGTGGGGGCTGGAATGGCGGCACGGCGGCTGGCGGTTGCGGGCGACCCGCTTCGAGCAGCGGTTGGCGAACCTGATCGAATATGATTTCGCTGCCGCGGCTTTGGTTAATGCCGGCCGCGCCTACGCCGGTGGCCATGAATGGCAGTTGCAACTCGAATTGACGCCGCGGTTGCGGCTGGACGGCGGCTACACTCGCACTGACGCTTATAATCGGGACAGCCGCCAGCCGTTGTTGCGCCGTCCCCGGCACAAGGCCCATGGCACGCTGCAGTGGGCAGTGAAGGAGGGCGGTCATGTCGCCCTGACGGCGCGCTATGTCGGGCGGCGGCTGGATGTGGGGAACGTGGCGCTGGGGGGGTACGCAGTGCTGGATTTGGCGGCGGGGTGGCGTCTTGCGCCGGGCTTGGAGTTGTTGTTGCGCGTGGATAACCTGCTGAATCGCAATTATCGGGAGGTGGACGGTTACGGCGTCCCGGAACGCGGCTTGTATCTGGGGTTGCGCCGCCAGTGAGCGAACCGTCCGCACCGGCTTTGTCGCGGAACGCCGCCGACATTTGCCCGTCCGGGTTCGCGTCGCCCGCGCCGGGGTGCCGGCAATGAACGGCTGGGGCCTTTTTTTCCCGCGCCGCCCGTCCCCCCTGCAAGCGGTAGGCGTCGGGCTGGTACTGTTGGCCGTGTGCGGCCGGTTGTTGCCGCATCCCCCCAACTTTACGCCTCTGGGCGCCGCCGCTCTGTTCGCGGGCCGCTCTCTCACGGGCGCCGGCACCTGGCTGACGCCTCTGGCGGCGCTGTTGGTGAGCGACGCCTGGCTCGGTTTTTACCACCCTTGGGTTATGCTCGGCGTTTATGTCGGCTGTTTGTCCGGCGTACCGCTGGGCCGCCTGTTGCTGCGCGGCACTCGCTCTCGCGGGAGGCTGTTCCTGGCCGCCTTCGCGGCGGCGCTGGCGTTTTTCGTCCTGTCCAATCTGGGGGTTTGGCTGGCCGGCGAATTGTACCCGCGTACCCTGGCCGGGCTGTTGCGCTGCTACCTGCTGGCCCTGCCGTTCTTCTCCTGGACGCTGTTGGGCAACCTCTTTTACCTGCCGCTGCTGGTTCTGGCCTGGGAGCAAGCGGAGGCGCGGCTGGAGGGAGGCGCCGTTGCCCGTAGCCAAGCGGGTTGAGGCGGGTTGCGGGCCGCCAGGATGGAACGGGCCGCGGACTACGGCTGCACCAGTTCGAGCACCTTGCCTTCGCGCTTGATGTGCAGTTGGTTCAGAAAGGAATTGCCGAGCAGCGCCTCCTTCGGGAAGTCGCCGGGATTGACGACCGCCCCCACGCGATGTTGCTCGATGGACTGGATGCTGACCCGGTCCAATTCGATCAGAAAGGACTCTACAACTCCCGATGCGGTAGAGGACAGGCCCGCTTTCCCCTTGCGGAAATCAATTCCCAGGCGCTCGGCTTGGTTCTGGTTGAGGCTGATATAGCTTGCCCCCGTGTCCACCAGGAAGCGGATGGGTTGCTGGTTGATCTTGCCGGTGACGAAATAGTGGCCCCGGTCGTCGGGCAGGAGGCGCACCGAATTGCGGCCGTCCTTGTAGGTGGCGGCGATGCCGCCGCCCAGTTGGTAGCTGCGGCGTTCGCCGTCAATTTCCAGCACGGCCTCTTTGCTGTTCGCTTCGATCAGTTTGACGCCCTCCGGGCTGGTGTCTCCGTTCTTCAGCAGATGTTGCTTGCCGTCAATCACGAGGATGGCCTGCCCTTTGAACAGCCCCGCCACCGATATTTTCGGCGCGGCCATCGCGGCAAGCGGCAGGAGCAAGGCAGCCAGTGCGAGAGCCTCGGCGCCGCGCCGCATACTTGCCCGGCGTCGGGCGTTATTCGCCCTGCACTGCTTTCGATGGCAATTTGCGCTTATCACAAGGCTTCCCCTCGCGCTGGGCTGTCCTTTGGGTTGCACCGCAGGCGGTTGCCGCAATCATAGCAAAATTGCCGGCCCTTGCGTGACCGGCTTGCGGCTCCGCGCCAGCCGCTTGGCGCGGGAGCCTTGCGGGGCCGCCAGCGGCGGCGCGTGGCTGCGGCGCTTATGCTAGGATCGCCGCTTTCGCTTCCCAGGCTCGCTTTTGGGGGGGGCATGACCCAATGATCCTCATATTGCGCCCGGATACGGGCAAGGACAGCAACGATTATCGCCGGTTGTTGAATTACCTGGATCGGTTACAGGGCATTCGTTATCGCGTCCATGACGAAATCGGCGCCCGCCAGGTGCTCACGGAAATCTATTTGATCGGCGATACCGCCCTCCTGCCGGCAGACGAACTACAGGCTTTCGCGGTAGTGGAGCGGGTGGTGCGGGTGTCGCGGGAGTACCGGGTGTTGGGGCGCCACGAAGACGACGAGCGTACCCACTCCTTCAGCTATAACGGGCTGGATTTCTCTCAGGAAAGCCTGCATGTCTTTGCCGGTCTATGCGCTGTGGACACCCGGGAGCACGTGGAAATGACGATGCGGGCGCTGAGCGAGCAAGGGCAGCGCTGTGCGCGGATGGGCGCGTACAAGCCGCGTACCAGCCCATATTCCTTCCAGGGTCACGGCGCCGCCTGCCTGCCCTACGTATTCGAATTGGCTGGCAAGTACGGCATTCGGGCGGTAGCGATGGAAATAACCCACGATAATCACTTGGACGAGATCCGTACCGCCTTGGAAGAGGCGGGGAACCCCACGGGCGTCATTTTGCAGATCGGAACCCGCAATACGCAGAATTTCGAATTGCTGAAAAGCGTCGGCCGTCAGCGTGATTTTCCAGCGCTCCTGAAGCGGGGTTTCGGGATTACGCTGAACGAGTCGCTGAACGCGGCGGAGTACCTCGCCAGCGAAGGCAACCGAAGGGTGATCTTCTGCCTGCGCGGCATGAAGACCAACCTGGGGGACCCGCACCGCAACCTTGCGGACTTCGCCCACGTGCCGGTGGTCAAGCGCCTGACGCGCATGCCTGTGTGCATAGACCCTTCCCACTCGGTGGGTACCATAGAGTCGGCCGCGGACGGCGTCCCGGACGTGTTCCATGCCACGGCGCAGGGCGTGATTGCGGGCGCCAACATGGTGCTGACGGATTTCCATCCCCGGCCGGCCAAGGCCTTGGTGGACAGCGCCCAGGCGCTGCCCCTGGAGTGGTTGCCGTGGTACTTGGAAGATGTACGCATTGCCCACGATGCGTATAACAGGCGGGCGGCGGCGCGCCTCTCGGAGCGGGCGCAACGCTCGGAATAAGCGCCCGAAGGTCGGGGAAACCCCCCTGGGAGAGTCCCCCCTGGAAGTTGTTTTGGGCAGGGAGTTTGTCGGGGCGCGGACCGGAAATCGGCTGGGATTGCCCAATCCTTGGGCCCAATCTCCGAATCGGTTCAACTTGAACGGTTACCTGTATTGGCGCTCCCGGATTTCGTCCAGCCGCTTGCAGTCTATGCACAGGGTCGCCATCGGCCGCGCCTCCAGCCGGTGGAGCCCGATCTCCGCACCGCATTCCCGGCAATAGCCGTATTCCCCGTTCCCCAGTTCGCGGATCGCCTCGTCAATTTTGTAGATAAGTTGTCTTTCCCGGTCGCGGGTACGCAATTCCAGGGCGAACTCCTCTTCCTGGGACGCGCGATCGGTAGGGTCGGGGAATTGCGTCGCCTCCCCTTGCAAGTGATGCACGGTGCGGTCCACTTCTTCCAGCAATTCCCGGCGCCGCTGCGTCAGCAATTCGTGAAAGTACCGCACCTGCCTCGGGTTCATATACTTCTCGTTCGGTTTCGGACGATAGGCTTTGCGCCCGCCGGCCTTGCGCTTGTTAGCGCCCGCGGCGGCCCGTTTCTTCCGCGCCGTCGCTACCCTGGCCGGGCGCACCGCAGTCTTGGCCTCCCCTTTGGATGCCTGATTTTGCTTGCGTCCTGCCACTATGCCCCTCCCATTCGCTGTCTTGTGGTCCCTTTTTAACAGGTAAGCCCCGCAATCCAGGGCGATCCGACAATATAGCATAACTGAGCTGTCAGGGCAGGGCGCAA
>JAPPPX010000013.1 GCA_028817305.1 Gammaproteobacteria bacterium | reverse complement strand
CAAGGGGGGAGTGATGCATATGATCCGCTTTTCTTGTCCTCGATTGCGTAACGGGTGGCGCCCGCGCCCCGGGGGGGCGGCCGCCGGCAATTGCGCGCGTCTCGAATGATGAAACCGCCTCCCGCCTGGAACGGCCATTGGAACGGCCATTTTCTGGATGCCCTCAGTACCGCGGTGTTGCTGTTTGACGACGGCCTGCGCCTGCGCTCCATCAACGCAGCCGGGCAGGTATTGCTCTCTCTAAGCCCGGAGCGGGCACAGGGGCAGCCGGCGAGTCGGCTCCTGCCCGGAGCCGATCGCCTGTTCGCCATCTTTTTCCGCGCCCTGGAGGCCGATTCCCCTTACGTAGAACTGGGCGTCGAGTTGCAGCGCCCGAATGACGCTCCGCTCATCCTGGATTGCGTCGTCACCCCCGTGTTTGAGCAGGGCGGCAAAGGTCTGCTGGCCGAGCTGGTCAATGCTGCCGCGCGGCGCCGGGCGGCCCGGGACGAGGCCATGCGCTCGGTTCACGCCGCCTCCAACGAGGCGGTGCGGCAGGTGGCGCACGAGGTCAAGAACCCTTTGGCCGGGATCCGGGGTGCGGCACAGCTCCTGCAACGGGACGAGGTCTCGGGGCGTTGCCGAGAATACCTGGACATCATTGTCAGGGAAACGGATCGGCTCAACCGCCTGGTGGACCGAATGTCCGCCGGCGCCCGCCCGCCGTTGCGGCAGCGGATCAACATCCACGAGGTGCTGGAGCACGTGTACGGCCTCATGCAGGCAGAGCGCCCGCCAGGGGTCGAACTGCACCGCGACTACGACCCCAGCCTGCCCGAGATCAGCGCCGACCGCGAGCAACTGGTGCAGGTCCTGTTGAACGTAGGCCGCAACGCCCTGCAGGCCGTGGGCGGGCAGGGCGAAGTCCGGTTGTGCAGCCTGGCGCAACGTCGCTGCACGATCGGCGGCCGCCTGCACCGCCTCGGGATCCGCGTGGACGTGATTGATACCGGTCCCGGCCTGCCCCCGGGCCTGAACCACACCGCCTTCTATCCGATGGTCAGCGGCCGCCCCGGCGGCACGGGCCTGGGATTGCCGATCGCGCAGGCCCTGGTGCAGGCGCATGGCGGGGTGCTGCAATACGAGCGGTTGGGAGAGGAGACGATTTTCTCCCTGCTGTTGCCGCCGAGACGCGAGCCATGAAGGAGTCCGCGGTCTGGGCCGCGGTCTGGGTAATTGACGACGACCGTTCCGTGCGCCGGGTCCTGGAGCGGGCCCTGCAGGAAGAACAGATCCGGGTGCTCAGTTTTGCGGACGCCAGCTCGGCTCTGGAGCGTCTGCACCGGGAGCGGCCCTCCCTGGTCATCTGCGACGTGCGCATGCCGGATATGGACGGCCTGGCCATGCTGGAAGAACTCAAGCGGCGCGCCCCCGACATCCCGGTGATCCTGATCACCGCCTATTCCGATCTGGAACGGACGGTATCCGCCTTTCGGCAGGGGGCGCTGGAATTTCTGGCCAAGCCTTTCGATCTGGACAAGATGATGCGGCTGGTGTTGCGCACCCTGCGTCATTCGCATTCCGGGGCACGGGGACCGGCGTCGGTCCCGTCCGTCCCGGCTGCCGACGGGCTGCTGGGAGACTCTCCCGCGATGCGCCGGGTCTTCCATGCCATCGGCAGGCTGGCCGGCTCCGATCTCGGCATCCTCATTACTGGCGAGTCCGGCACGGGGAAAGAGCTGGTGGCGCGCGCCCTGCACAGGCACAGCCGCGGGGCCGCCGGTTCTTTCGTCGCGATCAACACGGCGGCCATTCCGCGCGAGTTGCTGGAAGCGGAGTTATTCGGTCATGAAAAAGGCGCCTTTACCGGCGCTCTCCAGTTGCGCCGCGGTCGTTTCGAGCAAGCGGACGGCGGCACCCTTTTCCTGGACGAGATCGGCGACATGCCGCCGGAATTGCAGGCGCCCCTGTTGCGCGTGCTGGCGGACGGGGAATTCTACCGGATCGGCGGGATGGCGACGGTACATACGGACGTGCGGCTGATCGCGGCTACCCACCGCGATCTGGAGGAGCGTGTGCGGGCCGGGAAGTTCCGTGAAGATCTGCTGCACCGATTGAATGTCGCCCGCATCCATATCCCGCCCTTGCGGGAGCGGCCGGAGGATATCGCGGGGCTGGCGAGTCGCTTTTTGCGCGATGCCGCGAGCAAACAGGGCGTCGAGCCGCGCGTGCTGGAGGCCGACACCCTGGAGCATTTGCAGCGCCTGGAGTGGCCGGGCAACGTCAGGCAGGTGGAGAACTTCTGTCGCTGGGCGACCGTAATGGTCCCCACCCGCGAGGTGCATGTGGACGACCTGCCTCCGGAGCTGCGCCCGGGGGCGCCGCCGCCGGACGAAGGGGAAGACTGGGAGCGGGGGCTGCGTGCCTGGGCGGAACAAAGCCTGGCGGCCAGCGGCGCCCGGCTGCTGGCGCAGGCCCTGCCGCGCGTGGAGCGGGTGCTGTTCGAGGCGGCGCTGCGGCGCTCCGGCGGCAACCGCTTGCAGGCGGCGCGTCTGCTCGGTTGCGGGCGCAACACCCTGTCGCGAAAACTCAAGGAATTGCGCCTGAAACCGTAGGCCGGATTCCTCCTGGCCTTTCGGGATGCCGCCGTGTTGCCCCGAACCCCCGCCTCGCCATTCCCGCACGGAGCTTGCCCCTGGCTTGAACAGGGGCGGGCATCCAGCATCTGGGTATTTGCGGCGGGCGAGGCGTCAAGAGTCCGCGCACATGGCCCACTCCGCCATTCCTGCGAAACAGACTGTGTAAAAACCCTACGGGCATCCAGCGAATAAAGCCTACTCCGCCGTTTCCATGCCCCCCCTCGCCATTCCCGCCTGCGCGGGAATGGCGGATATTTGCCATGCCAGTGGGTAGTTTTCGTGCGGATCTGGATTTTCGGAGTTTTTACACAGTCTGTTGCGCGGGAATGGCAGAAAAAAAGGCTCCTTCTGTCGGCGCTGCGGCAGCGTCCCCGACACATGGGTTTCCGCCGTCGCTCACGGCGCCGGGCGGCGGCTGACATCAATATCCCGTAGCCGCCTTTCCAGTTCCGCTTCCT
>JAPPPX010000170.1 GCA_028817305.1 Gammaproteobacteria bacterium | reverse complement strand
CATGTCGCGGTGAATACGTTCCCGGGCCTTGTACACACCGCCCGTCACACCATGGAAGCTGGTTGCACCAGAAGTGAGTTGCCTAACCTTCGGGAGGGCGCTTACCACGGTGTGATCAGTGACTGGGGTGAAGTCGTAACAAGGTAGCCGTAGGGGAACCTGTGGCTGGATCACCTCCTTACGAGTATATGCGTTGTCATCCCGCCTTTACGGCGTGCAGCGCCCACACAGATTGAGCTGGATTTACCCGGGGTTATGTCCGGATTCTTTCCCCTGAAGCCGCGGATCCATTGAAAAAGCCTGCGGGAATTCGTATTCGGGCCTGTAGCTCAGTTGGTTAGAGCGCACCTCTGATAAGGGTGAGGTCGTTGGTTCAAGTCCACCCAGGCCCACCACACATTCGGACCAGACAATCGGCGCCGGGCAGGGGATTTCCGGGTCCTGACGAACGGCGCCACCGCAGGGCGCCGTCGCAGGCGCGGGCCCGGGACCTGTCCGGGACCTCTGGGGATTCCGAACCCAAACTCCTTTTCCCGCGCGCCGAAACGACATGACGATCGCACTCAGCGTCAATCTCAACAAAGTTGCCTTGCTGCGCAACGCCCGGGAGTGCGGCATTCCCGATCTCCTGGAGACCTGCCGCTTGTGCCTTGCCCACGGCGCTGACGGCATCACCGTGCATCCGCGCCCCGACCAGCGCCACATCCGCGCTTCCGACATCGCGCCGTTGCGGGCCGAACTCGCCGCCGCGTCCCGAGAATTCAACATGGAAGGCAACCCTTTCTCGACGGCGCGCGGTTCTTATCCGGGCTTTCTCCCCCTGGCGTTGGCAGCGCGCCCGGAGCAATGCACCCTGGTGCCCGACAGCGACGAACAGGCCACCTCGGACCACGGATGGAATCTGGAAAAGCAGGGCGCCGATTTACGCCCTCTCATCGCCCGCCTGCGCGACGCCGGCATCCGCGTCAGTCTGTTCATGGACGCCGATCCGGCGCAAATTGCCCTGGCGGCAAAAGCAGGCGCCGACCGCATCGAAATCTATACGGAGCCATACGCGAAGGCGCACGCCGGCGGCGGGGGCAAGGGCGAGAAGCTTCATGGCGCCCTGGGCCATATCAGGGAAACCGCGCGCCAGGCGGCCGAACACGGGCTTGGAGTCAATGCCGGGCACGACCTCAACCTGAATAACCTACCGCTACTGGCGCGGGAAATTTCGCAACTGGAGGAAGTTTCCATCGGACACGCCCTGACCGCCGACGCCTTGCGTTTCGGTTTTCCGGGCGCACTGGAAAAATACCGCGCCGCGCTGCAAAGAACCGAATAAACCGGCCGGGAGTATCGCCGGGAATACGCCCCCCCGGGAGTACGCCGTGTCCGCGGTGCGCCGCCGGCAACGCGCATCAAGGCGCGCCAGCTAAAAAAAAGGCCCGCTTCCGCGCGGGCCTTTAGGGAACCAATAACGGGCCGGAAGAGGTGCGGAGTCGTTACATCATTCCGCCCATGTCTTCCATGCCCGCCCCTCCTGGACCACCCATCGGCGACTTCTCTTCCTTGGGCAGCTCGGCCACCATCGCCTCCGTGGTAATCATCAGCCCCGCCACGGAAGCCGCGTTCTGCAGAGCGGAACGGGTAACCTTGGTGGGGTCTATGATCCCGGACTCGATCAGGTTGCCGAAATCGTTGGTCGCCACATCGTATCCGAAGTTCTGCTGCTTGGCCTCGCTGTCAGCGATCTTGTTGACGATAACGGAAGGCTCAAGCCCCGCATTGGCGACAATCTGCCGGACCGGCTCTTGCACGGCGCGCATCACGAGGCGGATGCCGGCATTCTGGTCTTCGTTTGCGCCCTTTGCCTTTTTCAAAGAAGAAACGCAGCGCAACAGGGCCGTGCCGCCGCCGGGCACAATCCCCTCCTCCACGGCAGCCCGGGTCGCATGCAGGGCATCTTCCACCCGCGCCTTCTTCTCCTTCATTTCCACTTCGGTTGCGGCGCCGACTTTGATCACCGCGACCCCGCCGGAAAGCTTGGCCACCCGCTCCTGCAGTTTTTCCTTGTCGTAGTCCGACGTCGAATCCTCGATCTGCTTGCGAATCTGCCCGATGCGCGACTGAATGTCGGTCGGCTTGCCGAGGCCGTCTATGATCGTCGTGTCCTCCTTGGTGATCACGACGCGCTTGGCACGGCCCAGGTCTTCCAGCCGAATCTTCTCCAAGCTCAACCCGACTTCCTCGGAAATCACCTTTCCGGCAGTCAGGACGCCGATGTCTTCCAACATCGCCTTGCGCCGGTCTCCGAAGCCCGGCGCCTTGACCGCCGCCGCCTTGAAAGTGCCCCGGATGGTATTGACCACCAGCGTGGCCAGGGCCTCGCCCTCGATATCTTCGGCGATGGCCAGCAGCGATTTCCCCGACTTGGCGATGGACTCCAGCAACGGCAGCACGTCGCGAATATTCGAGATCTTCTTGTCGCAAAGCAGGATCAAAGGATCCTCCAGCTCGCAACTCATGGACTGCTGGTTGTTGACGAAATAGGGAGACAGGTAACCCCGGTCGAATTGCATGCCCTCCACGACATTCAATTCGTTATCGAGTCCCGAACCCTCTTCCACCGTGATCACGCCTTCCTTGCCCACCTTCTTCATTGCCTCCGCGATGGTATCGCCGATGGGCTTGTCTGCATTGGCGGACACTGTCCCCACCTGCGCGATCTCCGTGTCCGAAGAACAGGGCTTGGAAATCTTCTTCAATTCCTTGACGGCGGTGGCAACTGCCTGGTCAATCCCCCGCTTGAGATCCATGGGATTGATCCCGGCGGCCACGGCCTTCATGCCCTCGACCACCAGCGACTGGGCCAGCACCGTCGCTGTCGTGGTGCCGTCGCCGGCGACATCCGAGGTCTGCGAGGCCACTTCCCGCAACATCTGCGCGCCCATGTTCTCGAATTTGTCCTTGAGTTCGATTTCCTTGGCGACGGACACCCCGTCCTTGGTAACGGTAGGAGCACCGAAACTCTTTTCCAGTACTACGTTCCTGCCCTTGGGGCCCAGCGTAACCTTAACCGCATTGGCCAGCGTATTCAGACCCTTGAGCATACGTTGACGCGCATCGCCGCCGAACTTGATATCTTTCGCACTCATCGTTTGTTTCCCTCGTTGTAGAAGCCAGAAGACTAGATAGCGAACCCGAGCGCCAGTTTGCGCCGGCCGAACGGGCTTGCCCGCAACAGACGGGCTATTCGATCACGGCCATGAGGTCGTCCTCGCGCATCACCACGTATTCCACGCCCTCCAACTTGATCTCCGTTCCCGAATACTTGCCGAACAAAACCTTGTCGCCCTTCTTGACGCCCATGGCGGCAACCTTGCCGTTATCCATGACCTTGCCGGGCCCGACGGAAATCACCTCCCCGCGGATCGGCTTTTCCGTGGCCGAGTCCGGGATTACGATGCCCCCGGCACTGGCCCGCTCCTCCTCCGTGCGTTTGACGATAACGCGATCATGAAGCGGTCGGATTTTCATTTCGATTGCACCTCCGTGGTCTTTTGCGTTTGTTTAGCACTACTCTCAGGCGAGTGCTAATAACGAACGATAGGGCCGTCCGTCTCCCTTGTCAAGCCCTCCGAGAATTGCCTCGCCCTCAGGGGGAGCCGGCGGGGGGCCGGTTTTCCACCGTAACCCGGGCAAAGCGCCGGCGGCCTATCTGGAACAGACAGGTGGTCCCCGCGGGAATTTTGCGCCAGCCGTCCGTGAAGCGCTCTCCGTCCATGCGCACCGCGCCCTGGCGGATCATGCGGTGAGCCTCGGAAGTGCTGGCGGCCAGACGAATTTCTTTCAGAAGGCCCGCCACGGTCCAGCCCCCCTCGCGGTCCCGCACCTGGTATTCCGGGAGGGTATCCGGGATCTCCTGCTGCTGAAAACGGCTTATAAAGTCGTCCCGCGCCCGTTCGGCGGCGGCCGTATCGTGGAAGCGCGCGACGATCTCATGGGCCAATTCGCGCTTGGCATCCCGCGGGTTCGCCCCCTCCGCAACGCCTCGCTGCAAATGCTCGATCTCGGTCAACGAGCGGAAGCTGAGCAACTGAAAGTAACGCCACATCAACTCGTCCGATATGGACATGATTTTGCCGTACATCTCCAGGGGCGGATCGGCAATCCCGATATAGTTGCCGTAGGATTTGGACATCTTTTGCGTGCCGTCCAGCCCCTCCAGCAAGGGCATGGTCAGGATCGCCTGCGGGGATTGACCGTATGCCTGCTGCAAATGACGCCCGATCAGCAGGTTGAATTTCTGGTCGGTGCCGCCCAGTTCCACATCCGCCTCGAGGGCGACCGAGTCGTACCCTTGCAGCAGAGGATAAAGAAACTCGTGGATGCCGATCGGTTTGCCGGCCTGGTGGCGCTTGTGGAAATCATCGCGCTCCAGCATCCGCGCCACCGTGTACTTCGAGGCCAGGCGCAACAGGGATTCCACTCCGAGAGCGAGGTTCCACCGGGAGTTGCATTCCACCCGGGTGGATTCCGGGTCGAGAATTTTGAATATTTGCTGCTTGTACGTGTGCGCGTTTTCCCGAATCCGCTCTGCGCTCAGCAATGGCCGGGCGGCATCCTGGCCGCTGGGGTCGCCGATCAAGGCCGTAAAGTCGCCGATCAGAAAAATGGCCTCGTGTCCCAACTGCTGGAATTCCCGCATCTTATTCAAAAGCACGGTGTGCCCCAGATGCAGGTCGGGGGCGGTAGGGTCGAATCCTGCCTTGACTCGCAACCGCTTGCCGCTGCGCAACCGGTCGCTCAATTCCGACTCGACCAGGATTTCCTCGGCGCCGCGTCGGATCTCGGCGGGTATGTCCGCCGTATGCGGCGCCTTTGCCTCAGGCGGTCGCACAGCGCATATCGGCCGGATTCCCGCTCATGAACAGGCCGGGACCGCCAGAATCATCGGGGAATCATCGGGGAGTTACCAGCTCCCCCAGCAAACGGTTCAGTCTGCGCACAAAATCCGCCGGGTCCCGCAACGGGGCGCCTTCGTTCAGCATCGCCTGTTCCAACAGCAGCAAAGACCAATCGCGCAGGCGCTCCTCGTCCTCCGCTGCCTCTATATGCCTTACCAGGACGTGCCCGGGATTGATTTCCAGGGTCGGCAGCCTATCGGGGGGCGGGTGGCCGGCCGCCGTAAGCACCCGCTGCAATCCCGCGCTCATTTCCTGATCGCCGTATGCCAGACAGCAGGCGGATTCCCGCAGCCGCCGGGAAGGGCGCACCTCTTTCACCTTGCCCTTGAGACAATCGGCAATGCGGGATGCCAGCCGTTCCCCGGTCTCCTTCCCTTCCGGCTCTTCGTCGCCGGCGTCGGGCAGGTCTAAATCCCCCTTGTTTACCCATTTGATCCGTATGCCCCGATACTCCCCCAAATGAGTCAGGACCCACTCATCTACGGGATCGCCGAGCAGCACCTCAAGCCCATGTTCGCGCGCGAGCTCGAGATGCGGGCTGGAACGGGCGGTGGCCGGGTTTTCCGTTGCCAGAAAATAAATCTCCTTTTGTCCCTCCTTCATCCGCTCCCGGTAATCATGAAAAGAAACCAGCGCCGCCTCGTCCTGCGCCTCGCGCGTCGAGGCAAAGCGCAGCAATTCGGTCACGTCGTCGCGGAAGGCCCCGGCTTCGACAACGCCTTCCTTCAATATGGTGCCGAATGCCTGCCAGAACTGGCGATACTTCTCCGGCTCCCGCTCCGCCATCGTCTTGAGTTGGTCGAGCAGCCGGCGGGTACAGCCCCTGCGAATCGAATCCACGGCCTGATTGGTTTGCAAAATCTCGCGGGAAATATTGAGCGGCAGGTCGTCGGAATCAATAACGCCGCGCACGAATCGCAGCCAGGGCGGGAGAAACTGCTCCACGGCTTCCATGATAAACACCCGGTGGGAATACAGCTTGACGCCGCGGAGTTGGCGGCGTTCCCAGAAACCGGCCGGCGCCGCGGCCGGTATGTACAGCAGGAAGGTATATTCCGTTTTTCCCTCTACATTTTTGTGCACGTAGCATAGCGGGTCTTCAAAATCGTGGGCGATGTGTTTGTAGAATTCGCGGTATTCCTGGTCGGCGATCTCCTTGCCGCTCCGCTTCCAGAGCGCGGTCGCCTTGTTGACGGTCTCCTCTTTGCCGGCCCCTTCCCTCTCCTGCGCCATGACGATCGGGAAGCCGATATGATCGCAATATTTGCGGGTAATCTCGCGCAACCGGTACCCGTCTAGAAACTCCTCCTCGTCTTTTTTCAGGTGCAGGGTCACGCGGGTCCCCCGTGCCGGCCGGTCTTCCCGCTGTATGGAATACCTGCCTTTGCCTCTTGAGGTCCAGCGCGCGCCCGCCGTGCGCGGGGCGCCGGCCTTGCGGGTGGACACTTCGACCTTGTCGGCGATAACGAAAGAAGAATAAAAGCCGACTCCGAAGCAGCCGATCAGGCTGTCGGGCGTCGCGTCCTTTCCCTGCAGGGCCTTCAGAAACTTGCGCGTACCGGAGCTGGCAATCGTGCCGAGATTGTTGCGCAACTCCTCGCGCGACATGCCGATGCCGTTGTCTATCACGGAAACGGTGCGGTTCTTTTTGTCATACTCCACGCGAATCTTCGGGGCGGCGTCCTTTTCGTACAGGCTGTCGTCCTGGAGCGCCTCGAAGCGCAGCTTCTCAAGGGCGTCGGAGGCATTGGAAATCAGCTCGCGCAGGGGCACCTCCTTGTTGCTGTACAGCGAACCGATGACCAGCTCCAGGAGCTGACGCACCTCCACGCCGAATTGGTAATCCGCTCTTTTATCCTTTATGCTTGGGTTGGTCATAGTCCGGGAACCGCTGCTTACGCAGGCGCGCCGCATGATAACAAAAAATTTCCTGCCCTTCGCACACGCAGGATGTCCAGCGCGTCATCCCTGCAACCCTCCCCTCCCGTATTGCACTGTATAGGCCTGATTTCCGGCACCAGCATGGACGCGATTGACGCGGCCCTGGTTGCCTTTACCGACAGCGGCGCAAAACCGGTGTCCGCAGCGAGCTGGCCGCTGGAAGAGCCGGTAAAACGGCAATTGCGCGCCCTGGGGCCGGACGCGCCGTTGCGGGAAGTCGCCGCCCTGGACCGGCGGCTGGGGCACATGTTCGCCCAGGCCGCGCTGGCAGTACTCAAGCGCAGCGGCATGCGCGCCGCGCAGGTGACCGCCATCGGCAGCCATGGCCAGACCGTCCTGCACGGCACGGAAGACGGCGAACCCTGCACCGTGCAGATCGGAGATCCGAACATCATCGCCCTGCAGACCGGCATGGTTACCGTAGCCGATTTTCGGCGCATGGACCTGGCGGCCGGCGGCGAGGGAGCGCCGCTTGCCCCTGCCTTCCATGCCTGGCAATTCGGCGATACCTCGCTACCGCAGCGGTCCATAGTGAATATCGGCGGCATGGCAAACCTCACCGTGCTCCCCGGCAAAGGCAGCGGGGGCGATGTCATCGGCTTCGATACCGGCCCGGGCAATGTCTTGCTGGACGAGTGGATCAGGCACTGCCGCGATCTCCCCATGGACCGGGACGGCGCCTGGGCGGCCACCGGCAAGGCCCGCGAACCCCTGCTGCAACAGATGCTGACGGACGAGTACTTTTCCCGCCCGCCGCCGAAAAGCACGGGCCGGGAGCGCTTCAACTTGTCCTGGCTGCAAAAACATCTGGACAACCACAACCATAAAAATGGTGTCGCCCCCCAGGATATACAAGCCACCCTGCTCCGGCTGAGCGTGGAGACCATTGCCGGGGCCGTGCGCCGGTACGCGCCCTCCTGCTCCGAATTGCTGGTCTGCGGCGGCGGCATGCATAACCGGGAATTCATGCAGGCCCTCGCCGCGGCGCTGCCCGGTCTCGCCCTCTACTCCACGGGACAACGGGGCCTGGAACCGGATTACGTGGAGGCCGTCGCCTTCGCCTGGCTGGCCCGGCGCAGGATACTGGCGCTGCCGGGCAATTTGCCCTCCGTTACCGGCGCCCGGCGGAGCGTCTTGCTGGGGGGAATCTACGACCCCCATAGCGGAGGAAGCGGCGCGGGGCGCGCCTGAGCGTCCGCCCGGAGCGCTGTCTATACCGAGAAGGAAGAACCGCAACCGCAGGTCGTGGTTGCGTTGGGATTGCGGATCACGAATTGAGCCCCTTCCAGGCCCTCCGTGTAATCAATCTCCGCTCCCTTGAGGTATTGCAAGCTGGTCGGGTCCACCAGCAGGGATACGCCGTCCTTAACGACCGCGGCATCTCCTTCCTGCTGCTTTTCCTCGAAGGTAAACCCGTACTGGAATCCCGAACAGCCGCCGCCATAGATAAAAACCCGCAGCATCAGGGCATCGTTGCCCTCCTCGCGGATCAACTGCTTTACCTTCCCGGCCGCCGCATCGGTAAAGATCAACGGAACGCCCGCCCCCGCCGCACCGGGAGCGCTGGATGCTGGATTAATCGTTTCGGTTTCCATCGTCTTTCGGGGTCCTGATGCCTCCAAGCCATACCGAGTTTCGGGAGATTATCCCCCCCTTCCCGGGAAAAGGCAAATTGCCGCCCCCCCCAACAAGCCGTTACGCAATCGAGGGGAAACGATTCCCACCCCGCCATGGAGGGTAGATTCCTGCCCCCGTTAATGCAGTAAAGACAAGCCAGGGGCAAGCCTGCGCCTCATT
>JAPPPX010000113.1 GCA_028817305.1 Gammaproteobacteria bacterium | reverse complement strand
CGCCGCTGCTTTTGCCGTCACGCCGCCGCTCCCGCCGCCGAGGCGACGATCCGCATCCGGGCGCCGCCCTGCGGGCCGCGTAGGGCAGTCTGTGTTGCTAGGCGGCGTGATCGAAGATTTTGAAAATATTTCATTCGACTTTCTTCCTGGTTGATTATCACATATTGTACTCGAGACAGGTGAGCTCTGCAAATTTTTCTGCCACAGCACGAACAAGTGCCATCGCAATTACAAAAGTCATCATTGCTTTTCATAGCTGGTGTCCTCCGTAAATTAACAATTTCGCGCACCGTAAACCGGGCCATGTACTTGTAGTAAAGATAAAGTATTGGAGGCCAGTTGTAAAGGTCGCTTCGTGGTAATTCGCCGCATGTGCGATGACCGCCAAAGGAAGACCATGACGATCCACGATCCCCATGATTTTCAGCCTTTCCCTCGCTTGCTCAGGCCTATATCAGCTAAGCGCCTTATAATGTGCGTGGTACAGCCCTTATGTGTAGAACCTTCTCCTACTATGTGCATATTTTGCTCCTATTGTGTGTATTTTTCTTCTATTAAAATTTTATTGAATTTTGCTTCTTCCCTTAGTTAAAGGCATTCAACAATTGGCACGGTGAATGCATTCTTCCAGGCGACAGCTAACGGAGGAAAAGCAACGATGAGAGGACAAGCAACAATGAAAGCGATCTACAAGATGAGATTCTGTTCAGTCTGGCTCTTGGCGCTTTCGGCTGGCGGCTGCTTCTACGCTCAAGAGCCTGAGGAGCCTGCTTTTTCGTTCAATGGTTTATAGCCGCCAATGCGCCTAGCCCGGATAGCACACGAGTTTCTCGCGCCCGCTGGATTTGGTGCGCTCTCCATCCGGCGCACGAAGGGCGGGGCCTCCCACTGTCGGATTTTGCCTCCATGCGATGCTTTTGCTGATGGCAGGCAACACGTGTCCGCAATGTCTGCCGCCCTTGTTTCCGTTCCTTCTCCCCGCCGGGCGTTTCGCTCGCTCTGGATCACGGCAGCGCCACTGCTCAGGCCTACGTCAGCTAAGCACCTTTAGTACAGATACAGAGCCCTATAATGCGTAAAAACAGCACCTATAGTGCAGATATTTCTCCTAACGCCGGTGAAGATCGGCTGCAAAAATGCAGTTTAATTTTATTGATGAGGGTTTTTAACTAAGAGAAAAAGCAATCTCGCCCTTATCTTCTTTTATTTCAGCACTTTTACTTCAAGTGGCACAGTGCTTGCAAAAGTAAAAGGCAAATTGACCCAACAGGAGGGACAGAACAGATGAGTAGAGTTAGTTCCAGAGTTCTATTAATAATGCCGCTCTATCTGCTGGCGCTTGCGACCGGTGGTTGTTTCTACACCCACGGCCCTGAGGCGCCTGAGGTTGCTCCTGTCGAATTCGTTCCCCGCGAGCTGCCAACGGATTGCCCAGGGGAGCTCGACGCTCATTTCGACCCTGCCGCGGAACTGGCGCGGCTGGAGACGCTGGAGTGCCGCCTGGACAGCAACGAGTTGCGTCGGTTCCTTCAGGGAGCGCACATCGTCTTTGACCATGGAATGTCGGGCCTGGAGCCGTGGACCTATGCGGCCCTGAAAATGCTCCGCGAGAATGCGTATCTCATGAATCATTTGACCCCCAGGGACAGGGCGCTGCTATACCTGATCGGTGGGAGATTTTCTGTGGTCAGCAATAGTATGCCTCCAGAGATCAAGGGCCGCATAGACGGTCTCCGGTGCAGGATGCCCGCAGAGTTGGATTCGTTGTCCAGGCTGGAAGTGCTGCGCTTTCATCTCTCCAGGCTATGTTCGGAACGAGTCGCCGGCAACGACCCGCAGGAGGCGGTGGATGCCTCGCGCCGCGCCTTTCTACGGCTCCTCTCCGACCACGAAGAAGCGAGTGGATATGGGAGCTGTTCAAGGGAGGCCTGGTGCGCCTTGTTTGCCGCGACCCTCGATCAATATGGCCCCGCACAGGCAGGCGCTCGCGTGGCCGCTCGGTATATGGAGTTGATCCTTATGGCTGGAGAAGGGCAATGAGCGGGACTAGCGTGTTTATGCTCCTCCGTCGCTGCGCCATGTTGTCGGCAGGCGCGCTGATATTCCTCAGTTCCATGGCGCTGGCGGATGAGAGGCCATTGGTTGAGGAGGTCGTTTTCCGGTTGGATAGTGCTGATAAGGCAGAGTATTTAGAAAGCATGCATTCAATACACTCAATGAAGATTGAGGCCGCCCCTATCGATGGTTTGGCCCAGGAAATCGAGGCGCTGATATTGAAGTACAATACCGCCCCATCGCTTGCCGACCAGGAAAGCCACGCGCCGCTTCTGAAGAACGCGACGAAAGAGATAATTCGACGGTTGGGTGAGCAGGCGCAGTCCTATCATTCTCTAGCCGGCAGGCTATCAGAGCTTTATGAGCGCCTACGGCAGCGGCGGTCGGGAAGCGCGGCTGGGGCGCCAGTGCAGGGGGATTCGGCACCCCTGCCCATAGGGAACATCCTGGCACACCATTGCCGTCCTGACGACGATGCTCCCGCGTGTGTGCGCGACAACTCCCTTCGGAAGGTCGAGGCGGCTGGGGTAGTGGCCAGCAATTCACAAGGGCTCTCACTCTCTGCTTCCTCGCTGAAGCGGCGTTGGCTCCTCACCTTAGCGCAAGCGGAGGAGTTCGATGTGTATATAGACCAGTACAGATTGCTACTGGACCAGCTGGAGCAGGACGCGATTCTACGATTGCATGATTTGTTGGACAATCGCGGTACGCTGAAGCCACAGAACCCCGATTTTTTCCTGCTGAGGAGGCCCGCACCATGAGGTCTGCGGCAGCAATCCTGGCCTTAGGATGGGCGGGCTTCATCGGACTGTTGGTTACAGATCATCAAGATACCTCGCCAGGCGCTACTGCCGAAGAGCGGGCACTGCCCACGCCTCCGATCATTGCCATGGCCAGTCCCCCCAAGCCGGTTCCGGACAGGGAAAAGGCACAGGAGGGGAAGAGGTACAGTGACGCGCCCGAGCGGCCCCCGACATACCCTCATTTGCAGGGCCGTTACATGCAACACAGGCCATTCCGCGAATGGTTCCTGGCCAGGGGTGGGGCAATCTACGCGATTGACGAGGAGAGGGTTGCCACGCACCAAATCGGCAGGAGTGGGAATCTGCAGGGGCTTGGCAAGGATTTTAAGCAGGCATCGGGGGTCATGCGAAGGATAGACCTTGGGGATTTAGACGCCTTCGTTCAGGGTGAGATCCCGGCGCATATCCGAGCGGGGGTGTTAGTGTGGCCTCGGGCCGTATGGGACACCATGGAGAAGGTGTTGCGGGAAATCGGCGCCTCTCGCAGCATCGAGTACGAATATGCGGTGTCGAACGCCGATCTGAAGGTGACCGTCAAGAAAATTGATGGCCAGTCTGTTACGCGGGCGCCTTTCTTCGTCAAGCCTAAGCAGAGGCAAGGCTCATGATCATCCGTTTATTCGAGTTGTGCGTAGTCGCTGTTTTCGGCGTGCTGGTCGGTCTTGTAATCAAGGAATCGCAACTGTCGGCTGCGTTGCGGCCCGATGAATATTTGAATGTCTTGCAGCGGGTCGTCTGCACTCCCGACAAGATTGAAATCGAGCGAGAAGTGGGAAGTTGTCCCCTGCCTCTCGCCAGCGATTCGATCTCGCCTGCCGATTCGTTGTTGAATCCCTCCCATGAGGAGGAGAACGAATTGATCCCGCCTGCCGATTCGTTTGAGGAGAAGGAGACGCCGCAAACATACTTCTTCATGGATGACGGCCCCTTGAGCGAGGAACCCAGCCCGCTATCGCTGCCAGAACCGCTGCCACCACCGGATGATGAGCTGGAAGAGCCGCCGGACCGGGATGAAAGCGGAAGAATTGAGCGGTTACTTGAATTCTTGCGTTCATGAACGAGGGTTGAGCAATGGCTTTGCTTAAGGACCTAGTGCATCGCCGGACGATGGGCAAGACTTTGTCGAAGAAACCGAAGCAGTCGAAGGAGCCGTCAAAGGAATCAAGGCTGCGAGGCGGAAACGTCGGTCTGTGCGTATTCGCATTGTTCGCGTCCGCCAGCTTGGTGGGCGCGGCCTACTATTACCCCGGGGCCTGCGTCGTCATTCTGGAGCGGCTGTATGACTATATCGGGCTCACCGGGGTCGTCATAGTGCCGCTGTCCGCATATATCGTTTGCGGGCTTGCGTTGTTGTGCCACCGTGTATGTGCGGCACCAGTTTCTGACCGGCAGGATATCTACGAGTCTCTGACGAAACACCTCGTGACTGTGGGGCAATGTAACTATCTGGCCGGCTTATGCGGCACGCTTTACGGCGTTCTGCAATATTTGCTGCAGGATGATGCGGCCTCTGTCGCCGGTTTGGTGAATGCCATGGTTTCCTCGTTACTGCCTGTGGCAATACTTTTCCTTAGCGTCTTTTGCTGCGAGTGCGTTCGCCTTGCGTGTTCGCACGACCGTTTGTGTAGCGAGCCGCCGTGCGAGTCGTAAGTTCAGGGGGAAGGGTTCCAGAGCATGTGTTGTACATGATGCTGGCGGATGTCTTTTGTATTCTTTTCATGATCCATGTGAATTTGTCGAATCCGCGCGATATTGCACAACAATGGCGGATTCACAAACCCGAGGCGTCGCAGCCCAGTGCTGCGCCCGACTCGTTCAAGCGTTTGGTGGTGGAGGTATTGCCCAGCGGGGAATTCCGTTCAAGCGGCGGCCAGGCAATGTCCCTGGAGAGATTGAGGGAGAGAATTGAACGGGAGCGCGTGGTGAAGGTGTTGTTGCGGCCGCATCCGAACGTTCCATTTCGCGTCATGCAGCCGACCTTGAAGATGCTGGCGGCAACCGGCGTAGAGATTTCACTGGAGGGGTTGTAACTTGGCCCGGTTTCTCGTTCTTCAGATGGTGTTGACGACCTTTGCGTTGGGGCTGGCGCTGTGGGTTGCTGTCCTATTCGATCTGGGGGCGATACTGTGAGAGGACTGATGGCGTCCATTGCGATCATGACGTATCCGGTACTTCACGGTTACAGTGAGTTTGTAGAGCTTACCGCCATCCAGCGCGAAGTTGAGGAAAGGGTCCTCCCGGCAGGGGGCAGGCGCGCTGTGCCTGCCTACAGGCCCGTGGTTGCCGCCAGGCAGAAAAACGGCGCCGCAGAAAGAGAGTTGATTGCCCTGCCGGACTCGTTCCGGGCGCCGCCGACGCCGCTGCCCAAAGTATATAAAAAATTGCCCCGCTCGGTGCCGAACAATACGCCTGTGTCCCTGCATCAGGTGATCGTTCGAGAATCGGCAAAGCACAATCTGGATCCGGCGTTCGTCGCCGCAGTGATGCAGGTGGAGTCCAATTTCGACGTCTGTGCGGTATCGCGCGCCGGCGCCAGGGGTCTCATGCAACTGATGCCGGCCACGGCCCGGGAACTGGGGGTGCGCGATATTTTCGACCCGGAACAAAACATCAAGGCTGGCGTGCGGTATCTTGCCGAGGGCACGAGACTCACGCAAGGCAATCTCGATCGCACCTGCGCGTTCTACAATGCGGGGCCGAAGTCTCTGAAATCCACACGCTACCGCTGGCCTCGGGAAACCCGGAGGTACGTTGAGAAGGTCAGAAGGAAGTACACCCGGTTCCCCGGCGACCGGTGGAAGCAGTTTACCCCTTCGTTCGTTTATAGCCGCCAATGCGCCTAGCCCGGATAGCACACGAGTTTCTCGCGCCCGCTGGATTTGGTGCGCTCTCCATCCGGCGCACGAAGGGCGGGGCCTCCCACTGTCGGATTTTGCCTCCATGCGATGCTTTTGCTGATGGCAGGCAACACGTGTCCGCAATGTCTGCCGCCCTTGTTTCCGTTCCTTCTCCCCGCCGGGCGTTTCGCTCGCTCTGGATCACGGCAGCGCCACTGCTCAGGCCTACGTCAGCTAAGCACCTTTAGTACAGATACAGAGCCCTATAATGCGTAAAAACAGCACCTATAGTGCAGATATTTCTCCTAACGCCGGTGAAGATCGGCTGCAAAAATGCAGTTTAATTTTATTGATGAGGGTTTTTAACTAAGAGAAAAAGCAATCTCGCCCTTATCTTCTTTTATTTCAGCACTTTTACTTCAAGTGGCACAGTGCTTGCAAAAGTAAAAGGCAAATTGACCCAACAGGAGGGACAGAACAGATGAGTAGAGTTAGTTCCAGAGTTCTATTAATAATGCCGCTCTATCTGCTGGCGCTTGCGACCGGTGGTTGTTTCTACACCCACGGCCCTGAGGCGCCTGAGGTTGCTCCTGTCGAATTCGTTCCCCGCGAGCTGCCAACGGATTGCCCAGGGGAGCTCGACGCTCATTTCGACCCTGCCGCGGAACTGGCGCGGCTGGAGACGCTGGAGTGCCGCCTGGACAGCAACGAGTTGCGTCGGTTCCTTCAGGGAGCGCACATCGTCTTTGACCATGGAATGTCGGGCCTGGAGCCGTGGACCTATGCGGCCCTGAAAATGCTCCGCGAGAATGCGTATCTCATGAATCATTTGACCCCCAGGGACAGGGCGCTGCTATACCTGATCGGTGGGAGATTTTCTGTGGTCAGCAATAGTATGCCTCCAGAGATCAAGGGCCGCATAGACGGTCTCCGGTGCAGGATGCCCGCAGAGTTGGATTCGTTGTCCAGGCTGGAAGTGCTGCGCTTTCATCTCTCCAGGCTATGTTCGGAACGAGTCGCCGGCAACGACCCGCAGGAGGCGGTGGATGCCTCGCGCCGCGCCTTTCTACGGCTCCTCTCCGACCACGAAGAAGCGAGTGGATATGGGAGCTGTTCAAGGGAGGCCTGGTGCGCCTTGTTTGCCGCGACCCTCGATCAATATGGCCCCGCACAGGCAGGCGCTCGCGTGGCCGCTCGGTATATGGAGTTGATCCTTATGGCTGGAGAAGGGCAATGAGCGGGACTAGCGTGTTTATGCTCCTCCGTCGCTGCGCCATGTTGTCGGCAGGCGCGCTGATATTCCTCAGTTCCATGGCGCTGGCGGATGAGAGGCCATTGGTTGGGGATGTCGTTTTCAGATTGGAGGGCGCGGATAAAGAAGCTTATCTCGATAGCTTGCAGTTCTCCGGAGCGCTGAAGGGAGAAGACGCCTCTATTGACGGCTTGGCCCAGGAAATCGAGGCCTTAAGAAAACAGTATGTTTCCGCCGCGACTCCTGCCGACCGGGAAAGATTCGCGCCTCTCCTGAAGGAGGCAACGAACGAGATCGTACAACGATTGTATGAGCATGCAGAATCTTATCGTTCGTTAGCCGACGGGCTGTCAGCGTTGTACGAACGGTTGCGGCGGCGGTCGGGAAGCGCGGTGGAGGCGCTAGTGGAACGGGAACGCGGCTCGGCACGCTTGCCCATTGAGAGCATCGTGGATCAGCACTGCCGCCCCGAGGGCGACGATGCTCCAGTATGCGTCCGCCACGATTCTCTTCGGGCGGTCGAGGCGGCTGGGGTAGTGGCCAGCAACCCACAAGGTCTCACGCTCTCCGCCGCCTTGCTGGAGGGGCGTTGGCGTATCTCGATGGCGCAGGCGGAGGAGCTGGATACGTATGCTTATAGGTACGAATTGCTTTTAGACCAGCTGAATCAGGACGCGATTCAACGCCTGCATGATTTCTTGGACGACCGCGGCACTCTGAACCCACAGAACCCGGATTTTTACCTCTTGAAGCGGCCCGTACCATGAACCGCTTCAACTTGTTGCGAAAGCACCAGGCGGCCGGCGGCCCGCACCATGAAATCAAGGGTAGTAGCAATCCCTTTCGCCCTCTTATGCGTCTCTGGCGAGAATGCCGTTTTGTTGAGGGCAGGGCACGGCCTGATAGGGGTGGATTATCCTTGCGTTCTTTTAATTCCAGCGCTTACCAGATGCGGCATGAAATATGCGGGTTACAAGTCAAATGGCACCAGGCGGCCCTGGATGGCTGGCTCAGGAGATTGATCATAGGAGGTAAGGTCTGATGAGAAACGTTAATCCGACACTGATGATACGGATCTGTTCGGTCTGTTTGCTTGCGCTTGCGACTGGTGGTTGTTCCTACACCCCCGGCCCTGAGGCGCCTGAGGTCGCTCCTGTCGAATTCGAGCTGCATGGCGCGGATAAAGAGGATTACCTCGATATCTTACAGTTATCCGAAGCGCTGAAGGAGGAAGACGCCTCTATCCGCGGCTTGGCCCAGGAAATCAAGGAGTTAAGAGAACAGTATGTTTCCGCCGCCACGCCTGCCGACCAGGAAAGATACGCGCCGCTCCTGAAGAACAAGACGAGTGAGATCGTACAACGGTTGCTTGAGCATGAACAGTCTTACCGTTCTTTAGGCGGCAGGCTATCAGAACTTTTTGAGCGACTACGGCAGCGGCGGTCGGGAAGCGCGGCTGGGGCGCCAGTGCAGGTGGAGCGGGAATGCGGCTCGACAGCCTTGCCCATTGGGAGCATCCTGGATCATCGCTGCCGCCCCGAGAGCGGCGATAATTCTCTTCGGGAGGTCGAGACAGATGGGGTGGTGGCCAGCAACCCACGAGGTCTCGCGCTCTCCGCTGCTTCGCTGGAGCGGCGTTGGCGCGTCGTTTTAGCGCAAGCGGAGGAGCTGGAGACGTATGCCTACCAGTACCGGTTCCTATTGGATCAGCTGAATCAGGGCGCGATTCAACGCCTGCATGATTGCTTGGACGACCGCGGCACTCTGAACCCACAGAACCCAGATTTTTACCTCTTGGGGCAGCCCGCACCATGAGCCGCTTCAACTTGTTGCGAAAGCACCGAGCGGCCCGCGCTATGAAATCAAGGATAGTAGCAATCCCTTTCGCCATCTTATGCGTCTTCGTCGTTATCATATTAACTTTCGACGCTTGGACGACAGGCCTTGTCATCGGAGAATTGCGACTGTCGGCTGCGCGGCAGCGCGACGAGTATTTGAGCATTTGCCCTGGGGTTTGTGGCGACCAGACTCCCGGAGAGAGTGAGTTCGAGCAGGAAATGGAGCCTACCCCCCAGGCGGAGCTTTCTCCCAGCGAATCGGTCTCGGTCGGGCCTGCCGATCCGTTTCTTTCCTACGAGGGGGAGGAAGAAGGGCGATTGTACTACGTGCCTGGCCCCATGAGCGAGGACCCCAGCCTGCTATCGCTGCCAGAATCGCTGCCATCGCCAAACGACGAGCGGGAAGAGTCGCCGGATCGAGATGAGAGCGAGAGAGTGGAGCGGTTGCTCGAGTTTTTGAAGTCCTGAACGCGAGTAACATTCCGTTTCATGACGTGCAGCCGGCCTTGAAGATGCTGGCGGAAACCGGCGTAGCGATTTCCCTGGAGGGGGGCTGTAACTTGGCCCGGTTTTTCGTTCTTCAGATGACGTTGACGACCTTTGCGTTGGGGCTTGCGTTGTAGGTTGTCATCCTCCTGTTCGAGCTGGGTGCAATACGGTGAGGGTGCTGCTTGCAGTCACGGTTGGCAAAGTCGGTTGTCCCGCCGGATTCGTTCCAGGTGCCGCCGTCCAGAACGTATAAATAATTGCCCCGCTCAGTGCCGAGCAGCACGCCTGTGTCCCTGCATCATGTGATCGTTCGAGAATCGGCAAAGGACAAGCTGGAGCTGGCATTCGTTGCCGCGGTGATGCAGGTGGAGTCCAATTTCGACGTCTGTGCGGTATCGCGCGCCAGTGCCCGGGGCATCATGCAACTGATGCCCGCCACGGCCCGGGAACTGAGGGTGCGCGATATTTTCGCGCCCGAAACAAAACATCAAGGCCAGCGTACGGTATTTTGCCGAGGGGTATTTTGCCGAGGGCACGCGATTCACGCAAAGCGATCTCGATCACACCTGCGCGGGCCTACGGTTAGAAAAAAAGGAGCCTGAACAAGCCCTGGAGAAAAAAGCTTGCTCAGGCCCAAAGCGACTATATGTCAGCCCCGCTGGCTGACGTTAGTTACTCGCTATCCAGCTCCAGCTGTTTTTGCTGGCAATGCGGATCAAAGCACTGACCCTGGCTGTCAGCCTTACCTCCGCAAATTGGACATTTTCCCGCAGGTACGTTACGCTTCTCGTCTTGTTCCTTTTCCATCTCTTTTCCCTCTTCTAAAAATTTTTACATTTTCGCGTCTGCGTAAACCGAGTTACAAAAACCCTATCTAAGCAGTCGCTTCTCAGGGCCCGCCTACGGCGCGCCTTCGCATTGATAGAAGCATGTGTCGTGCCAACTCAGAAGAAACCCATGCGCCTTATTGAATTACTTGTTTTACTAAGTAATCGTCGCCCTCATCAATAAAATTTAAACTGCATTTCTCCATCGGCGTTAGGACGAATGCCTACACTATAGGTGCTGTTTTTGCGCATTATAGGGTGCTTTTTCCGTACTAAAGGTGCTTAGCTGACGTAGGCCTGAGCAAGCGAGGGAGCGGCTGAAAATCATGAGGATCGTGGATCGTCATGGCCTTCCTTTGGCGGTCAGCACACATGCGGCGAATCATCACGAAGCGACCTGTGCAGCTGGCCTCCAAAACTGTATTTTTACTACAAGTACATGGCCTGGTTTACGGCGCGCGAAATTGTTAATTTACGGAGGACACTAGCTGTGAAAAGCAATGATGAATTTTGTAAACGGGGGGGAGCTGCGTCCGAAACCCGCCAAAACCGCAAATCCCGCTCGAACATGGGTCGCTACGCGCCCGCCTTCCTGTCCGCCGTCCCAGACTATGACACTTCCGACGGCAAACCGGCGCTCGTGCAATATCCGCGCTACCGGAAGCGCTGCGTGTTCAGGAATTGCCAGGTGCGCGTGATGTGCAGGATGTCCGTCTCGCCGCGGATGTTCTGCGGGAAGGGGGCGAAAGGCGCCGCCATCCGCACGATCCGCACCGCGGCGTCGTCCAGGATGCGGTTGCCCGAACTGCGTTTGACGGCGATCCGAATGACGGAGCCGTCGGGGCGCAGGGCGACATCCAGAATCAGGTTCCCGTAAAGCTGGAGGTCGCGGGCCTCCCTGGGGTAATTCAGGTTGCCGATGCGCTCCACTTTCGTGCGCCAGGCGTCCATGTACGCCGCGTACTTGTACTCCCGGGTCGTGGCGGAGATGAACTTCCTGCGCGGGCGCTTCGCCTTGCGTTCCAGCTTGCGCTTGATCTCGGCGCTCAAGGCGGCGATCTGGAAACTGCTGGCAATGAGCTCGGCGGCGCTGGGCAGAGGCGGAGTATCCAGCGCATCCGAGGCTCGCGGGTCGGCCGCGTCCCGCGGCGGCGCCGGCTCGGGCCGGGGCTCCGTGCGTTCGGCCTCGGCCTCCGCCTTCTGCAAGTCTTCCGGCGGCGTTTCTACGGGCTCCGGCTCTTGCCCTTCGCTCTCCGGTTCGGCGCTGGCCTCGGGGATCGTTTGCGCCTCCATGGCCGGCGGCGACGAAAGGTCCGGCGTCTCGGCGGGAAACGGCGCCGGGGGCGCGCCTTCGGGGGTCAGGTCGCTCTGCCCGTCCGCCCCTCCCAGCAAGTTCGCCTGGGCCAGCAGGTTGGCCTCGGGCGTCTCCTCCGGCGGCGGCTGCTGTTGGCGCACCATCACGATTTCCATCGTGTTGTATTTGCGCTGCGGCCGTTCGTCCCTGGCGGTGAAGCTGATCCCCAGGATCAAGACGAAGTGGATGACGATCGCCAGGCAAAGAGTGACGCTGAGCTTGTCGGTGGCGGCAAGCGGGAGGGGGGCGCGGGCTGCGGGGCGGTCGGCGCGCGACATTATTTTGCGGTTTCTGGCATAGCACGCAATAGTTTACAGGAGATAATGCCGGTAACGACCCCGGTGACCAGGGAGAAGCTCAGCAGGAAAGGCAGCAGCTGCAGCATCCCCGGCACGGGAACGAACAGCGCGTAAGCGACCAGGAACTGGCCCGTCATGTGAGCCGCGGACGCCAGTGCGGCGTATCCCAGCGGCCCGAAGACCCGGGCGGGGAGCGGCCAGGACGCCAGCCGCAGCGCGGCCATGCTGCTCAGGGCGCCGGCCAGGCTCAGCATGAAGGTGGGCGACAGGAACGTGCCGAGGGCGATGCTGCCCGCGAATATGCGCAACAGGGCGACCCAGCAGGCGACCCGCCACCCGAAGTGTTGCAACACGACGATGGTCACGATGTTGGCAAAGCCGGGTTTCAGGCCGGGCAGCGGCATGGGCAGGGCGCTTTCCATGACATGGATGCCGATCGCAATGGCGGCCAGGCGGGCAATGACCAGGTCTTCCCGGTCAATCTCGATCTCGGCGCCGCCTCCTGCCGTTGCCGGCGGGGGGGCGCCTTGCCCCGCCGCCGCGGGCGCGGCGCCTGCCCCGCCCGGCCCGCCATTCTCAGTAGTTGATGCTGTCAAATCCCTGTTCTCCTTCCGCGGACGCGGACGCGATGCGAATGGAGACCCGGTTGGGCACGCACACGGCGATATCGCGGTCGCGGTCAATCCAGCCCCGGCGTATGCAATATTTTCTCAGGCACGGCGAGGAGAGAAACCTGGCCCTGCCGTCGCCGATCTCTATCGTGCTGGCCCCTGCTTCCCCCTGCACGGCAAAGGCGTCTTGCCGCTCCAGGCGCCGTCTTTCCCGCTCCTGACCCGCCACTTCCACCACCAGGTAATCTCCGGGCGCGCCCTCCCGGTAAAAGAATACGTACAAAGAGGCGTTGAGGAGACACAGCGCCAGGATGGCAGCTGCGTCTCCCGCCTTGACCATGCCCCGGAACATGCTCCAGACCGCGCCCCGGACCGCTCCCTAGAGCGGGAGCCGCTCCCCCAATTCGGGTTGCAACCGCCCGGCCAGGGCGTCGGACAGGAAGACCCGGCCCTCCTCGTCAACCAGCAGCACGTGGTCCACCTCCATAGCCTGCGCCGTTTGCCGCCAGCGCTCGGGGCCGGCCACGAACAGCGCGGTGGCGGCGGCATCCGCCATGGCGGCGCTGGCATGCACGACGGTCACGGAGACGGTCCCCCGAGCCGGGTAGCCGGTGCGCGGGTCGAGAATATGGTGGTACCGGCGCTCTTCTCCCCGGCCCGCAGCCCCGTCCTCGCCGTCCTCGCCGTCCTCCTTGCCGAAGAAGAAGCGCTCGTAGTCCCCGGAGGTGAACACGCTCTCGCCGTCCCGCACTTCCAGTGCGGCCATGATGCCCCTGCCGCGCGGGTGCCGGATGCCGATGCGCCAGTGGCGGTCGCCGCGCCTGCCGATGGCGCGCAGGTCCCCGCCCGCGTTCAGGATGGCGTTTTGCACGCCCATTTCTTTCAGGCGGATGACGATCCGGTCCAGGGCATATCCCTTCGCGATCCCGCCGAAGTCCAGCAACAGGTGCCGATTGCCGCTGCGCAGTGTCGCGCCCTCGAGTTGCAGGTCTTCCATGCCGGGGAGGTCTTGCAGAAGTTGCGACAGTCGCTCAGGCGGCGGCCGCCTGCCCGGCAGTTCTTCGTCGTGGAAATTCCATAACTCGACGAGCCGGCCCAGAGTCGGGTTGAACAGCCCGCCGCTCCGTTCGTAGCCGGCGGCGGCGGCCAGGAGCAGGCCGCGCATCCGCGGGCCGGCGGTCGCGCTTTGCCCGGCGCTCAGCCGCCGATTGATCTCGGCCAACTCGCCCGAGGGGCGCCAAGGGTGCCAGGCTTCGTGCAGGCGCGTCAACTCGGCGGCGACGAAACGCTCGGCCCGGCGCGCCCGCTCCTCGTCGGGTTCCCAGAGCACCAGCTCGATGACGGTGCCGAAGGCGAAAAACCGCGCCTCGCGCAAGGGCGCCCGCTCGTCCCCGGCGCAGGAGGCGATGGCCAGCAAGAGTGCCGGCAGCAGCGGGCCGACCGCGCCGGGCGCCCCGCCGCTCCGTATTGCCGGCGCCGCCGTCCTCATCCGCCGTCTCGCTTGCGCTCGATGCAATCCAGCAGGCGCGCCGCCGTCCCCGGGGAATACAGTTTTTCCAGCTCTCGTATGCCAGTGGGGCTGGTGACGTTGACCTCGGTCAGCATTCCCCCGATAACGTCCAGGCCGGCGAAGAGTATGCCGTTCTCGCGCAGGGGCTCTTGCAGCCGGGCGCAGAGCCGCCGCTCCTCGTCGGACAATTCCGCGCCCCGGTAATTGCCGCCGGCGGCGAGGTTCGCCCGGATCTGGCCCCGTGCCGGGAACCGGGCCAGCACGTACGGCACGGGCTCGCCGTCTATGAGGAGGATGCGCCGGTCCCCCTTCCTGGCAATGGCGGGGAGGTACTCCTGCGCCATGGCGCAGCGCTCTCCGTAGGCGGTCAGGGCGTCTATGGCGACCGTCGCGTTGGGGTCGTCCTGGCCCAGTTTGAAGATGCCCCGCCCCCCCATTTCGTCCAGGGGCTTCAAGACGATTTCCCCGTGTTTGCTCAGGAATTCCCGCAACCGGCCGCGGTCGCGGCTGACCAGGGTGGCGGGCGCGTGGGGCCGGAAGCGCCCGGCAAAGATCTTTTCGTGCACCTCCCGCAACCCCCGCGCGGAGTTGACTACCAGCACGCCCGCCCGTTCCGCGTAACCGAGGATCTGCGTCAGGTGGACGTAGCCCATGGTCAGCGGCGGGTCAACGCGCATCAGGACGACATCCAGCCACTCCAGCGGGCGCTGTGCCTCGTCCTCGAGCCGGAACCAGCGGGCGTCGTCGTCCTGCACGCGCAACCGCCTCATGCGGGCCGCCGCGGCGCCGTCTTCCAGGTACAGGTCGGACGGCTCGATGTAGTGCAGGGGCCAATCTCTGTCCTGCGCGGCCAGCAGCAGGGCGAGGCTGCTGTCCTTGCGCGGGACGATGCGCTCGATCGGGTTCATTACGATGCCTAGTTTCATGAGCAATCCGCGCTTCCGGCGCCTTCGGATGCGGCCGCCTCCAGCGCGCGACCGTGTTGATAGTGTATGATTTTTCCACGGCCGGAACCGCATCTGCCGCGGCAAGCGGGTTCCGGCGCTGGAGGTCTTGCGATGGAACGTCTCCGTATCGCCAGCCGGAAGAGTCCGTTGGCTCTGCGACAGGCGGAAATCGTCAGCGCTGCGTTGCGCCGTTCGCACCCGCGCCTGCGGGTGGAAATCGTCGGGATGACTACGGAGGGCGACCGCTTGGCGGCCGCGCCGGGGCCGCTCCCGGAAGGGAAATCCCTGTTTACCAAGGAACTCGAGAAAAGCCTCCTCGAGGGCCGGGCGGACGTGGCGGCGCATTCCATGAAGGACGTGGCGGCGGAGATGCCGGAAGACTTGAGCATCTGTGCCGTGCTGGAACGCGCCGACCCCAGGGATGCGCTGCTCTCGGACGCATTCCCCGACTTGGCCGCGCTGCCCGCCAGGGCCAGGGTGGGCACCTCCAGCCTGCGCCGCCGCAGCCAGTTGCTCGCCCTGCGGCCCGACCTGCAAGTGGTGGAACTGCGGGGGAACGTAGGCACCCGGATCGCGCGGATGGAACAAGGCAACTGCGATGCCTTGGTTCTGGCCGCGGCGGGGCTCGAGCGCCTGGGCCTGAAGGCGCGCATCCGGGAATATCTGGCGCCCGGAGTCCTGATCCCCGCCATCGGGCAGGGTGCGATCGGGATCCAGGCGCGCCGCAGCCACGGCAGGGCCATCGGCCTGCTGGCGGCGCTGGACCACGAGCCCAGCCGCCTGCGGGTGGTGGCGGAAAGGGCGTTGAGCCTCGAGTTGCAAGGCAGCTGCCGGCTGCCCGTCGCCGCCCATGCGGAGTTGCGCCGGGGGCAGCTCCGCGTCCGGGGCATGGTGGGGCGACCCGACGGCGGCAAGCTGGTGATCGCCGCCGGCGCCGGCCCCGCGCGGGAGGCGGCGATGGTAGGGTGCCGGCTGGCGCGGCAATTGTTGCTGGCGGGGGCGGATTCCATCCTGCGCGAACTGGGCGTCGCCATATGAACTCCCCCCTCCCCCTGCAAGGGCTTACCATCTGGGTTACCCGCCCGCGCGGCCAGGAGCGTTCCCTCTGCAAGCGGATCCGGGCCCTCGGGGGGCGGGCGCTCAGTTTTCCCACCATAGAGATTCTGCCGCCGCAAGACCGGGACGCCCTGGACCGGTTGGCGGCAGATGCGCGCCGTTTCACGAGGGCGGTTTTCGTCAGCCGCAACGCCGTTTCCTGGGCCGTGCGGCTGCTTCCCCCCGGCGTTTTGGCTCACCTGCGCACCCTGCCGGTTTTTTGCCCGGGGGCGGGCAGCGCGGCGGCGTTGCGGGAGCGGGGTTTGGCTGCGGCGGTCCATGGCGCCGGCGACAGCGAGGCCCTGCTGGCCCTGCCGGAGCTGCAGCGGCAACGAGTGGCGGGCGAGACCTTTTTGATCGTTCGCGGCGTCGGCGGACGGGAATTGTTGCGGGCGGAGCTGGAGCGGCGCGGGGCGAATGTCTGTTATGCTCAAGTATATCGGCGGGTCATGCCGGAGCGGCATCCTGAAATTGCGGCAAAGACATGCCGCGAATTCCCGCCGGACTGGATCCTGATCCACAGCTGTGAGGGGTTGCGTAACCTGTGCGAGATGATGACAAAGGCCTGGCGGCAACGGCTGCTCGCCGTGCGCTTGGCGGTGCTCGGCCGGAGGATGGCCGATTTGGCGGCAGAGCTCGGTTTCACGCAGGCGCCGGTCGTCGCCGCGGAGCCCAGCGACGCGGGTTTGCTGGACTGTATGTTGCAGCAGCGCTCCACGCGCCGGGCGCGCCGGGACGGGCCGTGAAGACCCGGCCGGCGGCGGCGACGCGGGCTCCGGCATGGAGCGGGCGGTGGTAGCGGAGCGGCCCGGTGCGGACGGCAAGCGCCGCGGACGGCGCTACCGGCCCTGGTTCTTCCTGCTGGCAGTCGCGTTCCTGTTGGCTGGCGCGGGCTATGCTTTCTACTCCGGTTCTCTGGGCGGCCCGTTCGCGGCGCCCGATGCCGCCAAGCAGGACGAACGGGCCCGGCTTGCCGGGCAATACCAGGCGCTGGCGCGGGAAGTGGCCGCGCTGCGGGAAGAATGGCGGCGCTGGGAGCGGGAGCAACAGGCGCCGCCCCCGGCCTTCCAGGAGATCAACCGGTACTGGGCGCTGATGGAAGCGGAACACTTGCTGGTCCTGGCTTCCCACCGGCTCGCCGCCGGGGAGGCGGCCGCCGCGATCGCGTTGCTGGAGATCGCCGATACCCGCCTGCGCGGTCTGGGCGCCCCCGGGCTGGAGCAGGTGCAGAATTCTCTGGAGGCCGACCTGGCGCGCATTCGCGCGGCCGGGCGCGCGGATGCGCGGGAATTGTCTGCCTACCTCGCCGAGTTGGGCAGACGGGCGGAGCAACTGCCGCTGCGCCTGGAAGCGGCGCCCCCGGAGCCAGCGGAGCCAGAGGAACCGGAGAAGCCTGCGACCGGAGAACGGTCTTTCCTCTCGACGGCTTGGGACGACCTCAGAGGGTTGCTGACAATCCGAAAGGTCGGCGACGAACCGGCCGCCCTGGCCTTCGGCGCACCTTCCTATGCCCGCCAGATGCTCAAGCTGGAGGCGGAACATGCACGGCTGGCCGTACTGCGGCGCGACGATGAGGACTTTCAGAATTCCCGGCGCTCGCTCATAGAGTTGTTGCAGACCCAATTCGATCCGCGGCAGCCCCCGGTGCAAGAGACGCTGGCGGCGCTGCAGGCTATGCGGGAGACGCGCCTGCGTCCCGAGCTGCCCGGCCCCGATTCCGCGCTGGAAAACCTGCGGGCGTACCTGCGCGAGTTTGCGCATGATTGAGCGGTCTTTGCCGCGGAGTTCGCTGCCGTGAGGTGGCCGGTCCTGAGCCTGCTGATCCTGCTGGCCGCGATCGCGCTGGGCTTGGTTGTGCAGTGGTCTCCGGGGCGCGTGAGTTTCTTCTTTTCCGGCTGGGTAGTGGATATCGGCATGCCGCTGTTTGTGCTGATCCTGGTTGCCCTGTTCTTTGCGTTGCGGGAATGTTTCTCCCTTTGGGATGCCCTGCGGAGCGCGCCGGAGCGCATCCGGCGCAGCGTGGCGGCGATGCGGGGGAGGCGGGAGCGCGTCTCCCTGCAGGGCGCCCTGCGCGCCTTGCTCGAGGGCGACTGGCCGGAAGCGGAGCGGCGGCTGCATCGGTCCCGCATCGGGGGCGCCGGACGCGACAAGTGGCCGCTGCCTTATTGCCTGGGCTTGGCCGTCGCCGCCAGGCGCCAGGGGAAAGATTCCGAGAGCGAGCGTCTCCTGAGACAGGCGGAGGCCGGCGGCACGGAAGGACGGCGCGCCGCGGCAATCGTCCGCGCCCGCCTGTATGCGGATGCCGGCCGGACGGCCGCGGCGATCGAATGCCTGGAACGGCTGCGAAGCGTCAGCCCCAAGGACCGGCGCATCGGCCAGCTGCTGCTGGAATTGTATCTGAAGGGCGAAGATTGGCAGAGCGTACTCTCCCAGGCGGCCGACCTGCCGCTGTCTTCCCGGGAGCGGTTCCAGTTGCGGCTACAGGCTTACCGGGGCCTGATACGGGCGCTGGGGGAAAAGGGCGGCGACGCGCAGGCGCTGGAATCGCTCTGGCAGGGGTTGCCGGCCGCGTTGCGGCGCGATACCGGCCTGTTAAAAGAATACGCCCGGGCCTGTCTGCGTTTCTCGACGGCGGGGAATTGCGAACCGGCGTTGCGCAAGGCGCTGAAAAAGCGCTATGTCCCGGAGTTGGCCCTGCTGTACGGCGCGCTCCCGGAAGCGCACTCGGAGCGGCAATTGCGCTTTTTGCAAGGCTTGCTGCAGCGGCATCCCCGGGACGCGCAGCTGCTGCTTGCCGCCGGATTGCTGAGCATGCGCCTGGAAATGCAGGGCAAGGCGGAAGGGTATCTGGAGCGTAGCGCCGAGCTCTCCAGTACGCCGGAAGTTCATTACGCCCTGGCGAAACTGCGGGAACTCCAGCATGACCGCGTCGAAGCCGCGGAACACTACCGCAAAGGAATGGAGTTGTTTTTCTCCCGCCGGCGCGGCTCGGCAGGGCCGCCGCTGCTGCCCTTTCCGCCCCCCGGCCTGCGGATGCGGGAGGCGGCCGCCGAAGCGCTGCCGGCGCAACAGCCGGAGGCGCGGGAGTCTCAGGAAGAGGGCGACGAGGGCGCGGCGCCCGCGGGGGTCAAATCGCCAGCCACTTGAGCAGCGGCGCCCACTGTTCCTGGTCGTAGCAGCACTTCGCCGGGGCCCACTCGAATATCGTCAGTCCCCGCTCGGCGGCATCCAGGTAATTCTGAGTGGCGCGCAACACGGTGACCAGCGGGACGCGGGCGCCGTTCGCCAGGCGGAGCTTTTCCAGCATGAGTTCCAACCGGATGGTGTTCAGCGAATTCTCCCGGGCGCGGTTGATGACCGTGCAAACCCGCGCGCCGCCGTGCTGCCTGAAGCGCCGGTTGCTCAAGAGGATTTTCAGAAAGCGGCCCGCGGCCTGGATATCCACTGGGGAAGGCAGGATCGGCACGACCACGGTATCGGAGCGGGACACCATGTCCGCCAGTTTTTTGCCGCGGATGCCGGCCGGCGTATCTATGACGAGAAAATCGGCCCGTAACGGATAAAACAGCCTTTTCCCCAGCAGCTTGGCCTGGAAGATCGTCGGCCTGCCGGACGCCCGGGCGGCAAGCCAGTCCGTGCTGGATTTCTGGGGATCCAGGTCGGCCAGGGCGGTGCGCTTGCCGCGCAGAGCCAAGTACCCGGCGATGTTGGCCGCCAGGGTGCTCTTGCCGCAGCCGCCCTTCGGATTAACGACCGCCAGAGTGCGCATGGCCGTAAGCCTCGTAAACCACTCTCCGCATATTGCAAGAACCTCCCGCTTTTCCCGGACTCCGGGTGTTGGTGGCGCCCACGGGCAATCATATGAAAATATGGCGGTAAAATCAAAGAATTGTTTGCGCTCGCCCCCCTCCGCGCGCGTAATTGAAAATTATTCTCATTTGTAATAAGCTTTTCCGGCATGTGCGGCAATGCGCTTGCAAACGCTCTACCCGTAAATATTGCGCGGCAGTGGGCCGGCGCCTTGTCGCGCTTTGTTGCCGGAACCCAAAATATTTTTACGGATGAAGCGCTTCTTCCGTAACGGCGGTGGCTTCCCGGTGCCGTTCCGTAGCCGCCCCGGGGGCCAGGGAGGCGATATGCGGATAGGGCGCCTCCTGCTGTTGATCGGGTGCGCGCTGTGCTCTGGGCCAGGCGCGGCCCAGGAAGTGAATCTGTACTCGGCGCGCAAGGAAATCCTAATCCGGCCCCTGCTGGATCGCTTCACGGAGCAAAGCGGGATAGCGGTTCGTTTGCTGGCAGGGCAGGGGGACGCGCTGCTGAAGCGCCTGGAACTGGAGGGCGCGAATACGCCCGCCGATCTGTACCTCACGGTGGACCTGGGGCGCCTCTACCAGGCCGCGCAGCGGGGCCTGTTGCAACCGGTGGATTCTCCGCTGCTGCGGGAGCGAATCCCGCCGGCCTATCGCGATCCTCAGGGCCGGTGGTACGGCATTACCCTGCGGGCGCGCACCATCGTGTATAGCCGCGAGCGGGTGCCGGCGGCCGAACTGCCGGGTTATCTGGGCCTGGCGGATCGGCGCTGGCGGGGACGCTTATGCGTCCGTTCCTCCGCGAACACCTACAACCAATCGCTGGTCGCGGCCTTGATCGCGCGCTACGGCGCGGCAGAGGCCGAGCGCTGGGCGAGGGGCCTGGTAGCCAATTTCGCCCGGCCGCCCCAGGGAGGAGACCGCGACCAGATTCGGGCCGTTTCCGCCGAACTTTGCGATGTCGCCCTGGCGAACACGTACTATCTGGGCCTGATGCGGCACTCGGGCAAAGCGCGCGACGCCGCCGCGGCCCAGGCGGTGGGGGTGCACTGGCCCGCCCCGGGAGGGGTGCACGTCAACCTGAGCGGGGCGGGGGTGGTCCGCCATGCGCGGCATGTCCCCGAGGCGCTGCAATTGCTGGAGTTCCTGGTCCGCGCGAAAGCGCAACGCTGGTTTACGGAGGTCAATTACGAATATCCCGTCGTCTCCGATGTCGCTCCCTCGCCCACGCTGCGGGAATGGGGCGAGTTCGCGCCGGACGTGGATTCCCTGCTGTTGCTCGGGGAACACGTGCAGGAGGCGGTGAAGCTCATGGATCGGGCCGGCTGGAGGTAATCCGGCGGCATTTATGGATCATGGAGCCTGCGGGGCTTAGCCGTCAAATCGCCGTTTCGGGCCTCCCCGGACGCCTCCCGGAATCTCCACGCATTGCCCGTCCCCGGCCGTGGTCCTGGTTGCTGCTGCCGCTGCTTTTGTTGCTCATTCTGCCGGTGCTCGTGATCTGCGCTTCGGTGCTGCAGACGGGGGGAGGCGGGACCTGGCGCCACCTCTGGCACACCGTGCTCGCCGGGTATATCTGGAATTCCCTCGGTCTGGCGCTGGGGGTGGCCCTGGGTACCGCGATTCTGGGCGTGTTCCCCGCCTGGCTGACATCTATGTTCCGATTCCCCGGCAGCCGCGCCTGGGCCGCGCTCTTGCCGTTGCCGTTGGCGCTCCCGGCCTACATTGCCACCTACGCATACACGGGCCTGCTGGGCGTGGCGGGCCCGGTTCAATCCTGGCTGCAAGCATGGTGGGACCTGCGCCTGCCCGGCGCGGGGCCGTTGCCGGCGGCGGTGGCCGTGCTCTCGCTGGTCTTGTATCCGTATGTGTATCTGTTGTGCCGGGCCGCTTTCCTGTTGCAGTCCGGCTGCGCCCTGGAGGCGGCGCGCACCCTGCGTTGCGGCGGCGCCAGCGCATTTTTGCGCGTGGGGTTGCCCCTGGCGCGGCCCGCGCTCGTTGCCGGGGTATCCTTGGCGATGATGGAGGCCCTGGCGGACTACGGCACGGTCCAGTACCTCGGGCTTCCCGTCTTTACCACGGGCATCTTCCGCGCCTGGAACGGCATGGGAGACAGTCTTGCGGCCTGCCAGCTCTCCGCGGTGCTGCTGTTGCTGGTCGCCGTGCCGCTTTTCTGCGAGCGGCGGCAACGGCGCCGGGCCCGTTACCACTATGCGGCAGGCGGCTACCGTCCGCCGCCCGTCATGCGCCTGGGCGGGGTCCGGGGCTGGGGGGCCTGTTGCGCCTGCGCCCTGCCGGCGCTATTCGGTTTCTTCGTCCCTTGCGCGGTATTGCTGGATTGGGCGGCACAGGCGGCGGCGGAGACGACGCCGGGCTTTTTCGGCAGCTTGGCAAACAGCCTGTGGCTCGCGACGGCGGCCGCGCTGCTGGCCTCGGCGCTGGCCCTGATCTTGCGCTACGGCATGGGGGCCGGCCGGGCCGATGCCTGGCGCGGGCGCATGCTGGAGGTCGCGCGCCTGGGTTACGCCATTCCCGGAACGGTGATCGCTATCGGCGTCCTGATCCTGTCCCTCTGGTTGGACCGGCTGCTGGGCTTCGGCTGGACATGGCTTCGCGGCGACCTGCCCGGCTTGTTGTTGACCGGCAGCGTGGCCGGCCTGGTCTTTGCCTACCTGGCGCGGTTTCTGGCCCTGGCGCTGAGTGCCGTCGAGTCCGGTCTGGCCAGGATACGCCCTTCTCTGGGAGAGGCCGGGCGCAGCATGGGATTGTCTTCCCGGCAGGTGCTGCTTCGGATCCATGCGCCGATCATGCGTAACAGCATGGCGATATCGCTGCTCCTGGTCTTTGTCGAAGTGTTGAAGGAATTGCCGGCCACCCTGCTGTTGCGCCCCTTCGATTTCAATACCCTCGCCGTGCGCACTTACGAATTGGCGAACGAGGAACGATTGGCGGAGGCGGCCCTTCCCGCACTGGTCATCGTCGCCGTCGGCGCGGTGCCGGTCCTGCTCCTGGGGCGCTTCGTCGCCCGCTGGCACAATGACCCCGTGGCTGCGGCTTGATTCGGTAGCCGTCCGCTACGGCGGGCAGGAGGTTGTGCGCGACCTGTCGCTGGGGCTGGAGGCGGGAGAAATCGGCTGTCTGCTGGGCGCCAGCGGCGTCGGCAAAACCACCTTGCTGCGCGTGATCGCGGGATTCGAGCCGGTCGCCGCGGGCAGTGTCTGGATTGACGGTCGGCGAGTCAGCGCCCCCGGCAGAGCCGCGCCCGCCGAGAGCCGGGGCGTGGGAATGGTATTCCAGGATTGCGCCTTGTTCCCGCATCTGGACGCGGGCGCCAACATCGCCTTCGGCCTGTCGCGGCAGACGCAACGGCAACGCGCGCAGCGGGTGGCTCGGTTGGCGGAGATGCTGGGGCTGGAGGGCCTGCTTGCCAAATTTCCCCACGAGTTGTCCGGCGGCCAGCAGCGGCGGGTGGCGCTGGCCCGCGCCCTGGCCCCGGGCCCCCGCGGCCTTTTGCTGGACGAGCCTTTTGCCGGCCTGGACGTGCCGTTGCGCGAGCGCCTGGCGCGGGAGTTGAGGCAATGGCTGAAGCGGGAGGAGATCACGGCGCTGATCGTCAGCCACAGCCGGCAGGATGCGTTCCCCATGGTGGACCGGATGGGCGTATTGTGGAAAGGCGCCCTGTTGCAGTGGGACACGCCTTTTCAGGTTTACCACCGTCCGAATCACGTGTATGTCGCGAACTTCGTCGGGGAAGGCAGCCTGATCGCGGGGAGCGCGGTACCCCCCGCCGCGGTAGATACCTTCCTCGGGCGCATCGGGGGCGCCGAGCCGCACGGGCTCCCTGCCGGGCGGCAGGTGCAGGTTCTGATCCGGCCTGACGATATCATCCACGACGACGACAGCGCCCTGACCGCCAAGGTGGCGGACAAACTCTATCGGGGAGCGGAATTCCTGTACATTCTGACTTCGCGGGAGGGGGAACGGATCTGTACGCTGGTCCCCAGCCATCACGATCATGCCATCGGCGAGTCCATCGGCATTCGCCTGGAGATCGATCATCTGGTGGTGTTCCCCGCCCATGAGGGCGAATCGCCTCCGGACGCCGGAGGCGCCGGCGGGCCGAAACGACCGGATGCCGACTCGGGTTCCCTGCACGGGGAGGGATGCGGAACGGAGTCTTCCCGGATTGGGGGGGATTCGAGCATTCCGCGAAAATCGGCGGGATAGGCATTTTAAGCATTACGGATTTCCCGTGCGGATTTCCCGTGCGGACTTCCCGCGCGCCGGCGCTTTGCGCTGCGGCCACGGCGGCGGCCATGGGATATAATCGGGCCGTGTACAGGCCGCCCGCAGCGGCATACCGTACAGTAGAGGAGAGCGCGATGGCGCGGCACGACCCGGCAGCGGATCTGGCATACAGCACCTTTCATACCTGGCTGGACCGGCGGCAACAGCAGGCCCGTGTCGGGATCACCGAGCATGCGCAACGGGAACTGGGCGACGTGGTTTATGTGCAATTGCCGCAGGTGGGCCGGAGTTATGCCGGCGGCGAATGTTGCGCCGTGATCGAATCCGTAAAAACCGCGTCAGATGTGCACTGCCCGGTCGCGGGCACGGTGCTGGCGGTAAACCCCGAGTTGCAAGACAACCCCGGCCTGGTTAACGAGGATCCATACGGCAGGGGCTGGCTCTTCCGATTGCAGCCACAGGCTGCCGCGGAGGTCGAGGGTTTGTTGAGCGCCGCGGCATACCGGGAGCAAGTACGGGGAGACACAGGCCAATAAACGGCGAACGCCCAATGCGCCGGTTTTTCCGGGGAGTATCCCAGCTGCTGTCCCGGGGTGCGCCGAGCAATTTGCGTACCGCCCTCCGCTACTCCCTGCGGGGATTGACGCGCGCCTGCCGGGAGCACGCCTTCCGCCTGGAGTTGGCGCTGTCCGTGCCGACCCTGCCCCTCGCCTTGCTGCTCGGCGATTCCGGGGCGGAAAAGGCGCTGCTGGCCTGTTCCTGGCTGTTGGTGTTGATCGTCGAATTGTTGAACACGGCCGTGGAGGCAGTGGTGGACCTGGCGCATCCAGGCCGCCACGAATTGGCCGCCGCCGCCAAAGACCTGGGTTCCGCCGCGGTATTGCTGAGTTTGTTCGCCGCGGCCCTGGTCTGGACCTGTATCCTGTTCTTCTGAGCGGGAGCGGCGGAGCGCGGCCGGGAAGCCGTCCGCAATGGCTGGGCCGGCGCGGCGTCATGGGTGCGGGTTTCAGCCGGCGGCCGGGGGTTATGGCAGGCCCGCGTCCGGGGCGCAAGCGCCGGGGCAGGGCGGCAAAGATGGCAAAGATATGGAGCCAAGCGGGATCGAACCGCTGACCTCCTGCTTGCAAAGCAGGCGCTCTCCCGACTGAGCTATGGCCCCGCTACACTGAAAGTATATCGTAAACGCCATGAATCGAGAGACGAGAAAAGGTGCGCATGAGGGCGCGCATGGAGGCCAAGGTTGAATCCCGAGCCGCTGCAGCGATTGCTGGAGAAGATTGCCGGGCGGCATGCGGTAGTCGCCGTCATCGGTTTGGGCTACGTCGGCCTGCCGGTATGCCTGCGCTTTGCCGAAGTCGGCTTTCCCGCCATTGGCCTCGACATTGACGCGGCCAAAGTAAAGTCTGTCCGCCGCGGTCAATCCTACATCTCGCACATCGCGCCCGCGCGAATCGCGGGCGCGTTGCGGCAGAAAACCCTGCGCGCATCTACCGACATGGCGGAGGTCGCCGCTGCCGACGCCGTCATCCTCTGCCTGCCGACGCCGCTCAAGGGCAACAACGAACCGGATATGCGCTATGTGCTGGACACCGCCGACACCATCGCGCCGCATCTGCGGCCCGGACAAATCGTTTCGCTGGAGAGCACCACCTACCCCGGCGCCACCGAAGAAGATTTGCTGCCGCGCCTGGTGCGCGACGGCCTCAACGTCGGAGAAAACTTTTTTCTCGTCTTCTCGCCGGAGCGGGAAGACCCCGCCAACCCCGATTACCACACCGCCGTCATTCCGAAAATCTGCGGCGGCGTCACCGGGCGTTGCCTGCAGGCCGGCACCGCCCTGTACGGCGCTATCGTGGAGCAGGTGGTGCCGGTGTCCGGCACCCGTGCCGCCGAGCTCAGCAAACTGCTGGAAAACACCTACCGTGCCGTCAATATCGCGCTGGTCAACGAACTCAAGATGCTGGCCGACAAAATGGACCTGGACATCTTTGAAATCGTCCGCGCCGCCGCTACCAAACCATTCGGCTTCACCGCGTTCCACCCCGGCCCGGGACTCGGCGGCCACTGCATTCCCATAGACCCGTTTTATCTCTACTGGAAGGCGCGCCAATACGGCTTTGACGCCCGTTTCATCCGATTGGCGGGTGAAATCAACACTGCCATGCCGGCCTATGTCATCGCCAAAATCGCCGCTGCCCTGGAAGCGGCCGGCAAGCCTCTGGCCCGCGCCCGCATCCTGGTGCTGGGCATCGCTTACAAAAAAAATATTGACGACATCCGCGAATCCCCGGGGCTGGAAATCATTGCGCGGTTGCGGCAAGCCGGCGCGGAGGTACAGTACAGCGATCCTCATGTTCCGCGCACGCCGCCTACCCGCAAACACGACCTGGGGCTGCAAAGCATCGCCGTTAACTCCGCCACCCTCGCGCAATACGACTGCGTCGCAGTCGTTACCGACCACGACGCCTTTGACTGGGGCTTGATCGAAAAAGAATCGGCCCTGATCGTGGACAGCCGCGGCGTGTTTGCCCCGGTTGCGGGGAAAATCGTGCGCGCTTGAGTTCCGCGCGAAGGCGGGGATTTCCGTCAACGGTTCTGTTGTTTAGTCGAGGGTAGTTTTTGGGGTTTTCGTATGCGAGGGGGGGCGTGCGGGTTCGGGTTGTCGTGTGTGGGGTCTGGGAAAGGAAAGGGGCCTGGCGGTGTCCTACTTTCGCACGGGAGGGCCCG
>JAPPPX010000058.1 GCA_028817305.1 Gammaproteobacteria bacterium | reverse complement strand
TCGGGCTTGCGCCCTCGTCTTGCCGACTCCCCCTCAAGGGGGGAGTGATGCGTAAGAACCGCTTTTCTTCCCTTCGATTGCGTAACGCCTTAGCTACGCTCTTCCCCGCCGCCGGGCCGCCGCCGGGGGAACGCCCGGGCCGCCCCGGCACGGGATTAAAACGCCTGCCTGACACCGAGTTCCAACAGGTTGCGCCGGTAGTCGTAGAAGCCGATATTGGAGCGGTTGCGGATATGGGAGAAAGACAGCACCGGGGTAAAGCCCCTTATATTGAGGGTGCGCAGACTGAACCGCAACGTGGCGATCCAGGTGCGGTCGCGGCGCTCCCTGGCAAAAAGCGGATGCGGTCGGTCGTAGCGCGTGTCCGTGCCCTGCACCTCCGCGCCAATGCCGAGGCCCTTGGCAAAATCGCGGTAATAGCCGGCGCCGATATTCGGCGCCCGGTTGCGCAGCCACGGGGCGCGCGGGAGTTGGCGCGTGTAATTGAGCCACAGCGAGGAAAAGCTCACCAAACTGGCGGCGAAGCGCCAGCTCAACCCGGCGGAGTAGATGTCGCCGTCAAAGCTCCTGTCGCGGTCATGAAAAAGGCGCTGCAATTCCAGGCGGGCGCTGACCCGGCGCCGCGGCGTCGCCAGGCGGTTGCCGTCCAGGCGCAACCCGAAAGAGCGCCGGTACGGAGCGCCGCCGTAATAGCGGCGGGAAACGAACGACGCGGCGCCGGCCTCGCCGCCGGCAAACAGAACCCGCGGCCCCAGCGCCGTTTCCAGCGTCATGTCGTCGAAGGCCCGGCCCCCGTATTCGCGGCGCAACGCGCGGCCCGACCAGGCGAGGCGCAGCCTGTCGCGCAGCCGCCAGCGGTACGAACCGCCCAGACTCATGTACGCGCCGATACCGCTGGTCTCCTGCGCATCTTCGGACAGCAGAAACGGCAGGCCGCCGATGGTCACGGTGCGCGAAGAAGGCGCCCGGTTGATATTGCTGTCGGGCAGGAGCGCGAAGCTGAAATCCAGTTCCCAGGCGCGGCGGCTGCGAATAGCGCCCAAAAACGCCCGGATGTTGCGCGCCACCGGGGCCGGCGGTCGGGCCGCCAGCACCCGCTCGAATTGACGCCGGGCGGCGCGGTCGGAGCGGGGGCTGTTCTTGAGAAACAGGGCGCGGGCCAGTTCCAGGCGCACCCGCAACAGGCCCGGGCGCGCAACGAGGATGGCGTTGAAAATGCCGGCAGCGCGGTCGTAATCGCCGCGTCCCAGGGCCGCGAGGCCGCGCAGAAAAGCGATGGCAGTCGCATCCGCCTCCGGCGCCCGGGCGGCGGCATCCAGAAGCAGCTCCGCCTCGCCGAAGCGCCCGGCGGCGATCAGATCGCGGGCAAGGTTCAGGGAATCGCGGTAGTCGCGGGGCGCCTGCGCCGCCGCCGCACCCGCCTGCCGCAACGCGGCGGGCCCGTGCCGGTCGGCCTCCGCCCCGGCAGCCATTGCCGAAAACGACGCGGCGAGCGGGGCGATGCAAAGCAAACGGAACCGCACGCGCCAGGCGGTCCCGTTCACGAGCGGGCGCCGACCTGCGCCCTGCCCCGGCCGACGCGCCGTATCTCGTCTCTGGGAGATGCGTCTTTAGCGCGCCGGCGGATCAGTCTTTCCAGGCGCCGAAGCCGCCGGCCACGTCCAGATTGGCGCTTCCCGGCATCCCGTCGGCACGGGTAGCCGTGGCGCTTACGCCCCAGGTGCCGCCGATCGCGGGCGGGGCTGTTCTGGCGCCGTCATTGCCGAAGAAGCGGCCGCCCCACCTGTCCCTGTCGTCCATCACCCGGTAATGAAACCGTTCCTCAAGCGGGATTATTGACGTGTCATCCGCGATGCCTGTGACCCGACCTTGGAATGTTCCGTCGTCGTCCACCGACGCTGCACCCAGGGTCACTGTCGTCTTGCGCTGCGTGTAATCTCCGTCAAAATCCGAGGCCAACCCGGACAAGTCGAATCTAAGATCGCGAATCATGCCGGACACCATGTTGGTGTCGAAGTTCGCATTCAGGGTCACTACGCCGAACATCTGGCCCACGTTGAGAACCTCATCGCCAAAATTAGTCACGGCCCACCCGAAGGTGTGCCCGCTATAAGTAGCGGATCCCGACGTAGGGAGGGTTTCGGACGGCCTGGGGGTTTCCACTCCGTCCGAAAAAACGCCCAGGACACTGGCGCCCCCGGCAACGTTTGCGCCATTGGGGACATAGACCCAGGCGCCAAAAGTCAGGTACTCGTCGCCGGCGCTGGCATCGAAGCGGTCGGTCAACAAGGATACGCCCAGGGCGCCGCCCTCCGAGCCCACGACCCCGTCATCGTTCACGTTGCCGCGCACCAGGACCCGGTACGAGATATCGCGGCCCTGGGGATGAGCCACCGTTCCCAGGGCGTCCCGGAATAACGCTTCGCCGTTGCGAAACACCCTTTCCCCAACCCTGTCGCTGACCAAGTTGGCCGCAATCCGGTCGTCCGTCAGCCCCTGACCGGTAACGGTCACCGTCACGGTCGCGGTATCTTCCGCGCCATCGCTAACCATCGTACTGCCCTGAGTTATGCCGCTGCTGCTCTGGGAGCTCTGCGTGACGCTGCCAAAGAGCGGTTCGGTCTCTGCGACAGCCCGGATTTGCGCCTGCGTGGGGCTGGCCAACCCAGAGGCCATGCTGCTGCCGCCGCCGCCTCCCCCGCCGCCGCCGCAACCGCCCAGTCCCGCGCCCAGGCAGAGCGCGACGGCCAACGCGCCGCCGCGCCGCCAGCCCGCCCCCGGCGCGAAGCGCCCCGCACGTGCGGGAATCGTCCCGCCGCCCCACAGTATCGCCGGGGGCATCACCGGGTTGCCCGCACCGTTGCCCGCGACGTCCCGGCCCGTTACCGCACCGGACGCCGACTCCAGACCCAAGCCTGCCGCCCTTATGTTCATTACCCTATCCTCCACGAAATCCAGTCACAGCACCTCGGCTACCGGGGCAATTATAGCCGATGCGAAGCCCTCAAACCGTCCATCGCTCCCCCCATCGCTCCCTTCCCATCACTCCCCCCTTGAGGGGGAGTCGGCAAGACGAGGGCGCCAGCCCGAAG
>JAPPPX010000014.1 GCA_028817305.1 Gammaproteobacteria bacterium | reverse complement strand
ATGGCGGGGTGGGAATCGTTTCCCCTCGATTGCGTAACGGCTTGGGGCGCCTGCCGGCCGTATGTATGTATTGACAGCGGCAGCCGTTAGCCCGTAGCCTTTGTCCTTGCCCTTGCCCGAAAAAGATAGAGAGGAGTCCCATGGCCACTTTCAAAATCAATGGTAAAACCCGCAGCGTTGACGAAGACGCGGATACGCCGCTCTTGTGGGTCATCCGCGAAACGCTGGGCATGACCGGAACCAAATTCGGCTGCGGCGTCGCTTCCTGCGGCGCCTGCACCGTTTACGTGAACGGCAAGCCGGAGCGTTCGTGCACGCTGCCGCTGTCCGCCGCGGAAGGCGCCGACATCACCACCATCGAAGGCGCCGGCGGCCCGGCGGTCGCCGCCGTCCGCGACGCCTGGCGCGAACTGCAGGTGCCGCAATGCGGCTGGTGCCAGTCCGGGCAAATCATGTCCGCCGCCGCGCTCCTGAAGCAAAACCCCAAACCCGACGACCAGGCGATTGACGCGCGGATGTCCGGCAACGTCTGCCGTTGCGCCACTTATCACCGCATCCGCGCCGCCGTGCACCGCGCTGCGGAAATTCTGGAGGGCTGAACCATGGATTCCCGCAAAACTGACCGCAAACCCGCCCGCCAGCCCGCGCCGTTGCGCCCCTGCGCGGCCCGGGCGGCGCACATCGTGCCGCCGGTAAGCCGCCGCGACTTTCTGAAAACCGCCGCGACCGTGGCCGCCGGGACGGCGGTGCTAAGCGTCGGCCTCGACTCGGCCGGCAACATCGCCGCTGCCGCCGACGGCGGGCTGGTCACGGATTTCGTGCGCGTGTATTCGGATAACCGCGTAGTCGTGGTGATCAAACACTTCGAGGCCGGGCAGGGCCCGACCATCGGCCTGGCGACCCTGGTGGCCGAGGAAATGCACGCCGACTGGGCACAGGTGGAAACCGTCTTCGCCCCGGCCGACAACGAGCGCTACGCCAACCTGGCCTGGGGCCTGCAGGGCACCGGCGGCTCCAGCGCGATGGCCAACTCGTTCATGCAATACCGCAATGCCGGCGCGCTGGCGCTGGCGCAGTTGCGCGCCGCGGCGGCGAAAGAATGGGGCGTTGCCGAAACCGACATCCGCGCGGCCAACGGCGTGCTGTCCCACGGCAAGCGGCGCGCCGCCTTCGGCGAGATGGCCACCGCCGCCGCCGTCGCGCAACTGCCCGAATTGCCCGAGGGCGAGGGGCCGGAGTTGAAACAGCCGGCGGACTTCACTTTGATCGGCCGCGACCGCCTGCAACGCAAAGACATGGCCGGCAAGACCGACGGCAGCACGGTGTTCGCGATGGACTTCCGCCCGCCCAATGCGCTGTTCGCGGTGGTCGCCCGGCCGCCGAAGTTCGGCGGCACGGTGAAAAGCTTCGACGACTCGGCGGCGCGCAAGGTGCGCGGCTTCGCCGGCGCCAGGAAGATCCCGGCCGGCGTCGCTGTCTATGGCGAAACCCCCTGGGCGGCAATCAAAGGGCGGCGCGCGCTGCGTACGGAGTGGGATTTCTCGCAGGCCGAAACCCGTTCCTCGAAGCAAATGTTCGCCGACTACTGGCGCGCGCTGGAGCAGCCGGGACTGTCGGCGCGCGCCGACGGCGATGCCGATGCCGCGCTCGGGACGGCGGCGCAAACGGTAGCGGCCGACTTCGAGTTCCCGTTCCTCGCGCATGCGCCGATGGAGCCTTTGAATTGCGTCATTCAATTCCGCGACGGCAAAGTGACGCTGTGGGACGGCTGCCAGATCCCCGGCGCCGTGCAGGGGGCGGTCGCCGGCGTGTTCGGAGTCGAGCCGCGGCAGGTGGACATCGTTTCGCTGTTTGCCGGCGGCACCTTCGGCCGCCGCGCCACGCCGACCAACGACTACCAGATGGAGGCGGCTCATGCGCTGAAGGTTTCGCCCGACGCCTCGCGGCCGCTGCGGTTGTTCTGGACCCGCGAGGACGACATTCGGGGCGGGTTCTACCGCCCGATGTACGTGCACCGCGTCCGCGCCGGCATTGACGCGGACGGACGGATGCTTGCCTGGCGGCAGGACCTGGCCGGCAAGCCCATCCTCATCGGCACGGCCTTCGAAGGTTTCGTGAAAGACGGAGTGGACCCGTCCTCGGTGGAGGGCGCGGCCACGCTGCCTTACGCGGTGCCGAACCTGCGCGTGGAAGTGCGCAACTTGCAGGAGTCGCCGGTGCCGGTGCTGTGGTGGCGCTCGGTGGGCCATACCCACACGGCGTACTCCACCGAGATCGTGACCGACATGCTGGCGCAAAAGGCCGGCGCCGACCCGGTGCAGTTCCGGCTGAGTCACCTGCAAGACCACCCGCGCCACGCCGGCGTGTTGCGCCGCGTCGCGGCCATGTCGGGATGGGGCAAACCCGCGCCGGCCGGGCGCTTTCGCGGCGTCGCCGTGCACGAGTCCTTCAATTCCTACGTGGCGCAGGTGGCGGAGATTTCGCTGACCGGCGCCGGCGCGGTGAAGGTGGAAAAAGTCTGGTGCGCGGTGGACTGCGGCGTCGCCGTCAACCCCGATGTCATCCGCGCGCAGATGGAGAGCTGCATCGGCTACGGCCTGGGCGCGGCGATGCGCAACCAGGTGACGTTGAAAGAAGGCGGCGAGGTAGAGCAGAGCAACTTCCCCGACTACGAGCCGTTGCGGATGCGCGACATGCCGGCGGTGGAGGTGGGCATCGTGCAGTCGGACGAGCCGCCTACCGGCGTCGGCGAGCCCGGCCTCCCGCCCGTCGCGCCGGCCCTGGCGAATGCGATCTTCGCCGCCACGGGCAAGCGGGTGACCTCGCTGCCGCTGGCGGCGCACGGCGTGAAGTTCGCTTAACGTTCGTTTAACGGCCCGCTTAGCGCGCTGTTAGCCGGGATATTGCACGAAGGGGGTACAAAAAGCGCGTGATTCCGCCCTCACCCTCGGTCCCTCTCCCAAAGGGAGAGGGAAGTGAGGAAGGGGCGCCTTCTTCTCCCTCTCCCTTCGGGAGAGGGTTGGGGTGAGGGTAAAATCCGGCGCGGCTGTCGTCAACGCTGGCAGCGCGGGCAGTAATACGTGGCCCGGGAGGAGATGCGCAGCAG
>JAPPPX010000050.1 GCA_028817305.1 Gammaproteobacteria bacterium | reverse complement strand
AGCGCGGAACGCGCACATTGCAGCGCCGCAAGCGCGTATTTGCCTGTTTTTCCTTTCTGTATAATGACTTATATCCGTTAAAGCCGATTAAAGTTTTTTTAATAGCCGACTGCGTTATTAAACTTTTAGGCCAAAAAGTTTAATAAGAGGGATAGCGGCCACGCTCAATCGCCTTCGATGATGTGGTAGAAGACCTCGCCGTCGCGGGTCATCATGAGCTCGCCGCGGGCAAGCTCCTCGACCGCCTCCAAACCCTTCTTCAAATCTTCTACGTCGGCGGCCAGCCGCAGGTTGTTCTGCCGCAAACGCTCGTTTTCCTCGACCTGCCGCCGCGTGTCCATTTGCAGGTGATAGACCGCCGTCAGACCGCCGCTGCCGGTCCACAGGCTTGCCTGCAGGTAGCCCAGCGCCAGCAGCATGGCGAGGCAGAGTACGTCCCTTCTCATCCCGCCGCCTGTTCCGCTGCCGGCCCTTCGGCCGCGCCGCCCGCCGGCGCGGATGGCGCGGCGGCCAGGCGCGCCACGGCGCCGGCGCCCGCATATCGCGCGTCCCCCAGCAATTCTTCGATCCGCAGCAGCCGGTTGTATTTGGCCACGCGCTCGGAGCGGCAGGGCGCGCCGGTTTTGATCTGGCCGCTGGCCACCGCCACCGCCAGGTCGGCGATAAAGGTGTCTTCGGTTTCGCCGGAGCGGTGCGAAACGATGGCGGCGTAGCCGATTTCTTTTGCCGTCCGCAGCGCCTCCAGGGTCTCGCTGACGGTGCCGATCTGGTTGGGCTTGACGAGGATCGCGTTGGCGGCGCCGCGCTCGCGCCCCTCGCGCAGGGTGTCGGCGTTGGTCACGAAGAGATCGTCTCCTACCAGCTGCACGTGTTTCCCCAGGCGCCGGGTCAATTCCCGCCATCCGTCCCAGTCGTCTTCCGCCATGCCGTCTTCGATGGTGGCGATGGGATAGCGCCGGACCCAGTCCGCCAGACAATCAATCCAGTCTTCGCAAGACAGTTGCCGCCGCTCCGAGGCCAGCACGTAGCGGCCGTCGCGGTAGAATTCGGTGCTGGCCGCATCCAGCCCCAGCACCAGGTCTTGCGGCGCGCGCAGGCCGGCGCGGCGCGTTGCCTCCAGGATCAGTTCCACGGCGGCCTCGTTCGAGGGCAGCCGCGGCGCGAAACCGCCCTCGTCGCCGACGGCGGTGGCGAGCCCCTTGCCGGACAGCAGATCTTGCAGGGCGTGATAGACCTCGGCGCCGTAGCGCACGGCCTCGCGCATGTCGGCGGCCCCTACCGGCAGCACCAGGAATTCCTGCAGGTCCAGGCCGTTGTTCGCGTGGGCGCCGCCGTTGATCAGGTTCATCATGGGTACGGGCATGGCGAACGGAGTCTCCGCCATGCCCGCCGCCTGTGCCGTCGCGGCCAACCGGCGGAACAGCGGTTGCCCGGCCTCGGCGGCGGCGGCGCGGGCAGCGGCCGCCGAGACGGCCAGGATCGCGTTGGCGCCGAGGCCGCTCTTGTCGGGCGTGCCATCCAATTCCCGCAGCGCCCGGTCAATTTCCGCCTGCTCGGCGACCTCCAGGCCCAGCAGTCGCGGGGCGATCCGTTCCCGCACGTTGCCCACGGCGCCGAGCACGCCCTTGCCGCGGTAGCGCCGGGGTTGTTCCGCGTCCCGCAATTCGCGGGCCTCCCGGCTGCCGGTGGAGGCGCCGGAGGGCGCCCGCGCGACGCCGGTCGCCCCGGCTTTCGTCCGCAGCTCCGCCTCTACGGTCGGGTTGCCGCGCGAGTCCAGGATCTCGCGGGCGGTAATGGCCTCGATTCCAGACATCAGTGCGCCGCCGCCTGTTGCGCCCGCTTCACGACGGCGTCCAATTCCCGCAAGGTCTCCAGCAACTCGCGCGCCCGGTCCAGCGGCCAGGAATTGGGGCCGTCGCTCAAGGCCCGGTCCGGGTCCGGGTGCACTTCCATGAACAGGCCCTCGATCCCTGCCGCCGTCGCGGCGCGGGCCAGCGCGGGCACGAACTCCCGCTGGCCGCCGGACTTGCCGCCGCCGCCGCCCGGCAGCTGCACCGAGTGGGTCGCGTCAAACACCACCGGACAGCCGGTGGTCTCGCGCATGATCGGCAGGGAGCGCATGTCCGACACCAGGTAATTGTATCCGAAGCTCGCTCCCCGCTCGCAGACCAGGATGTCCTCGTTGCCTGCCGCCCGCGCCTTGGCGACCACGTGAACCATGTCCCAGGGCGCCAGGAACTGGCCCTTTTTGATGTTCACCGGCCGCCCGCAGGCCGCCACCCGCTGGATGAAATCGGTTTGCCGGCACAGAAAGGCCGGCGTCTGCAGTATGTCCGCTACCGCCGCCACTTCCTGCAGGGGCGTATTCTCGTGCACGTCCGTCAGCACCGGCGCGCCCACCTGTTTCTTAACCCGCTCGAGGATGGCCAGCCCCTGTTCCAGGCCCGGGCCGCGGTAGCTGGCGGCGGCGGTGCGGTTCGCTTTGTCGAAGGAGGATTTATATACGAAGGGGATGGCGAGTTTCCGGGCGGTCTCTTGCAGCCGCCCGGCCGTCTCCAGGGCGAGGGACTCGCTCTCGATCACGCAGGGGCCGGCGATCAGGAAGAAAGGCCGGCCCGCGCCGATCTCAAAGCCGCACAGATTCATCCGTTGCCCGGGCGCCGGGGGCGCGAGCGCCGGCCGGCCGCGATTCCGCCGTCTGGGCGCCGGCCGCGGCGGCGCCCTCGTTTTTGGCGCGCCGCTCCAGGGCGGCCCGCACGAAATCCGCGAACAGCGGGTGGCCGTCCCGCGGCGTGGAACGGAACTCGGGATGGAACTGGCAGGCCAGGAACCAGGGATGCTCGGGGAATTCCACGATCTCCACCAGCCCCCGGTCTTCGGAGACGGCGGCGATGCGCAGGCCGGCCCGTTCCAGCCGTTCCCGGTACGCGTCGTTGAATTCGTAGCGGTGGCGGTGCCGTTCCGAAACCGTGCCGCTGCCGTACAGCCGGTTGGCCAGCGAGCCCTCGCGCAGGATGCACTGCTGGCCGCCGAGACGCATGCTGCCGCCCATGTCTCCCGCCTTGCCGCCGGGCTTCGGTTCCGCCAGCGCGATCACGGGGTGCGGCGCGT
>JAPPPX010000196.1 GCA_028817305.1 Gammaproteobacteria bacterium | reverse complement strand
GCCGGCGCCTGGCGGCTTGGCTGCTGCGACTCCCCCTCAAGGGGGGAGTGATGGGGAGAGTGGGGCGGCAGCCAGCTCCGGGGGGAGTGATGGGAAAAATGAGGCGAAGGCAGAAATCTACCCTCCATGGCGGGGTGGGAATCTTTTCCCCTTGATTGCGTAATGGCGAGGTGGGGGCGCGGCAGCGCCGTGCCGCCGGGACCCGCCCGGGCGCAGACTACGCCAGCGGCGCCTCCGACTCGGAACCGCGCGAGTCTTCCCCCTCCAGGGGGCGGGGCCACGCCTGCATGAGGATCTTGATGAGGGTCGCCAGGGGAATGGCGAAAAAGACCCCCCAAGGCCCCCACAGCCCGCCGAAAAACAGGATCGCCGCGATCACGGCGATCGGGTGCAGGTTCACGGCCTGGGAAAACAGCAGCGGCACCAGGACGTACCCGTCCAGGCACTGGAGCACCAAGTACAATGCGATCAGCCATGCGCTATCCGCGCCGCCCCCCCATTGGAACAAGGCGACCAGCACCACCGGCACGGTCACCAGGAACGCCCCCAGGTAGGGAACGATCACCGACAGCCCGACCAGCGCCGCCAGCAACGGGGCGTAATTCAGAGAGAACGATGCGAACAGCAGGTAACTGGCGGTCCCCACGATCGCCAGTTCGTAGAATTTGCCGCGTATGTAATTGCCCATCTGCGAGTCCATCTCGCTCCAAATCTGCCGCAACAGGCTGCGCTTCTCCGGGAGAAAGCCCGTGCACCAGCGCACCACCTGCTCCTTGTCCTTGAGCAGGAACAGCACCAGCAGGGGCACCAGAATCAGATAGATCAACGCGGTAAACACGGCGGGGATCGAGGCCAGCGAGAAGCTGAGCGCGCCCTGGCCCAGATTGGCGAGCCCGGAGCGCAACAGTTGGAGCAGCTCTTCGATCTGCTCTTCCGACACCAGCGCGGGGTACTTCTCCGGCAGGCGGTGCAGCGCCTCCTGGCCGCTGCCGATCATTCGCGGCGCCTCCTCCAGCAACTGGGAAAACTGGTGCGACAGCAGCGGCAAAAGCCCCAGGACGATCAGCACGGTCGTCGCCAGAAACGCGAGGAACACCAGTAGCGCCGCCAGGGTCCGGCCCAGGCCGCGGTGCTGGAGCCGGCTCACCGCCCCCTCGAGCAAATAGGCGAACAGCAAGGCGACGAACAGGGGTCCCAGCAGGCTCCCGGAGAGCAGTATCGTCGCCAGCCCGGCGATGAGCAGGAGCGCCAGCAATACCGCCTGGGGATCGTGGAAATAACGGTGGTACCCCGCTTTCAGGTAAGAGTACATCCGCCCGCCTCTAATCGGCTGCCGGCGCCGCGGCTGCCGGCGGCGGCGGCTCGGCGACGCCGGCCAGCCAGTTGCCTACGATCCGCACCATCGCCGCGTCCCCTTTCCTCATCCAGTGGTCGTAGTACGGCAGCGGCACCTGCCGGCTGCGGTCGGCGTCGCGCACCGCCACTTTTTGCAGCGCCCGCTTTCTTTTGGGCGCGGACACGGTCGTGTCGCTGCGGCCCCGCTCGCTGTACAGGTCCAGCACCGACACCTGGAACCGCAACAGCGCCTCAAGCAGCGCCCGCTCTCCTTCAGGATAGCCGTACCAGGCGATGTTGATGCCCACCAGGGCGTGTACGCTGCCCGGACTGTCGTCGGCCAGCCGCAGCACGGCGGCAAAGCCGCCGAAGCCGTGCCCCACAACCGCGATCGAGCGGTATCCCTGCCGCTCCAGGAATTCGACCCCGGCCTGAAAGCGCTGCTCGAAAAGCGCGAGCAGCCTGCGGTGCTTGCGGCGCACGTCCGCCGCGGACGCCGCCGGCAACCGCAACGACAGGGTATCCCAGCCCCGTTCCGGCAAACCCTGGCGCAAGGGCCGAATCAGCAGGGGCGCATCGGCATAGGAATCCACATCGTGGAGCAGCAGGACGGCGCCCGCCCGATCCGCGCCGCCTGTGGCGCCGGTGGCGTACAGGGCGGGGAACTCGCCCGCCGCCGTCGCCAGCCAGACGATGCGGCCGTCGCCGGCGGCCTCGAAAGGGCGCGCGTCGGGGGGCGCGTCAGGGCGCGCGTCGGGGCGCGCGTCGGGGCGCGCGTCCCCGTGCCCGGCGGGCGCCAGAAGAAACAGCAGCGCCGCTCCCAGCCAGCGGGCGCCGCGGCGCCCGGCGGGATAGCGATACCGGCGGCGATAGGGTACAGTCCCTGCCCTGCTCGAATGGCGACAAGGGAGACGCAGTGGATGTCTGCTTATGCTATAGCCCCCTCTATTCTTTCATCCGATCTGGCGCGGCTCGGAGAGGAAGCGGCGCAAGTGCTGGATGCCGGCGCGGACTTCATTCACGTGGATGTTATGGACAACCATTACGTACCGAACCTTACTTTCGGCCCTGTCCTCGTTAAGGCGCTGCGCGACTACGGCATCTCCGCCCCGATCGACGTGCACCTGATGATCAAGCCCGTGGACCGGATTATACCGGAGTTTGCGGCCGCCGGAGCAAGCCTGATCAGCTTCCACCCCGAGGCCAGCGAGCATGTGGACCGCAGCTTGCAGGCGGTCCGGGACCACGGCTGCAAGGCCGGGCTGGCGCTGAACCCGGCCACGCCCCCCGAATCGCTGGAGTACGTGCTGGACAAGCTCGACCTGCTGCTGGTCATGTCGGTGAACCCGGGCGCGGGCGGGCAGGATTTTATCCCCTCGGCCCTGGCCAAGCTGCGCAAGACCCGCGCCCTGATCGAAGCGCGCAAACCGGATATCCGGCTGGAGGTGGACGGGGGGATCAAGGTCGGCAACATCGGCGAAGTCGCGCGCGCGGGGGCGGATACCTTCGTCGCCGGTTCGGCGATCTTCGGCAGCGGCGATTACCGGCGGACGATTGCCGGCATGCGCCGGGAGTTGGCAAAAGTTGCCCGGGAGTAGCCCGCCTCCCGCTGCGCCCGCGCGCCCGCTGCGCCGCCCCCGAGCCGTGCTGCTGGACCTGGACGGCACCCTGGCCGACACCGCGCCCGACCTGGTGAGCGCCCTGAACCATGCGCTGGCGCGCCTGGGCCGGCCCGCCTGCGATGCGGAGCGGGTGCGCCCCTGGCTGGGCAGCGGGGTGGAGACGCTGGTGCAACGCGCCCTCGCGGGCGGCAACGGCGCCGCGCCCGCCCCCGCCGAGCTGCACCGCGATGCGGCGGCGCTGCTGCTGGAATTCTACGGGCGCAATACCTGCCGCTACAGCAGTTTGTATCCCGGCGTCCTGGAGGGCCTGGACTACCTTCGGGATCAGGGCATCCGGCTAAGTTGCGTCACCAATAAAAGCGCCCGCTTCAGCGGGCGGCTGCTGGAGAAACTCGGCATCCGCGACCGCTTCGGGATCGTCGTAAGCGGCGACACGCTGGCCCGCAAGAAGCCGCACCCGGAGCCGTTGCTGCATGCCGCCAGGCAATTGCGGGCAGCGCCCGGAGAGTCGCTGATGATCGGAGACTCCCAAAACGATGTGGAGGCCGCCCGCAACGCGGGGATGCCCATCCTCTGCGTGGATTACGGGTACAACTCCGGCATGGATATCCGGGACTGCGGGCCGGACTTCGTGCTCGATTCCCTGCGCCGCCTGCGCGAGTTGTTCTGACGCGACGGCGGCAGTCGTCAGATGCCTGTTGCGATGCCCGCCGTTGCGATGCCCACCGCGATGCCATGACGCCGGAGCGGTTCCACGAGCTGGCGGCGCAGGGCTACAACCACATCCCGCTGATCCGCGAGGCGCCCGCCGATCTGGAGACTCCCCTCAGCGTCTATCTGAAGCTGGCGGCCGGCCCCGGCTCTTACCTGCTGGAATCGGTGCAGGGCGGCGAACGATGGGGGCGCTACTCGATCATTGGCCTGCCCTGCGCCCGGCGCCTCGAGGCGAAGGACGACGAGGTGGTGGTGCGCGACGGGACCACGGTGCGCGAGCGCGCTCGCAGCGACGACCCGCTGGCCTGGATCGAGGGCTACCAGCGGCGGCGCAAGGCGCCCGTATGCCCGGAATTGCCGCGCTTCTGCGGCGGCCTGGTCGGATACTTCGGCTACGAGATCATCCGCCACCTCGAGCCGAGTCTGCGCGGCAGCTGCCGGCCCGACCCCCTGGGCGGGCCGGACGCCTGCCTGCTCGTGTCCGACGAGATCGTGGTTTTCGACAACCTGAACGGGCGCCTGTACATCGTGGTCCATGCCGACCCCGGCCGTCCCGCGGCATACGAAACGGCCCAGGCCCGCCTCGACGAATTGGCCGCGCGGCTCTATTCCACCTCCCTGCGGTACGCGCCGGCGGCGGCGCCGGCGCGGGAAGCGAAACTGCGCTACGGCCTGCGCCGGGAAGACTTCGAGACCGCGGTGCGCAAGATCAAGCGCTACATCGTCGCCGGAGAGGTGATGCAGGTCGTTCTCTCGCAGCGCCTGTCCGCGCCCCTGCGCGTCCCGCCGCTGCAGTTGTACCGCGCCCTGCGCTCCCTCAATCCTTCGCCCTATCTTTACTACTTCGACCTCGGCGGGTTGCACATCGTGGGGTCTTCGCCGGAAGTGCTGGTGCGGCTGGAGCAGGATGTCGTCACCGTGCGTCCGATCGCCGGTACGCGCCCGCGCGGCGGCAACGAAGCCGAAGAGCGGCGCCTGGAGCGGGAATTGCTGGCCGACCCCAAAGAGCGGGCAGAGCACCTCATGCTGATTGACCTGGGGCGCAACGACGTGGGGCGCGCCGCCCGCATCGGCAGCGTCAAGGTCACCGAGCGCATGGCAGTGGAGCGCTACTCGCACGTGATGCACATGGTTTCCAACGTAACGGGACGGTTGCGCCCCGGCCAGGGCGCCATGGATGCGCTGCGGGCGACTTTTCCGGCGGGCACCGTCACCGGGGCGCCCAAGATCCGGGCCATGGAGATCATCGGCGAGCTGGAACCGGCCGGCAGGGGCATCTACTCCGGGGCGGTGGGGTACCTGTCCTGGTCAGGGAATATGGACCTGGCAATCGCCATCCGCACCGCGCTGATCCAGGATGGCACGATCCACGTGCAGGCAGGGGCGGGCATCGTGGCCGACTCTCACCCGCGCCGGGAGTGGGAAGAGACCCTCAACAAGGGGCAGGCGCTGTTCCAGGCCGCGCGCGACGCGGGACGCTACGCGATGCCCGCCGTGACGCCAGGCCCCGCAGCGGCCGCGGGCGCCGCGGCAGGCCGCCGCCAGTCTCGATAATCCCAGGCTCGATAATACGATAACCGCGCCAATCACGATGATCCTGATGATAGACAACTACGACTCCTTCACCTACAACCTGGTGCAGTACCTGGGCGAACTGGGGGCGGAGACCCGGGTATTCCGCAACGACCGGATCACCCTGGAGGAGATCGAGCGGCTGGCCCCCCGGCGCCTGGTGATCTCGCCGGGTCCTGGCGTCCCGCGCAACGCCGGCATCTCGGGGCCGGCCATCGCCCGTTTCCAGGACCGGTTCCCGATCCTGGGCGTATGCCTGGGGCACCAGAGCATCGGGGAAGCATTCGGGGGCCGCACCGTGCCCGCCGGCCGGATCATGCACGGCAAAACCTCGGAGATTCGGCATGACGGGAGCGGCGTCTTCCAGGGATTGGAAAACCCCTTCACGGCCACCCGCTACCACTCGCTGGTCACGGAGCGCGAGACCCTGCCCGAATGCCTGGAGGTGAATGCCTGGACGGCGGAGGAAAACGGCGCGCCGCAGGAGATCATGGGGCTGCGGCACCGCGAATTTCCTGTCTTTGGAGTCCAGTTCCACCCGGAATCCATACTCACCAGCCACGGCCATGCGCTGCTCAAAAACTTTCTGGAGATCTCTTGAATGCCCGCAATATCCCCCGCGCCGGTCTTGTCGCGGCCCCGGGTCATGGGCCCCGGTCATGGCCTTTGGTCATGGGGCTGCGGGGGCGCCTCCTGTTGCGCCTGCAATGAACATTAACAGGGTATTAAATGGGTATAAATGACCTCGTAACGAGCGGATGAACGCAATCCAGACAGCACTGGCCAAGCTGGCCGCGGAGCCCGGGCTGACGCGGCAGGAAATGCAGGCGGCCATGCGCCAGATCATGAACGGCGAGGCGACGCCCGCCCAGATCGGCGGGCTGCTCGCGGCATTGCGGGCGCGGGGCGAAACCGTGGCGGAGATCGTCGGCGCGGCGGAGGTCATGCGCGAATTCGCCGACCGGGTGGAGGCGCCCGACCCCGGGCGCCTGCTCGACACCTGCGGCACCGGCGGCGACGGGGCCCGAATCTTCAACGTCTCCACCACGGCGGCCCTGATCGCGGCGGCGGCCGGCGCCCGCATCGCCAAACACGGCAACCGCTCCGTATCCGGCGCCAGCGGCAGCGCGGACGTGCTGGAACGGGCCGGGGTGCGGCTGGAGCTCTCCCCCGAACAGGTGCGCGCCTGTATCGAAACAGCGGGCATCGGCTTTATGTTCGCCCCCCGTCACCACAGCGCCATGCGCCACGCCGCCGGCCCCAGGCGGGAGCTGGGCATGAGGACCCTGTTCAATCTCCTGGGCCCGCTCACCAACCCCGCCGGCGCCCGCCGCCAGTTGCTGGGCGTATTCGCCGCCGAGTGGGTCACGCCGGTCGCCGAGGCCCTGGAGCGGCTGGGCTGCGACCGGGCTATGGTCGTCCACTCCGAAGACGGGCTGGACGAGATCAGCACCGCCGCCCCCACCCGCGTCGCCGAATTGCGGCAGGGGCGCATCGAGAACTACCGTATCCTGCCGCGGGAATGGGGGCTGGCGGCGAACTCGCTGCAAGCGCTCGCGGCGCCGGACGCCGAACGCAGCCACGAACTCATGCGCGCCGTGCTGGCCGGGGCAAGCGGGCCGGCGCGGGATATCGCTGTCTTGAACGCCGCCGCCGCACTCTACACGGCCGGGCTGGCCGCCGACCTGGGGGCTGGGGTCCAGGCCGCCGCCCAAGCCATAGACGACGGGCGCGCCCAGGCCACGCTGGAGCGGCTGGCGCGCGCCAGCAACGCATGAACCGCGGGCGCGGACAGGCTGCCGACGGCAAACCCAGCGGCCAGCGGCGGCGCCGGACGCCGCCGGCCGGCAGAGACCTCCCCGGGCAACGCCCTGACATGCTGGCCCGCATCGTCGAGAGCAAGCGGCAACAACTGCGGCGGCAGAAATCCGCCCTCCCCGAGGCCGAACTCAAGGCGCGGCTGGACGACGCCCCGCCGCCGCGGCCGTTCGCCGCCGCCCTGCGGGCCGCCGCCGCCGCCGGCAAACCGGCGGTGATTGCCGAACTGAAGCGCGCGTCTCCCAGCAAGGGCGTCCTGCGCCGCGACTACCGCCCCCGCGAACTGGCGGCGGCCTATCGGCAGGGCGGCGCCAGTTGCCTGTCCGTACTCACCGACCGGGAATTTTTCCGGGGCGAAATGGCGCACCTGGAGGAAGCGCGCGCCGCCGCCCGGCTGCCGGTGCTGCGCAAAGACTTTATCGTGGACCCTTACCAGTTATACGAATCCCGGGCCGGCGGCGCCGACTGCATCCTGCTGATCGCGGCCGCCCTCGACGACGCCCGGATGCTCGAACTCAAGGACCTGGCACTGGAACTGCGAATGGACGTGCTGATCGAGATCCACGACCGCCGCGAGCTGACGCGGGCGCTGCTTTTACAGACCGAGATGCTCGGCATCAACAACCGCGACCTGCGCAGCTTCGCCACCGATATTCGCACCACTTTGGAGCTGCTGGTTGACGTTCCCCCCGACCGGCTCGTGGTCACGGAAAGCGGCATCCGCGACCATGAGCAAATCTCCCGGCTGCGCGCCGCCGGCGTATCCGCCTTCCTGGTCGGCGAAACGCTGGTAAAGGACGCAGACCCCGGCGCCCGGCTGCGCTCGCTGTTCTTCGCAGACGCGGACGGGGCGAGGGCGAGGCCCGAAACCAGACGGTAGCATTCTCCGCCATTCCGCGCCCCCCGCCATTCCGCGCCCCACCCCGCCATTCCTGCGCCCACCGCCATTCCGGCGAAAGCCGGAATCCCGCATAATAGGGCTTGCGCGGGATAGCGGCTCAAGAGAAACAAGAACGGAACATGACTAAAAAACAACCGGCAGTCTATATTCTGGCCAGCGCACGCAACGAAACTTTATACGTTGGAGTAACCAGCAACCTGCCCGCTCGCGTATGGCAACACAAAAACAATGTGGTGGAAGGATTCACCAAAAAATACAAGGTGCACAAGTTAGTTTACTTTGAGGTGCACGAAGATATGGCATCCGCAACCGAACGGGAGATACGGATAAAAAGATGGAAAAGAGACTGGAAATTGAAACTCATAGAGAAAGAAAATCCGGGTTGGAGGGACATGTACGATGACATTCTCTGACTTGGGTAGAGGGAAAAGAATGGGCTTCCTGCCCACCCCGCCATTCCTGCCCACCTCGCCATTCCTGCCCCCACCCCGCCATTCCCGCCCCACCTCGCCATTCCTGCCCCCATCTCGCCATTCCTGCCCCCACCTCGCCATTCCTGCGAAAGCAGGAATCCAGCGTATAAAGCGCGCGCTTCGCGCTCCTTCAGGGCGGAGCGAGGACGCGGCAGACAGCCATAAATCGCGCTGCCGACTGCCAGCCCCATCCCGCGCCCCCACCCCGCCATTCCGCGCACCCACCTCGCCATTCCTGCCTCCACCTCGCCATTCCTGCCTCCACCCCGCCATTCCTGCGAAAGCAGGAATCCAGCGTATAAAGCGCGCGCTTCGCGC
>JAPPPX010000071.1 GCA_028817305.1 Gammaproteobacteria bacterium | reverse complement strand
CCGACTCCCCCTCAAGGGGGGAGTGATTGAGGAGGGGGAGTGATGGGGCCTCAAGGGGGGAGTGGGGCGTACGAAAGGCTGCCGCCCGGCATTTCCTTCCCGCGGCGGCGTTCATAGTTTGAAGGATGCCTCCAGCTTGCGTTCCACGGGGCGGTTGGCCAGGCGCGCGTAGCGGGGCAGGCCGCCTTCGTAGGGCGGGTAATCCTCCCCGGCGATCAGGGGCCGCAGGTAGCGCCGGCAGTCTTCGCTGATCCCGAAGCCGTCTCTGGCGATGTAGGCGTCCGGCAGCGCCCGCTCCTTATTCGCCACCTGCTCCAGATCGGCCTTGCCGATCTCCCAGGCGTAGGGGTCGTCGCAGGTGCGGACGATCACCGGCAACACGGCGTTTTCGCCGGCGCAAGCCAGTTCCACCGCCGCCCGGCCCAGGGCGTATGCCTGCTCGGCGTCGGTGCGGGAGGCGATGTGGCGGGCGGAGCGCTGCAAATAGTCGGCCACGGCCCAGTGGTACTTGTAGCCCAGTTCGCGGCGCACCAGGTCGGCCAGCCGGGGCGCCACGCCACCCAGCTGTTTGTGCCCGAAGGAATCCCGGCTGTCCGCCTCGGCGAGGAAGCGGCCCTGTTCGTCCCGCACCCCCTCGGAGACGACGATGACGCAGTAGCCGCGCCGCCGCACGGCGTCTTGCACCCGCTCCAGGAAGGGCCCCTGCCGGAAGGGCCGCTCCGGGAACAGGATCAGGTGCGGCGGGTCGCCCTCGCGCTCCGCCGCCAGGCCGCCGGCCGCCGCCAGCCAGCCGGCGTGGCGGCCCATCACCTCGAGCAGAAACACCTTGGTGGAGGTGCGGGCCATGGAGGCCACGTCCAGGGCCGCCTCGCGCACGGACACGGCCACGTACTTGGCCGCCGAGCCGAAGCCGGGGCAGTTGTCGGTGCCCGGCAGGTCGTTGTCCACCGTCTTGGGGATGCCGATGCAGACGACGGGATAGCCGAGCCGCTCGCCGGTGCGGGCGATCTTGAGCGCGGTGTCCTGCGAGTCGCCGCCGCCGTTGTAGAAGCAGTAGCCGATGTCGTGGGCGGCGAAGACCTCGAACAGCCGCCGGTATTCGCGCGTCGCCCGCTCCGGGGCGTCTCCCGGGCCGCCCCCCGGGCCGCCTCCCGGATCGCTCCCAGGATCGCTCATTCTGTAGCGGCAGGAGCCGAAGGCGCCGCCGGGGGTGTGGCGCAGGGCGGCGATGGCGGCGTCCGATTCGCAGCCGGTGTCAATCAGATCTTCGGTCAGGGCGCCGATGATCCCGTCGCGGCCGGCATAGACGCGGCCGATTCGGTCGCGCCGCTGCCGGGCGGCCTCGATGACCCCGCAGGCGGTGGCGTTGATGACCGCGGTGACGCCGCCGGACTGCGCGTAGAAGGCGTTTTTCGGCCTTTGTTTTCCCAATTCCCCTTCGTTCCTCTACACTCTACAATGAGTGGTTGCCGTGGCGACGGCGCCCCTGATTTGCCGTGACGAGACTTTACCAGCAAAGCCGGAACTTTTTCACCCCGCACCGCGGGCCGGGAGCGGACGGGGCGGCCATGGGGGCAGCCGCGGGCGCGCCCCGGGCACCGGCGGGGGCGCTGCCGGGCGCGCTGCTGGGGGCGCTGCTGCTGGCCGGGTTGCCGTCTCCGGCGCGGGCCGACGGCGCCGGCTATGCGAACCTGCCGGACCTGGGCAACCCCGCCGACCTCGCCCTGACCCCGGAAATAGAGCGCCGCTTCTACCGGGTCATGCTGCGTCAAATCAGCTCCCAGCTGGAGCATGACCAGGAAACGGTTTATTACCTGCGCAAGGTCGGCAACAGTCTGGTGCGCGGCAGCCGCCGCAATCCGGAGGACTTCACCTTCGTGGTGATCAAGGACGAGCGCATCAACGCCTTTGCCGCCCCCGGGGGCCTGGTCGGCATCAATACCGGCATCTTCCTGCACGCCGAGAGCGAGCACGAACTGGCCGCCGTGCTGGCGCACGAAATCGCGCACGTTACCCAGAAGCACATGGCCCGCGCCTTCGAGAAGCAGGGCAGCCTGCGCCTGAAGTCTTTCGCCGCCCTGCTGGGCGGCATCCTGCTCAGCGCCTACGATCCGCAACTGGGCCACGCGGCGATCACGCTGAGCCAGGCGGGCACCTTGCAGAGCCAGATCAACTTTACCCGCGATAACGAGGAAGAAGCCGACCGGATCGGGATGCAGGTGCTGGCCAGCTCCGGCTACAACCCCGGCGGCATGCCCGGTTTCTTTGGCCGCTTGCTGCAGGCCAGCCGCGGCCTGCAGAGCATCGTCCCGGAATTCCTGCGCACGCACCCGCTGACCGAAAAGCGGGTGGCGGAGGCGGAGAACCTGGCGCAGGGCTATTCCTGGAACCGGCGCCGGCCCGACCCGGATTTTCCGCTGATCAAGATCCGGCTGCAGCTGGCGAGCCAGCCGGGCGCCGTCCAGGCCGTACAGTTCTTTCAGGACCAGCTCGAGGCCGCCGACTCCGTCCCGGAGGCAGAGCTGGAACCGTTGCGCTACGGCTACGCGCTGGCGCTGTTCGAGGCGGGGCGGCCGGAAGAGGCGCGGCAACAAATAGCCGCGCTGCTGGCGCGCGACGAGGGCCGCCTCGGGTACTTGCTGGCCGCCGGCCGGATGGCGCTGGCCGACGGCAGGAAACGGGAGGGGATGGCACTCCTGGAGCGGGCGCGAACGGCCTTTCCCGACCATCCCCAGCCGGTGCTGGAGCAGGCGCGAGGGCTGCTGGAGGGCGGCGACCCCTACAAGGCGCAACGGCTGCTGCGCGATTACGGCAGGTTTCGCGCGCACCCCGGGATCCAGTATTACGAACTGCTGGCGCAGGCGGAGGCCGGCGCCGGGTATTCCGTGGAAGCGGCGCTGGCCCTTGCCGAAGTGGATTACCTGAAGGGGCAGACCGAGGGCGCCATCCAGCGGCTGAACGGCGTCCTGGAGCAGGGAGGGATGGGCAACTACCAGCAGCAGAGGCTGGAGGCCCGCCTGCGGGAACTTCTGGTGGAGCGGGAACTGGAGAAGCGCGCCAAGCTCTGAGCGCCGTCTTCGCGGGCGGATGCCTAAGCGGATCATATGCATCACTCCCCCCTTGAGGGGGAGTCGGCAAGACGAGGGC